>JBHENE010000185.1:0-47453 GCA_046262215.1 Chthoniobacterales bacterium | reverse complement strand
ACCCTCGATCGCGAAACGACTCCTCGCCGAGATGGCTCCTTAGCGCGGGGTCAGCCCGCGCAATCCCCGCCGTTCTTCTAATACTGGATTTACAGATAGCCGCGAGCTAACTCAAGCGCGTGTCGCTCTTCCTGATCGCAGTCGTGCTGCTTCTGCCGTACGCGTTCGTCATTCTGCTGCCCTTCTCGATCGTGCAGCGTTACCGCAGTGGCACCGCGCGGCGGATGGGACGACCATGGGTTGCCTCGTTGAACGTGTTCGGGCTCAGCCTCTCAGCCTTCATCTTCCTGATCGCCGCGTCATTCGCGAACTTCTGGGCTCCTAACGCACTGCTCTATTCGTTCGGCGGCCTCGTTTGCGGAATTCTGCTCGGCTTTGTCGGCCTAAGACTCACGCGCTGGGAACCAACGGCTCGCGGTCTGCACTACACACCTCCGCGAATCCTTGTCCTCCTCATCACGTTAGTAGTCACCGTACGCCTGCTTTACGGCTTCTGGCGAGCATGGCACGCCTGGCACCAAGCAGGAGCTGCCGGCTCATGGCTCGCCCACGCGGGCGCCGCCGGATCCCTGGCGATAGGAGCAGGCGTGCTCGGTTACTATTTCACTTACTGGTGCGGAGTAGCGCGTAAACTCCGCAGTCGCGGCAGACTACATGTGATCCGCGTCAGATGACCCAACTCATTCGTAAACAGCTTCCAACTGCTGATCAATCAGCTCGCCGGTGAAGCGGTCGATAGCGACGTGGAGCCAGTAGCGCTTCTCGCCTTGAACGATGAATTGGTCGAGTGAGGAGGCGTTGGTCCCATAGCGGCCAGCTTGCGCTACTACGTCCACCATCAAATTCCACGTGCGCGTCTGGCCGACGTCTGAAAGGGCCCGGATCACAGCTTCGCGTGCCTCCTTACTGCCGAGGCTGGTAACCGAGTTATCCGCAGCCAGTCTCGTGACCAACTCGCTTTTGTTGAGCATGGGCTGCGCTGAGGTCATGTTTATCAAAGCCGTCGCTATCGCATTGCGCTGCGCCGCTGTGATCGCTGGCATGGTTGTCGCGCCGGTGGTGACCGTAGAAATTCCTGATAAGACCGCCGCAAGCACCGGAGCTTGCCGTGTGTTCAGTGATATCTTTCCGGCCGTGATGTCGGAACGGAAGATTGAATTGGGCTCAAAGATGGTGAAGGCGTCCAGCAGGCCAGCGTCGCCGGAGCTGGAGGTGCTAAAATTCAGGGTCTTGTACGGCTGGTCACGAGAAACCGTTCCGAGTTCCGCGACGGTTCGTGTTGACCGGCTTAAGGTCGGCGGACGATCGCCGAAATTCCCGGGAAGGATCGCGGACGTATCGCCAGAGTTCAGAGCGTCTCCAGCGCGTCGCACTCCATCAAGATCGGAATAAAACGCGGTTGTTAATGCTGCGCCGTTGTTAGCCATTTGAGGTCCTACGCCCGCGAAGTGGGTGCCCTGCGGTCCGAAACTACTGATCGGTTGGAAATTGCTCGCGGGTGCTCCTCCGCTTACGACCCGGTCGAGTGTTTCGTTGTAGCCGTGCGTGTAATCATAAGCGTCGGTCGTTCCGGAGGCATGTGTCTCCCAAACCCCGAAGCGGCTTGTCCGAGGATCGAGGACTACGAACTCAGGGTCGTAGATTGTTGTGCTGCCCCAATCGAGAGAGGCTGAGGTGTCACAAGCTGCCGTCACGGCTGGCGTATTGACGGTACAACCCGTCCACCTCTGGTAAGTTTTCCAAGGACCGGTCGAACTACCAATCTGCGCCTGCATCTCGAAGCTGGCGTTACTGATGATTGGGTAAGCTCGGCTGGTAGTCGCTTTAGTAGCTCCTCCCATGGACGGGAAGGTGAACGTAATTCCTAGACGCGAATTTCCGTCGGAACTGAACAATGCGCGTGTGACGAAACTCTGAGCTGCATCTGGCGTCGGGCCGTATGCGGTTCCACTCGGAAGCTGAAGGAGAGGTTGCGTTGCGCTGCCCGAAACAATACTGGATACCGCGGTAATCCCGCCGCCAGTAGTTTGTACTGCCGCTGCCGCAGTTCCGGAAGTCATCACGAGCCTCACAGCGGGAATGGTCGAAGTCGGCGTGTTAGGCGAGGTCGAAGAGCTGTTCACCGGGACCGCATTCTGAGGCGAGGTCCAAAACGAAGGCACGAGCCATGCGGCGAAAGCGGTGCCTGACGTCCAACGCGGTTTGAAGAGCAGCTTTTGCAGATATGGAAGGTTCTCTACACCGGCGATTTCATCGGTGTTGAAGTAAATGCTCGTCGGATTCTTATCCGCGTCCCATTGATCAATGATGTTCGCGCCGATCTGAATGACTTGGGAATCGCTGCTGAGTGGCGCCTGATAGTAGCGCATTTCGGCGTTCACGAATGTCCGTCCCGTCCCGCTATTATCTGAACCGAGACCAATCGACCCGCTTAAGATAAAGGCTTTCAGAATCTCAAAGAAGTTCGGCTCACGGCCAGCTGCAGCGACTTGATCCAGCCTCAGAATTGATGCTTGCACGGTGGCACCGGTGGCACCGACGTAGTCCCATCGGTTTTGGCCGGTGTTCCAAATCAATCCGGTGTCGCGCTGCACCGTCGTGGTGGTTGGGTATTGCAGTACGCCGGCAACCATAACCGGGAATGTGCCAGCGCTGGAGTTAACCCCGCTGGTGCCGATTCCATCCAACCGTCTCAGCGGGAATCGATTTTTGAGCAGAGGCTCGCCAACCCTCGCTTGGGTTCCATCGGCTCGTATAAACGGCGTCGTAACCCTCACGTTCGGGATGTTTCGGTTAACCGCATTCGCTTGGTCTGCCTGAGCAGCATAGTCGATCGTGCTTCCGGTCGGCGTGGTCGGGCTCCACGAAGGTGCGTTTAACTCGCGACTGAAATGCGTTAAGTAAGGAAGCGAATTTGTCGTAAGATACGCTGAGGATGTCGTCGTCATCCTGATCAGGTCTTCGCGGGTATAAGCTATCGTATTCGATTGGGTCGCGCTGCGGACCGTAGGACGCATGAAACCAGAGTCGGCGAATGTCGGGCTTATGGTTGTGCTCGGGAGCGTCGTCTTTGACATAAAATCCGAGAAAAAGTTACTCGCGCTGTTAGAGTTGAAACGCCAGTTTGTCACTAATGCGGTCTGCCGGTTTGAGTCGAAATCCGGGATGATGGCATTTGCTCCCTCGAACAGGGCCGCTCCTGTCTGAGTCGACTTCAAGGTCTGAATGTCCGACGAAGTTAACGCGGTGGAGAAAATGGGGTATCCGGCAACGTTCGCGTCTAGCAGGCCGCCAACATCATAGACATTGAACGCGAAGCGGCCGATCACAGCGCTATCATTGCCGGGCGTGTAGTCGCGCAACGCGCTACTCCATTGCGTCTGAGTCGCCGCAATGCCTGTGCGATCTACGTTGATCCAGTGAGGCAGTTGACCGGTTGCAGAAAAGCCGCCGACGTTCAAGGCAGGGGCATTCCACCGCGTTGAACTTATCACCCGATTGTCGGCCGACACGGTTGAGGTGGTGACGCCGGTGTCACTCGTTATCAGTGGGGCCCGGGAGTAGCCAGCGCTCGGAAAGAACCTACCGGTCGATTGCTTGACGAGAGCGTTGAAGTTCGAATCTGTAGCCATCGCATTCGTTGCGAGTACGCGCGACGGGACCATCTGCTGTGGCGTCTTTGGCGTGTAGATAGCGGGTGAGGCGTTCGTGGCGGCAGAACCGCCGACTATCTCGGCTTCTACGTCAGAGAGAATCATTTGAACACTTGCCCGCGCGAGAATATCCGCATCGACCGCGGCTGAGGAGGCGCTCTCAACACGGCGGTTGGTCACGGCGCGGGAGAAATAGGCAACAACTGCAAAAGTCACGAGTGCTAGCAGCGCAAGCGTGATGACGAGCACCACGCCGTTGTCATGTATTGAGCGGCGCTTTATCACAGGGTGAGGCTGAAGAATCGCTGATACGTCCGCAGATTTTGCCGTGCCGGTCCGAACGTGATGTTAGGCAGATTTTGATTCCATACGGTCAGCGGGACCTGCCGGGCGGCCGTGGGCCGCACGATCTGGCCGCCGATCGTGGTCCAAAAGTTATTATCGTTGCCGTAGCTCAAGTTTCGCGTGCTCTCATCGAAGCCAGCTATGCCGACGATCAGGCCTTTAACGAATCGCTGGCTAGCATCAGCTGACGTAGCTTTCGAGAACGCAATCGGCACGCAGCCCCCAGGCCCCGCGTTCACGAAGAAGTTTTTATACGCCGGAGGTGTTTGGACAATCGTTCCGTCGTCGAGTGCGAAACTGATATGGAGTCGGAAAATGCCCGATGCGATGACCTGCCAGTTTAAAACCTGTTCGTCCGGCCGCGTCGGCGGAATGGCGGTGTTGGCCGCAGGGTTGACTGTGAGATCGTTTGGAATTCTGGCATTGCCGGTTCCGAACACGTCCCAAAAATTCGCGGATGCCTTGGAGGCGATCGCCTGGACGCTACAGGTCAGTCGACCATCTCCTCGGTTGAGTGAGGGAATCGCCTGCGACGTGCCGCCGCCAATGTTTTGTGTGGCTGGAGTGATTTTGTACCCCACGAACGCACCGCGAGTGTCCGTCTCCCAAGTCCCCGGTTGCGGTTGTCCTGAAGGGCCACGTGCTCGTGACGTACAAGCGAAAGCAATCGCTGAGTTGCCCGATGCACTAGCGTCGCTGTATGACAAAGCCGTTGCGCCATTATCGAGAATTGCTCCAGCGAAATCATTGCCAAAGCGATCAAGAGCAATGCGGGCGAGTGAGGCAGTATCCATCTGCTTATTCGACGCGACGATCGTGGCATTCGTGCCAGTGAGGATTCGCATCATCAGAACTAACAGGAGTGCGAGCACCGCCGTGGACACCAGCATTTCAACTAGCGTGAATGCGGCTAGTCCTCTGCGCTTCGACCGCTGGGCTGAAGTCATTGCATCGTCGACCATTACGACGAGGTCTTGGGCACGGCGGCGATCATGGCGTCTATAAATCCGTCGCGTCCAGCGAGCTTGTCGGGCGTCATATTTCTGGTGTCGCTGGGCCGATACGGCCATGCGACGGCACCGTAGATGCGCACCGGCTGCCCGAGCACCTGTGGCGGGTATATTTTGACGTAGAGGGTTTGCCGCTTGTGCGTCGTCGTATCTCCGGCCGGAACGATCATGCCGCTGTCATCCAGGAAAAACGTCAGGTTCCATGCGGCCTGTCCAACCGAGACCTGCGTCGGGTTTGTACTTGGGTCAGCATCGTCAGAGAAGTAATTGGGGAAATTCCATGTTGGGTTTGCTTGACCTGCTACAAAGCGGAGCGATTCATCGCCTGAAGCAACCATGTTGAGCGCAGCAGTCGCTAGCGCCTGCTCCTGCGAAGCGCGTTGCGTGTTTATGCCCGTTGGAAGGAGACCTAGTATCGCAATCAGAGCGAATCCCATAACGCCCAGAGCAAAGGTTGCTTCGACCAAAGAGAAGGCTGCTACCGACGACGAGACAACTGTCGCGAGCCTGACCGTGTAGACTCGAGGCTGCATTAGAGCGGGCGCGTGACCCGAAGCTGTCCAGTGCCTCCGTAGTAGCTGACAATAGCTCCGTCTGTGGTGACCGGGTTGGTGCCATGTGTCGGTACCAATCCGACTGAACTTGTCGTGCGAAAGAAAACCGTGGGGCTATATAAGTTGAGCACTTCTCCCTGAGGCGCAATCGCCAGTGTCGGGCAGGTGTCGAGCGACCTGTCGTTGAACTTGCCTTGAAGGTAGCTGGTTTGCGGCGTGAAGTTGATAACGTAATCCGCGCTAGTTTGTAAGCTGGTGTCGGCGGCGGATTTCACGACCTGTGGGAGGCTGTTGTAGTCCGTCATCCGGACGTTCGCGATCTTCGAAAGCTTGGAGACTGCGCGAAGGTTCGAAGCCGCGGTACTAGAGCTACCATCAATCGAAATGACGGCGCCAATGCGAAGTTCGGAGTTACCGTCAGAGTTCGTCGTATTTGCGAAGCCAACATAGACGTAGCTACGAGTCGCCATCGCTTCAGCGCGGGCAAGTTCTAGAATACCGGAGACATCATTGATCCCGCGGGTCAATCCGCGGCTGCCGTTGATGCCCTTAACCGCGGGAACCACGAGTGTCATAATGATCGCCATGATTCCGATCGCGACCATCAGCTCGAGGAGGGTGAAGGCGGACGCAGCGGTGCGGCGCGGCGACGGGAATCGGGCGGGGGAGTTCAACGGAGCGGAGAAGCGAAGCGTCGCAGAGGGGCAATTTACGGTACCGCGGCACCCGATGTAACGCTCCATCTTCTTCGAATTGTTGTTCGGAGGCGATTGGTGGAGAAAAGGCGTGGTCGCGCCGCTGGATTAGAGGAGGTCGGCGGTTGTAAACCGCCGCTACAGAAGAAGGAATGCCGCCGACACGGTGGCCGCTACGGGAGAATGACGAGGAGGCCGCAGGCGGCGCGTCGGCAGCTACAGAAGAGGGCTGCGCGAATTACGGAGTATTTCGGGTGCGGAGGCGGGAGGGCATGCTTCTAGCTTTTAAGCCCTCGCTGTGCTGGAACACACGTTATCGCAGGAGGAGCATAATCAGATCGTTCAGACGATCGAGATGTTTGAGGTCATTACTCAAACACAGCCAGACGATTATCAATCCCTCGAGATCCTGAAGGACGCTTACACGAAGGTGAGCCAGCCGGAGGAATCTCTCCGCATCTCTCGCAAACTTGCGGAGGCATATTTCAACGTCGGCTCTTACACGCTGGCGATGCAGGAGTGCGAAGTCGTTCTCTTGAAGGAACCGAATTCGCCGGAGATCTTGGCGATGCTGGGTGAAATCGAGTCGCGGCTGCAGGCCGCCGGCCATTCGATGGTGACGGCCGGGGCGATGAATGGCCTGACGATCGCGCCGCATCTGAACGGTAACGGGAGCAGCCATCCGGCAGCGGCGGGCGCCTTGCTCGACATGAGCGCGAAGCGCGGCTCGGTGGAGCTGCAGGAGCGTGGCGATGAGCAGCTCGCGAAATTTTTAATCATGCAGCAGCTCTTCGCGGAGGAAGAGGTGAAGACGGCGCAGCGCGAAGTCGCCGCGTTGAACGAACATCTCACCGGGCAGGCGCTCGGCACGTCGCTGCTCGATAAGATCTGCGGCGAGGACACGGACAAGCTGGACAAGGCGCTCTCGCAGTTAATCGACCGGACGAAGTTCGCGTATGTGCCGCTGGAATATTACGACGTCGATCGACAGGTGGCGCGGATGCTACCTGAAAATCTGACCCTCGGCCGGCTGTTTGTGCCGTTCGATCTGATCAGCCGCACGATCATGGTGGCGTGCTGTAATCCGTTCGACGTCGCGGGACGTGAGGCGGTGCAGCAATCGCTCGATTACACGGTGTCGTGGTATCTGGCGCGCCCCGCGGCGATCATCAAGAGCTTGCAGGATATCTACCGGCTGGAGGGCCGTGTTGCAGCGTGATTGCGATGAGAAGCAAATCTTTCGCGGAACGGATTGCGGACGTCCTGATCGAGGACGGTCTGTTGCTGCCGAATCAGCTCGAAGAAGCGACCACGATCCAGCAGCGCGAAGGCGGGCGGCTGCTCAAGATCCTGACGGATAAGCAATTCGTCACGGATCAGGACATGGCGTTTAGCATGGGCCGTTGCCTGAACACGCCGCCGATCAATTTATCGAAGCTGCGCGTGCCGGAGGAGATCATGAATCTCGTCCCGCGCGACATGGCGAAGGCGAATAAGCTGGTTCCGATCGCGCGCTTGAACGGGAAGCTGTTCGTCGCGATGGCGGACCCGACGAACGTGCTCGCGGTCGACGATGTAAAGCGCCGCGTCCAGCTGGACGTGGTGCCGATGATCGCAACCGAAAAGGAAGTCATCGACGCTCTCTCGGGCACGCATCACGGCGGCGCGAAGATGTCGGAAGTGATGAAGCGCGTCGCCGAAGACGCGGCCGCCGCTGCAGCCGCCGATGTCGAAGTCGAAGCGAAGCAGAACAACGAAGAGATTGATCTCGATCGTCTCGCGCATGATTCCGACGACGCGCCGGTCATCAAGATCGTGAACCTGATCCTGGTGCAGGCGCTGAAGGAAAAGGCTTCGGATATTCACATCGAGCCGTTTCAACGTTCGCTGAAATTGCGCTACCGCATCGATGGCGAGTTGATCCAGGCGGAATCTCCCCCGAAGGCGCTGCAGCTCGCGATCACGTCGCGTATTAAGATTCTCGCAGGTCTAAACATCGCGGAGCGGCGCGTGCCGCAGGACGGTCGTTTCCGGATCAAAGTTTCCGGCAAGGAAGTCGATCTTCGTATCTCGATTCTGCCGACCTCGCATGGCGAGAAAATCGTTATTCGTATTCTCGATAAGAGCGCACTGACCGGCTCCATCAATGAGATGGGGATGGATCAGGCGACGCTCGATAAATTCAAGCGCGCGATCGATGCGCCGCATGGAATGATCCTCGTTACCGGCCCGACTGGTTCCGGTAAAACGACGACGCTTTACTCCGTTCTGCAGGAGCTCAATAACCCGCAATACAACATCGTGACGGTCGAAGACCCGATCGAGTATGAGCTCGCGGGTATCAACCAGGTGGCGGTCCGTGCGGATATCGGTCTCGATTTCTCGACGGCGCTGCGTTCGATCCTTCGTCAGGATCCGGACATCGTGATGGTCGGTGAAATTCGCGACAATGAAACTGCGGACATCGCAGTGAAAGCGGCGCTCACGGGCCACCAGGTGCTCTCGACTTTGCACACGAACGACGCCGCCGGCGCGATCACGCGACTCGACGACATGGGCATCGAGCCGTTCCTAATCTCGAGCTCGGTCATTATGGCGTGCGCGCAACGTCTCGTCCGCCGGATCTGCACGAATTGCCGCGAGGAATTTATCCCGGAGCCGGAACTGCTGACGCAGCTCGGATTCTCCCCGGAAGAAGGCGCCGTGTTTTATCACGGCAGTGGCTGCGACCGTTGTAAAGGCCGCGGCTACATCGGCCGCGCGGCGATCATCGAAGCGCTGCCGGTGAGCGAGTCGATTCGCCGGCTGATTGTGAAGCGCGCTTCCTCCGCGGTGGTGAAGAACCAGGCGATCAGCGAAGGCATGAAAACGCTCCGGATGGTCGGCATCGACAAGGCATTAGAAGGCATCACGACGCTGGAAGAAGTGTGGCGCGTCACGGCAGAGGATCATTAAAGAGATGGCGATTCCATTCCTGAGTTATTTTAAGAAGAAACCGAAGGCAGAAGCCGCGGCTGCACCTGCGCCGATGGCACCGCCAGCGAAAGCCGCGGGCGAGCGGATGAGCAAGACGGTGATGCCGAGCGCAACGCGGAATGCTCCGCCGGCATCGGCGCCGACGCCTGAACCTTCGCCAGCTTTCGCACCAACGCCGAACGGGTCGGGGCCGTCGCCCGTGAAGATGGTGTCGATGAACACCCCTGCGCCCGCGCGGCCCGCGCCTTTGCCGCCAGCCGTGGTGCTCGCGCTGGAGCCGAATGTCGAACGGACGGTGACTCTGGATTTGGCCGACGTGGTGCGGCACATGCCGGCTGGTCTCGTGCGGCCGCCGGAGAACGGCGACTCTGAGCGGCGGGTGTTGCTGAAGGCGTCGGAGCTCGAACGCGGGATGGCGAATGGGCGCCCGGCGGTCTCGATCGCGACTCTTTACCAGCAGGTGCCAGAGGTTTTCACGCGGGAAATTTCGCCGACTGATCCGGAGCAGGTATCGCTGCCATTCTCGGTGGTGCTCGAGCAGTTCAGCAATCTGCAAACGCGGACTGATCAGCAGCGTGCAACCGCAGTTCCGCAGGTCGAGACGCCGTTCCTGAAAGTGACGCTGGAAGACAGCGAACGTTTCGGCACGCCAGCGGAACTTGGTGACGTCGAAGAATTGCCGGACGTGCGCATGGAGCCTGCGACTGCTGAATCGCTCGCGGCAGCGGAGCCCGAACCTGCCGCCGCAGAGCGTGCGGTGACGCCGTCCACGAACGGAGCATCGAAACCGTTTGCGATGCGTGCGGCTGGCGCCGGCCAAGGTGGTTCCAATGGCACTGCCGAAGCACCAACACCGCCGCCAGCGCTGACGCGGATCCCTTTCAAACTCACACCGAACGGAACGGGCGCGCCTGCACCTGAGCGAGTTCCAGCCTCAAGCGGGCCGTCCGTTCCGACTAGTTTACCAGCCACGCCGACTCGGATTCCGTTTAAGGTCAGCGCGCCATCCGAAGAGGCGCGCCCGGTCCGCGAGCCGTGGATGACGAAAGCCAGCATGGCCGCCGATGCGGCAAGAGGCCCCGCGCCCGCTGCAGTGCGTGGCGTGCAGCTAAATGGAACGCCCGGCGAATTGATGATCACGCTGCCGTTGCGCGCGATTCTTGAGACGCTCCCGCCGATGCAGCTGATCGGCGACATTGATGAGGTCGCGACGGATGCACGAGTCGAGTTTCCATTCTCGAAGATTGAGCCGCAGCTCGTCGGCGGTCGAGTTTCAGTAACACCCGAGGCTTTCGCAGCAGCGTTGCCGACAAAGTACGGCAGCCTTTTCGACGCCGCCGCGACTGGCGCGCCGGTTTCGCTGCCGCTCCAGGACGTGCTAAAGAATTTGCCTGCCTCGTCTTTGCGGATGCGCGACGACCAGGAAGAGCAGGAGAAGGGTGCGAACTTCGATACGCCGTTTTCGGCCAAGGCCGCTGAAGATGCGAAGCGCCTGAAGGTTGCGGCAACACCGGTAGCGAAGCAGACCGTGGCGCCAGAGCCGGAGCCGCCGTCGCCGATCGCGATGTCGCTGCCACCAGCTGATGTCACCCCAGCAGAGATCTCCGTGCCCGCGCCATTGGAAAAGCCGAAGGCTGGTGAACGCACGCCGTTACAAGCTGCATTCAAGACCGACGACGAACTCGACGCGAAGACGGTCGTGATGCACGTCGGCAAGCTGGATGGTGTGGAAGGTTGCGCGATTATGTTCAGCGACGGCCTCAGCCTCGCGGGCAACCTGCCGGCCGATTATGACGCGGATGGGCTTTGCGCAATGGCGCCGTCACTCCTGCAACGAATCGACAACCACATGGTCGAGACGAAGCTCGGCGCGCTGCGCGGCATGACGCTGTCCTGTGCAAAAGCGGCGATCACATTTTTCATGCACGACAATCTCTGCCTCGCGGCACTGCACGGGAAGGAACAGCTGGCCGTCGAAGTTCGCGACCAGCTCGGGCTGACGGTGCAGGAACTTTCACGCCAATATTCGCATCCCGCCTAAGACCACTTCTCCCATGTCCATCATCAACTACGCGAGTCGCGAGATTCAGTTTAAGATCGTTTATTACGGCCCCGCACTCTGCGGTAAAACGACCAATCTCGGCTACATCCACCAGCGGATTAACCCCGAGAACCGCGGCGACCTTGTCTCTCTCGCGACGGCCGCTGATCGCACTTTGTTCTTCGATTTCCTGCCGTTGAACGCGGTCGTCATCAAAGGCTTCGTGACGAAATTCCAGCTGTATACCGTGCCTGGTCAGGTGATCTACAATGCAACGCGGCAGCTTGTTTTGCGCAGCGTCGACGGCGTTGTTTTCGTGGCCGACTCGCAGTGGGAAAAGATGGAGGAGAACGTCGAGAGCTTTAAGAACCTCGAGGAGAATCTCGCGAAGCAGAACATCTCGTTAGACGAAATTCCGTACGTCATTCAGTACAACAAGCGCGACCTCGAAAACGTCGCGCCGGTCAACTACCTCGAGTACGTGCTGAACAACCGAAAGAAGCGCGTGCAGAGCTTCGAAGTGGTCTCAAGCACCGGCCAGAACGTCTTCGCGTCACTCAACGCGGTGTCGCAGATCTTGCTCCACAAATTCAGCAAACAGAGCGACGCACCGAAGGCGGCTGTGCCCCAGGTTGCGATCCCGATGGAAAACCCAATGGCTCATAAACAACAAGCTGCCGTATGAACGCGATTCCCTGCCTGACGATTGAAAACGTAGCGACGCTCGACGGCGTTCTCGCAGATTTCCTTACCAAGGCCGAAGCCGACCTCACGGTCGTGATCGATCGCGGTGGTAATGTGATCTCGCAATTCGGCGACATGACCGTGATGGATGTGACGATTATCGCGGCGCTGGCCGCGGGATCATTCGCGGCAACGAAAGAGCTCGCGCGCCGCATTGGCGAAGTGGAGTTCAACGCGCTCTATCACCAGGGTAACGGCAATCACATTTTCATGAACTCGGTCGATGACGACACGATCATGATCACGGTGTTCGGTCGGCGGACGACCGTTGGGTTGGTGCGGTTCTATTCGTCGAGCACTGCGCAAAGCGTTGCTGCGCTTTTGAACGGCCTGCCGCGTGACGGTCACGGCTTCTCGTTTGAGGCGTCGGATATTACATCGACGCCGCTCTTTGCCGAGTAGCGGCGACGCCGCGCGGCGTGTCACCGCCAGGGAGGCGCGGCTCGGGTTAGCGGTTCGGCGCTTACACAGCACCGCTACAGAAGAGAGATACTGCCTACCCGGTAAACTCGGTTGCGACGAGCGTCGCATTATGCCCGCCGAATCCGAAGGAGTTATTCAGCACGACGCGCACCTTCTTCTCCTTCGCGACGTGCGGTGTGTAGTCGAGGTCGCACTCCTCGTCGGGATTGTCGAGGTTGATCGTCGGTGGAACCACTGAGTCGCGCATCGCGAGTGCGCAGGCTGCCATCTCAACGGCACCAGCTCCGCCAAGCAGGTGGCCGGTCATCGATTTCGTCGAGCTAATGGAAACGTTCTTCGCATTTTCGCCGAAGACGGTCTTGATCGCGCGCGTTTCGCAAAGATCACCGAGGCCCGTCGAGGTCGCGTGAGCATTCACGTAATCAATCTGCTCCGGGCAAATTTTTGCATGTTTGAGCGCCATGTTCATCGCTCGAACGGCGCCGCTTCCATCGGGCGGCGGGGCGGTCATATGGTGTGCGTCGGCCGAAAGTCCATAGCCAGCGAGCTCGCAGTAGATGCGAGCACCGCGCGCTTTTGCGTGCTCGAGCTCTTCTACTACGACGACACCGGCGCCTTCGCTCATGACGAAACCATCGCGATCACGATCCCACGGACGTGACGCGCGTTGCGGGTCGTCGTTCCGTGTGCTGAGCGCTTTCATCGAGGCAAAAGCGGCCATACCGATCGGGATCAGCGAGGCCTCGGAGCCGCCGGCGAGAAAAATGTCGGCATCGCCAAACTTGATCATACGCCACGACTCGCCGATCGCGTTGTTCGACGTCGCGCAGGCGGTGACGATGCAAAAATTTGGCCCTTGCAGGCCGTATTCCATCGAGATGAGGCCGCTCGCCATGTTGCTGATCAGCATTGGGATCGTGAAGGGCGAGACGCGGTCCGGGCCCCGGTCGACGAGCGCGCTGTGCTGGTCTTCCAGCGTTTTTAATCCACCGATGCCGCTGCTCACGACGACGCCGAAACGCTCGCGGTTTAACGCTTCGACATCCACGCCGCCATCGGTCATCGCCATCTTCGCGGCGGCCATGGCAAGCTGGGCGAAACGGTCGGTGCGCCGCACGTCCTTGGGATTATTGAAGTAGTTCTTCGGCTCGAAGTTCCGCACCTGCCCGCCGAAGCGGCAGTCGTAGCGCGCGGTGTCGAACGCGTCGATCGGCGTGATCCCGCTGACGCCGTTCTTGAGGCTCTCCCAAAAGGTGGCGAGATCGTTGCCCACGGGTGTGACGACACCTAGGCCTGTGATGACAACTCTACGATCGTTCATAGCAGCGAGCAGGCGAGAACGTTCAACGTCGAGCGGGAAGATTCAACGATGAATGTAGCTGCCTCGTGTGTGGCGGATTATGCCTCCAAGAAGCGTCTCCGCGACCTACCGCGTTCCCATCCCGACGCTCTGCAGCGATTGGAACAGCTTGCCTTCGGTCTTGATCGACGGCGCGATGATAATCTCGGTTTGCTGGAATTCGGGAATGTTGCAGGCACCGACGTTGCCCATGCAGGTGGTGATCGCGCCAACCAGGTTTTGGCTGCCGTCGTCGACTTCCGCGGGACCAAACAGGATCTGCTTTAGCGAGCCGGTCGCGCCGACCTTGATGCGCGTGCCGCGCGGCAGATTCGCGTGCGGGGTGGCCATTCCCCAGTGGTAGCCTTTGCCCGGCGCTTCGTATGCTTTCGCGAAAGCGCTGCCGACCATCACGGCATCCGCTCCGCAGGCGAATGCTTTGCACACGTCGCCGCCTTTGCTCATGCCGCCATCGGTCAAAATCGGCACGTAACGCGAGCTCTTCTTGAAATAGGCGTCGCGCGCCGCGGCGCAATCAACGGTCGCGGTTACCTGCGGCACGCCCAGCCCGAGGACGCCGCGCGAGGTGCAGGCCGCGCCCGGACCGACGCCGATGAGAACAGCGGCCGGTCCGCATTCCATGATCGCGAGCGTCACGTCGTAGGTGACGGTGTTCCCGACGATGACAGGGATCCGCATGCTGTTGCAGAAGTTCCGCAGGTTGAGCGACTCGTACTCGGTCGAGATGTGTTCCACCGTCGAGACGGTGCTCTGGACTACGAAAATGTCCGCGCCAGCTTCCTGCGCGATTGCGCCGAGGCGCTCCGCCTTCTGCGGGATCGAGCTGACGGCTGCGATCGCGCCTTTGTCTTTCATTTCGCGGACGCGAGCGGAGATCAAGTCTTCGCGCACCGGCTCCGTGTAGATCTTTTGCAGTAGCCCGGTGACCTCAGATTTATCGGCCTCGACGTTCTGCTGCAGCACTTCCTGCGGGTTCTCGTAACGGGTCTGGACGCCTTCGAGATTCAAGACCGCGAGACCACCGAGCTTGCTCATCTCGACCGCGAAGTTCACGTCCACCACGCCGTCCATCGCGCTCGCGAGGATCGGAATTTTGAACTCGAGTGGCTCCGCGTCCCGCCGCGGCAAGCGCCAGGTCGTGTCGACCTCGTTCGGGTTGATGGTGATGCGCCCTGGCACAAGCGCGATCTCGTCGAACCCGTAGGTGACACGCGCTTTCCGATTCCGACCAATCCACATTCCCATGACTAAATTTGCTCCGGTTTAAAACGTTCGTTCAAGCTTCCGCAACGCGGACACCGCGGAAGCAAAGCAGTTGATCGGTCTTCAAACTCCCAGGCGCAGATCACGCAGCGTAGCCGATACCGCAATGCCCGCCGTTCGCGTCGGCGGCGGTTCCACTCACCCACTATCCAGAGCAGGAAAACGGCGGCAAGAAAAACCAGCAGATAGATCGCGATCAATGCCGACAGGCTGACGCGAATCACGGCTTTGGAGAGGCGGTCAAGGTCGGCGCCGGAGGTGCGAGATCGTTGCCCCACTCCACGGTTACGGTGGTCCAGACGAGCTGCGTTTCTACATCCGACGGATCGGCCTGTGACGGTGGAAAACGGCTCGAGATGATCGCGGCACGGGCTTGTCCGTCGAGGGCGGCGTCACCTGAAGAACTCTGCAGGAAGCAGTAACGCACCGCGCCTGTCGTTGCGATCGCGACACGGAACTCCGCCGCCGCGGGAACGTCGGCGCGCGAAGCAGCGAATCGCAAAGCGGGGGACGTCGGCGATCCGAGCGCCTCCGTTTCGCTGCCGAACCGCAGAGTCGTCGGCGCGGCTACTGTTTTCGGCGGCGTAGCGGTTCGTGCCAGCGGCACCGGACCGGGAGGTTGCGCACTGGGGATCGGCGGCACTGTTGGTTCTAATGACGGCATCCGCAGCTCCGGGATTCTGCCGGTGTAGGAAGGAATGTGAACAGCGTTCGGCAGGGGAACGGTCGCAACATCGGGCGGTCGCTGCGTGGCCGACAGAACGGCGGGATCTTCGGCCTGGATCCACCTGAGCAGGAGGCGCCCTTCATCGGAATCCGGATTGATCAACGTGACGCGAGCGGGCGGGGGAAGCAGCGCAACGGTCGGTGGGTAGATGACTTGGAAGAGGTAAAAGCAAAGCGCATGCAGCGCGACCGACGCTGCGATGAAGCTCATGATCGAAAGCTTTCGCCGGCGCGGCGGGCTCCAGTCGAAGAGCGGCGTGAACTCGGCGTCCGAGACTGCGGCGGTTCTCATCGCGGCGGCGCCGTCGCTAGTGAAACCGACGTGATGCCATGCTCGAGCGCGGCGTTCGTGACCGACATGACGAGCTCGTACGGCGTCAGCCGATCGGCTTTGATGATGATTGGGCGGCCATCGCGTTTCGCGCTATCCAGCAATGGCCCAAGTTGATCGAGCGCGACTTTCTGGTCGCGAAAGTAGATCGCCGGGACTGCACCGCCGGTGATGCTCACGATCTGCGGATTGACCTGCGGTCCCAGGCTGAACCGGGAGAGCGGAAGCGCGACGGAGATTCCCGGCTGCAGCACGAAATTCGAGCTGAGCAGCACGAAGAAGATCAAGAGGAACACGATGTTCAGCATCGTGACCAGGCCAAGCCAGCCGAAGTGGAATTCCTGCGTGCGAGTGAGCTTCATCGACGCCGGAGCTGCGACGCGGCGAGTGGGCTACCGGTCAATGCGTCGGTCACGCTCGCTGCCAGCCGCCTGCGCGGTGGGTTGCTGGAAGCTGATGATATCACTGATCGGCTCCTGATCGTCCAGCATGTGAACGACTTCGATCCCGGCGCGCTCCATCTCATGCATCAGGGTATTCACGCGAGCGGAGAGGTAGCTGTAGCCGACGAAAGTGGGCGCAGCGACGACGAGCCCGGCGGCCGTTGTGAGCAAGCTCTTGTAAACGCCAGACGACAGCTCCGTCACGGTCGCGTAGCCGCCGTTCGAAGCGATCGTACCGAACGCGTCGATCATTCCGGCGACGGTCCCGAGCACCCCGAGGACGGGCGTTAAAAATGCGATCGTCGCGAGGACTCCGAGGAAGCGCTCCAGCTTCGGCACCTCGAGCTGGCCGGCTTCTTGCACGATGTCGCGGAGCTCGGCGCGCGGAGAGTTGTGCCGAATGATAGCGGAATGGATCACGCGAGCGACCGGTCCCGGCGTTCCTGCAGACTCGTGCAGCGCTTCAGCGAAATTGCGCCGCGCGATGAGATTCGAGAGACCCTGGAGGAATTCGCCCACCTGAATCGTGGCGCGATGGAAGTAGAGCAGGCGCTCAGCGAAAACAGCGATCGAGATGATGCTGCAGACCAGAATGGGCCACATCAGCAGACCACCCTTCTGGATGTAATCGATCATCCGACACCTTCTTAGCTGGCTTTGCTCCGGGGAGCAAGCCTGCGCGCGCTGCGGGGACGAAATGGACGATGGCGTTTAAACAGTCATCCCGAGCAAAGCCGAGGGACCCCGTGGCACCACGGTTGATATAGCAAGCAGATCCACTAGCGGCTAACGCGGGTCCTTCGACTTCGCTCAGGATGACGAGCGAGCTAGCGCTTCTTCTGCGGCGGCGGGTCGTTCGGCGTCGCAGCTCCGGAGGTTTTGCTCTGCCCGACAAGCTTGCCAGCGGCATCATAGACCGCGTAGCCGGTCTGTTTGCCGGAAAGCGCGTCATAGGAATAGACAAGCCTATTCCTCAGCGCGCCCTCTTTGCTGAGCTGCGTCTCCTCCGCCAGCCGGCCTGACGCATCATATTTATATGTAGTCTTGAACCGGAGCTGATCACCCAACCCGTAGATTTCACCTTTCGCGAAACGCCCATTTTCATCGAGATCGTAGAGAACCTTGCTCTTCACTTTCCCGTCCTCGCCGGTTGTCGTTGCAATCTCCTTCCGGTTGGGCCCGTCGATCTCGTAGGTGGTGCGGGAGCCGTCATTATTTTGCGAAACGGTGACACGTTTCGCGTCCGCAAAATCGCGGTTCTGGGCCTGTCCATGAGCCGTTGCCGCGAACGCGAGAAACACGAGCGCCAGGAACCCGTAAACACGAGGGAACACGCTGGACTGTAGCCGCCGTAAAAAGAGGGGCAAATTCGGATTTATTTCATTGACCCTTGGTACGCGAAGTGGTTACAAGTGGGTCGAAGTGGATTGAAATGGTTCATTCCTCCTCGCCCGGCGCATGGCCTCCGATTCTCAGCCCCAAAATATTTACGCCGGCGAGTTCCGTCACGCGATTGACGAGAAAAATCGTCTCACGATTCCGTCGCGGTGGCGCCGCGGCAGCGCCGAGGAGTTCATCATCGTGCCGGAACCGCAAGGTCAATACCTGCTCGTCATGTCGCCCGATGAGTTCACGCGGATGATCGCGCAGGCTGAGTCAAACCCGAACGTCGCGCCGCGCGATCGCCGGGTTTTCCTTCGGCAATTTCACGCCCGCGCGCAGCATGGCGCCGCCGACAAACAGGGTCGGCTGGTGTTGCCCGAAGATCTCTGCCGTGAGCTCGGCTTGCAGGACGAGGTCGCGCTTCTCGGTGGCGGCCGCCGTTTTGAGATTTGGAACCTCGAGAAGTGGAAACTCGCGCACGCGGCGGAGACTGCCACCTACCAACACGTCGCGGATTTGATCGGGCTTTGATCGTTGTTTGAGACATGCACGCACTGCTTTTCGAACGCGCCATTTGGTTCGCGACTGGTCCGTTGATCATCGAAGAGGAGGCGCCACAAATGGAGGATTTCACTTACCACCGCCCGGTTCTTGCGGCTGAGACGATCGAGCTGCTCGCTCCCCGTCCGGGTGCGCTGATTCTCGACGGCACCTGCGGCGGCGGCGGCCACTCCGAGCTGATCCTGCAGAAAGGCGCGGATATTCTTGGCCTCGACCAGGATCCGGACGCAATCAGCTACGCGACCACTCGGCTGGCGGAGTTCGGCGGTCGCGTCACTTTGCAGCAGGCAAACTTCCGCAACGCGGCGCGCGTGCTCGACTCGTTAGGTATCATCGGCCTGGGCGGTGCTTTGCTCGACCTCGGAGTTTCATCGCGTCAGATGGAGAACGGCGAGCGCGGCTTCAGCATCATGCGCAATGGTCCGCTCGATATGCGGATGGATCCGCGACGCGAGCTAACCGCCGCGGACGTCGTCAATAGCTACAGCGAGGAAGAGCTGACGCGCATCTTTCGCGATCTCGGTGAAGAGCCAGCGGCGCGACGCATCGCGAGTCAGCTCGTGAAACAGCGTAAGACGTCGCCGTTCCGCGAAACGATGCAGCTCGCGAAAGCGGTGGAAAAAATCGTTTGGCGGCACGGGCGGCGCCATCCGGCGACGCAGGTGTTTCAGGCGTTGCGCATGGAAGTAAACGACGAACTCGGCGCACTCGAAGCCGGCTTGCTTGCAGTCAGCTCGCGGCTCGAAGCGGGCGCGCGCATCGCGGTGATTACCTTCCACTCCCTCGAAGATCGCATCGTGAAGAATTTCTTCCGGGATCGCGCGCGGGAGTTTCTGGATCGACCCGAATGGCCGGAACCGCGGCCTAATCCGGATTTTCAGTTCAGGCTCGTCACCTCGAAACCAATCGAGCCGAGCCCCGAAGAGCAGCGGGAAAACCCACGTTCGCGCAGCGCCAAGCTCCGCGTCGCAGAGAGGATCTAGATGCAACGCCAACGCAAACAATTCAACGCCATCAACGCCGCCTCGCTCGCGCGGTGGCTCGTCATCACCGGCTTCGTCGCCGTCATGGGACTCATTTACGTTTATCTGACGGTGCAGCTTTATCACCTCGGCGATCGCAAGAAAGAGCTCGAGCGCGAACTCGTAAATGTCCGGGCGGAGAATGACGTCGCGCAGGTGCAGATCGCCGCGTTGACCTCGCGGTCCGCGTTGCAACGCCGCCTCAAGGAAGGCTACCTGAAGATGAGTCCCATCGCCGAGCAGAGCATCGTCCGGATGACTCCCGTCAGCGCTCGCGGTGAAGATGCCATCCAGCCGGTCGTAAATCAGCGTACCGGAAGATGAAGTGGAATAGCCGGAATCGATGCGCGCTTGTCTGCCTCGCCTTCACGGCGTTGTTCAGCGCGTTCTCGTTTCGGCTGATCTACTTGCAGATGGTGAAGCACGACGAGTACGCCGGACTCGCCGCTGAGAAGCACATCTATAAACAGACGATCTTCGCCGAGCGCGGCGCGATCATGGATGCGAATGGCGAGGTCCTCGCCCACAACGTTCCCGGTGAGACGATCGTGGCTGATGCGACGCATGTGAATGACGCCGCGCGTTTGTCCACTGTCCTGGCGCAGACGCTCGATCTTCCCGAAGCAGAAGTAACGGAGAAACTCAACGGTGGGCGGCGGTACATCGTCCTGAAACATCAGGTGCCGCAGGCAACTGCAGTCGCGCTCCGCGAAAAACTGCGCACCGAAAAACTTCGCGGCGTCTACTTCGAGCGCGACTCGACGCGGATCTACCCGAACGGGCCGATGCTCTGCCACGTCCTCGGCTTCACGGACTTCGATCACAAGGGCATCCAGGGCGTCGAGTCATCGATGGAGGAATACCTACACGGGCAGGACGGCTATCGCTACGTCGAGCACAACCGCGCCGGTCAGGAGATAGTGCTCTATCGCGGCCAGGAACGTGCGCCGCGTGACGGCTACGGCGTCCGTCTGACGATCGATCTCAACCTGCAGAACATCGTCGAAAATGAGATCGACGCAGCGATGCAGGAATATCATCCGCAGAAGGCCACAATCATCCTGATGCGTCCGGAAACAGGAGAAATCCTCGCGATGGCGAACCGGCCGAATTTCGACATCAATCAACGCGCCGAAGCGAAGCCAGAGGAGATGAAGAATCGCGCAATCATCGACATGATGGAGCCGGGTTCCACATTCAAAATCGTCACCGCGGCGTCGGCCTTGAACGAGAAGAAAGTGAAGCCTGACTCGATGATCTTCTGCGAGAACGGCGTCTGGAAGTACGGAGGTCGTCCGCTCCACGACCACAAGCCGTACGGCGAACTGAGCGTTCAGGATATTCTCATCAAATCCAGCAACGTCGGGGCCGCGAAACTCGCGCTCTCTGTCGGCGAGGAGAAGTTCTACGAGTACATCCGCCGCTTCGGGTTCGGCGAGCGCACGGGCATCGAACTACCGGGCGAAATTCCGGGCGTCATCCGTCCGCCGCAATCTTGGAGCAAGATCTCGATCACGCGCATTCCGATGGGCCATGAAGTCGGCGTGACGCCGCTGCAAATGACGATGGCGATGGCGGCGATCGCGAACGGCGGGAAGCTCGTTACACCGCGGATCGTGAAGTCCGTCACGACTGGCGATGGCGAGACGGTCAGTAAGTTCACGCCCACGGTTCTGCGACAGGTGATCTCGCCGGAAACAGCGTCGCAGATCGCGCTCGCCCTCCGCGGCGTGGTCAGCGATCGCGGTACCGCGGCGGGCGCAGCGGTCCCGGGATTTACCATCTCCGGCAAGACTGGCACCGCGCAAAAAGTCAGCCCGCACGGTGGTTATGAACACGGCAAGTACGTCGTCTCATTCTCCGGGTTTATGCCCGCCGACCATCCGGAATTCGTCGGCCTCGTGGTGCTCGACGATGCGAAGACGAAAGCCGAGCTGAACTACGGCGGCACCGTCGCTGCGCCCATCTTTGCGCACATCGCCGAAAAGGCTGCGCGATATCTTGATCTTGAGCCGCATGAGGAACTCAGCAAACCGCTCCGGGCGAGTCAGGTCGCCTTAACCGAGCCGGCCCGCCGTCGTTGAGTCTTAGCCTCCGTTTGCCTACACCTCATGCTGCTTAAGACCCTCTTGAATGCTGTTCCTTCTCGCGCGGTCATAGGGGCGGTGGATCGCAACGTTGAGAGCATCGCGTTCGACTCGCGGCGTGTGCAAAAGAACGGCCTCTTCGTCGCGCTGCGCGGCGAGAAAAGCGACGGCACCACGTTTGTCGATCAGGCCGTGGAAAAGGGCGCGACCGTGATTGTTTCCGAGACTGTGATTCGGAATCCGCACGCGACGACCGTGCACGTCGAAAACGCGCGCCATGCGCTCGCCGATCTCGCGTCAGCGTTTTACTCAAACCCGATGCGCCGCCTGAAAATGGCAGCCGTTACCGGTACCAACGGCAAGACCACGACGACGTTTTTGATCAAGCACATCTGCGAGAACGCAGGTTTGCGCTGCGGTCTTATCGGCACCGTCCGGTATGAGATCGGCGAGCGTGTTTTGCCGGCGACCCGCACAACTCCCGAGTCACTCGAAGTGCAGGAGTTGCTCGCGCAAATGGTGAATGCCGGCTGCAAAGCCGCCGCGATGGAAGTCTCCTCCCACGCGCTCGCGCAGGAGCGAACGCGCGGACTGGAATGGGACGCCGCCGTGTTCACGAACCTCACGCAGGACCATCTTGATTTTCACGGCTCGATGGATCGCTACTTCGACGAGAAAGCGAAGCTCTTCACCGGTCTCGCCGCGCAGCAGACGAAGAAGAAGACGGTCGCGATCGTGAACATCGACGATCGCTACGGCGAGAAGCTGCTCGATCGCATCGGCAAAGACGTTCCGCTCGTGACCTATGGGATGGGGGTGCGGGCGGATTTTCGGGCGTCGAATTACCGCGCTGAATTTTCCGGAACCTCCTACCAGCTCGAGGCGCGCAGCAAGATCTACCTGGTGCGGGTGCCATTGATTGGGCGTTTCAATGTCGCGAACTCGTTAGCCGCTCTCGCGGCAGCAAATGCGCTCGGCGTGAGCCTGCGCGATGCTGTTCTGAGTCTCGGGAAGTCGCCGCAAGTTCCGGGGCGGCTCGAAGCCGTGCAGGCGAAGCGGCGATTCCAGGTCTTTGTCGACTACGCGCACACGCCGGATGCGCTGTTGAATGTGTTGAAGACGTTGCGCGAACTCTCGCCGCGCAAGTTGATCGTGGTCTTCGGCTGTGGCGGCGATCGTGACCGACAAAAGCGTCCCCTAATGGCGCACGCGGCGGATCAGAAGGCGGACTTCAGCATCATCACTTCGGATAATCCGCGCAAAGAAGATCCCGACTCGATTATCGCCGAAGTGGAGAACGGATTTCGCTCCGACCGCTACGAAAAAATAACCGATCGCACGCAAGCAATCACGCGCGCCATCTCACTCGCGCAGCAGCGCGACATCGTGCTGATCGCAGGTAAAGGCCACGAGAATTACCAGGAGTTTGCCGACAGTACGATCCCGTTCGATGACATTCAGGTTGCCCGCCGGGCGCTCGAGAGCCAGCCGCTGGAATTCGAATAGATGGACCCGCTTTCCCTTTCCACGATCGCGCAATACGCGAACGGCTCAATCACATCGGGTGATCCGCAAACGGTTATCTCGCGCATCAGCACCGATTCGCGGACGCTGCAGGCCGATGATCTGTTCGTCCCGATCCGTGGCGAGAATTTCGACGGCCATCGCTTCGTAGAACAAGCCGCGCAACGCGGTGCATCAGGCGCGTTGGTCGAGGAAAGGTGGAGCGGCAATGTTCCCCCGACGTTCGCGATCATCCGCGTCGCCGATACGCTCGTTGGCTATCAGCAGATCGCCGCTGGTTATCGAGGTGCGCTGCCGCTGAAGGTGATTGCCATCACGGGAAGCAACGGCAAAACGAGCACGAAGGATTTCGTTGCTGCCGTGCTTGGGCGCCGTTTTCACGTCACGAAGACCGAGGGCAATTTCAACAACCACGTTGGCCTTCCACGCACGATTTTAGAGGCCAATTCGCACCATCAGATCGCAGTGTGGGAGCTCGGGATGAATCACCCAGGCGAAATCGCGCCACTCGCTGCGATCGCGCAGCCGGATGCCGCCATCATCACGAACATCGGCATTGCCCACATTGAATTTATGGGCTCGCAGGAAGCGATCGCCCAGGAGAAGGGCGAACTCGCCGTCGCGGTCCGCGCCGACGGCACCGTGATCTTGAACGCCGATGATCCATTCAGCGAGAGCATCGCGCGTCGCACGAAAGCGAAGATCGTGCTCGCCGGCGCGCAGAGCGGAACGCTGCGTGCGACCGAAATTCGCCAAAGCGCGAGCGGCTCCGAGTTCACGATCTTGGAAGGCGCGCACCGCTGCCGTGCGCAGCTGCCGGTCGCAGGATTGCACATGGTGCAGAACGCGATGCTCGCGATCGCGGCTGGAAGGGCTTTCGGCGTTTCGCTCGAAGATTGCGCGGCCGGGCTTGCATCCGCGCCGCTGACAAAAGCGCGTCTGCAATTGCGCGACATCAACGGCGTCCAGGTGCTCGACGACAGCTACAACGCCAACCCGGATTCCGTGAAAGCTGCGCTGCGCACGCTGGTCGAACTCGAGACCGAAGGCCGCCGCGTGGCGGTGCTCGGTGCAATGGGCGAGCTCGGCAGCGAATCCGCGCGTAGCCATCGTGAAGTCGGCGAGGCAGCGGCTGCGTTTCGCATCGATCAGCTGATTACGGTCGGTGACCTCGGGGCAGAGATCGCGGCCGCGGCGCGCGCTGCCGGTTTGGAGAACGTTCTGAACGTGGCGACGACGAGCGAAGCTGCCGAGTTCCTCGCGGCGAACGTCGCTGCCGGTGACCTAGTGCTCGTCAAAGGAAGTCGCGCCGCGCGGATGGAACGTGTGCTCGAAGAGTGGAGCAATCAGCAACCCGCAATCGCTCGTTAGCCATGCTGTACTACCTGCATCTCTTCAGCGAACAAATCGGCGGGCTGAACGTCTTCAGCTACGTCACTTTTCGCGCGGTCGCGGCGGCCATTACCGCGTTCACGATCTCACTGGTCTGCGGAAATTTTGTCATTCGCAAACTGATCTCGCTGAAGGTCGGCCAACCCATTCGCACGGCGGCTGAAGTGCACCGCCTGGCGGAATTGCACGGCGCCAAGAAAGGCGTTCCAACGATGGGCGGCGTCTTGATCATCGGCGCGGTGTTCATCTCCAGTGTGCTCTGGGCGCGCCTGGATAACCGCTTCGTTTGGCTCACGCTTTTGTCGATGACGGTGCTCGGCGGTCTCGGGTTTGCTGATGATTACCTCAAGGTCACGAAGAAGAAATCCGCTGGCATCAGCGGACGGATGAAGCTGCTCGTGCAGCTGATCGTGGCGGGCGGAATTTGTTTTGTTTTCCTCACAAACCCTGCGCTGCAAGTGCAGGCTCGCTCGCTGTATTTGCCGTTCTTTAAATCACCGGTGCTGACGAACATGGGGCTCTTCACGATCGTCTTCTTCGCGATCGTGATCGCCGGCGCATCAAACGCCGTGAATCTCACCGACGGACTCGACGGCCTGGCAATCGGCTGCACGATTACGGTCGCGTTTTCCTACGCGTTGCTGACTTACGCCGGCGGCAATTTCCGCATCGCCGAATATCTCCAGGTTCCGTTTTACTCGCTCACAGGGGAGCTGACGGTCGTCTGTTCTGCGCTCGTCGGCGCCGGACTCGGCTTTCTCTGGTTCAACTGCCATCCCGCGAAAGTCTTCATGGGTGACACGGGTTCGCTCGCGATCGGAGGCCTCATTGGCGCCGTCGCAATTTGCTGCAAGCAAGAGCTGCTGCTGATGGTTGTCGGCGGCATGTTCGTCATCGAAGCCGTCTCCGTCATCCTGCAGGTGCTGAGCTTCAAGCTCACCGGCAAGCGCATCTTCCTGATGTCGCCGATCCACCATCATTTCGAGCTGAGCGGCTGGAAGGAAAACACCGTCATCGTGCGGTTTTGGATTTTGTCTGGCGTCTTTGCGTTGCTCGGATTGGCGACGCTGAAGCTGAGGTAACCCTATGCGTTACACGGATCGAAAAGTCGCCGTTCTAGGAGCTGGCCTCAGCGGCACGGCTGCGGCGCACCTTCTCAAAGATGAAGGCGCGGCGGTGACGGGGCTCGATACCGCGGAAGAGAAAACGATCCTGAAGACGACGATCGAAGGGATGCGCGCGCGCCGCATCGAGGTGATCTGCGGACCGGCCGCCGAGCGCGACACATCACACTACGAGTTGGTCGTTCTAAGCCCCGGGATCGATCCGGCATCTCCGCTCGCGCAGAACTTTTCGCGGCGGAACATCGAGATCATCGGCGAGCTCGAGCTCGGTTGGCGCTCGTGCGGGTTGCCGGTTGTCGCGATCACCGGGACGAACGGCAAAACCACGACGACGGAGTTGCTCGCGCAGATGTTAAACGCCTGCGGACAACGCACCGTGGCGTGCGGCAATATCGGAAAACCGCTTTCGGAAGTCGCGCGCGAAGGTCGCGATCTCGAAGTGCTCACCGTCGAAGTCAGTTCGTTCCAGCTCGAGACGATTTCGACCTTTCGGCCGTCCGTCAGCGCCTGGTTGAATTTCGCGCCTGATCATCTCGACCGGTATCGCTCGTTAGCCGAATATCGCGCGGCCAAGCTCCACATTTTCGACTACCAGACCGCTGACGACGTCGCCGTAGTAAACGCGGTCGAGAATCTGCCGCCCCTGAAAGCCCGGCCGATCACCTTCAGCGCTTATGCGGAACACGCGGACTTCCGATTGGCGCAGGGCGCGATCGTCTATCAGAACAAGCCGGTTCTCCGGCTCTCCGAAACACGGCTGCGCGGCTCGCATAACATCGAAAATTTGATGGCGACGCTCGCGATTGGTGTCGCGCGGGGACTGTCATTCGAGCAAATGGTGCCACCGCTCTGCAAATATGAGCCGCGGCCGCATCGGATGGAATTTGTCCGAGAACTCAACGGCGTTTCGTTCATCAACGATTCCAAAGCGACGAACCTCGATGCCGTCGAGAAAGCGCTGCTCGCGCAGACTAAGCCGGTGGTGTTGATCGCGGGAGGAAAAGACAAAGGCTTTTCTTTCGATCCGCTGCGGAAAGTCGTGGCGGAGAAAGTGCGCGCCACCATCCTGATCGGCGAGATGGCGGACCGTATCTGCAGTGATTGGAAAGGTGCTGTGTCGTGCGAGATCGCGCACTCGATCGCCGATGCAGTGGAACGTGCGCATGCCATCGCGCAGCCCGGCGAAGTGGTGCTGTTTTCTCCGGGCACATCCTCCTTCGACATGTTCAAAAGCTACGCCGATCGCGGCGATCAATTTCGTGCCCTCGTGCACGCCTTGCAAAAAAGTAAGCCATGAAGATCCCAACGTTCCTCCTAAAAAAGAAGCCGGTGAAAAAGAGACTGCGCGCGAGCACTGCGCGTCGTTCCATGGCGGGCGACGAGATGGATTTCGACGAGATGTCGGAGCCCAATATGAAGCTCTCGCGCGCACTTCTCATCGTGCTCGTCCTGCACGTCGTCGCAGTCGCAGGCATCGTCGCCTTCAACACCATCAAAAGTCGACAGGGTGTGCTCCCCGCCCCGCCGATAGCCACAACGGCTACGCCGAAAACCGACAACGCACCATCCGCGGCGGCCAAGATGGACGCCGCTGCTTCTCCCGCGCCGGCAACCACATCTGCACCCGTGATTATCGCGAAGCAAGGCCCCGCAGGTGGTGAAGTGCGCAAAGCGGAGCCGGTTAAGCCATCCGCGAGTACTGCGCCTGTGAACGACGCAGGCAAGTCTTACGTCGTCGCGAAAGGGGATAATCCAGTGAAGATCGCGAAGAAGCTCAAGGTCTCCGAAGCCGAGCTGCTCGCGGCGAATCACATCGATGATCCGCGGAAGCTTCAGATTGGGCAGAAGCTAATCGTGCCGGCGTCGAAATCATCCAAGAGCAAGAAGAGCGAAGATTAGACCCGCCGCATCCATGCATCGTAAGAGCGCATACATTCTGTTCCTGGCTGTGCTCGGGATGCTTGTGATTGGCATCGTCATGCTGTTCAGCACGAGTGCGTTCGCGCGCGACAGCCATGGTGACGTTTACTTTTTCATCAAACGCCAAAGTGTCTGGCTCGGCATCGGCCTCGTCGTTTGCATCGTCGCGGCGTGGACCGATTACCACATCTGGACACGCAGCTGGTGGATCTGGTTCGGCCTTGCGGCAATTGCGCTGGCTTGTTGCTACGTGCCGCATCTGGGGATGCGCATCAATGGATCGCGGCGCTGGGTCGGCCTCGGACCGCTCACCTTTCAGCCATCCGAAGTAGCGAAAGTCGCCGCGGTATTTTTCCTCGCTTACTGGTTTTCGCGTTACGAAAAAGAGAGCGGCCGCATCCTGCAGGGCTTCGCGATTCCGTTGGCGATCGTCGGTGTTTTGCTCGCCTTGATCGTCGCCGAAGTGGACCTCGGCACAACGTCACTGATCGGCGCGACTGCGTTTGTGATGATGTTCGTAGCAGGCACAAACGGCCTCTTGCTCGGCGTCTTGTCGTTCGTCGGAGTGGGCGGAATCTTATTTGTCGCAGCCACGATGCCCGAACGAATGGGTCGACTCGCGGCGTTCATGGACCCCGAGAAATTCAAGGACGACGCGGGGTTGCAGCAGATGCAGGCGTTGATCGCGTGGGGGAGTGGAGGCATCGATGGGCTAGGCCTCGGCAACGGGCGTCAGAAGATGCTCTACCTGCCGTACGCGCACACCGATTTCATCTTCCCAATGATCGGCGAAGAGCTCGGGCTGCGGATCAGTCTGCTGGTGGTGTTTCTCTTCGTAGTCATCATCGTTTGCGGCACGATGATCGCGTTGCACGCGAAGGATCGCGTCGGGTTGCTTCTCGGCACCGGCATCGTCGCGCTGCTCGCACTTCAAGCGGCCGTGAACATCGGCGTCACCACGTCGCTGCTGCCGAACAAGGGCCTGCCGCTGCCATTCATCAGCTACGGCGGATCCAACCTGGCGGCGTGTTTGTTTGGCATCGGTGTGCTGCTCAGCATCTACCGTCGCGGTGTCCTCGAGCCGGTGAACACAAAACGCGCGACCATGCAGGTGCGCACGACGCCACGAATCTGAGACACGGATGAACGCGATCATTGCATGCGGCGGAACGGGCGGACATTTGTTCCCGGGAATTGCGGTCGCGGAAGTGCTCCGCGCGCGTGGACACGAAGTGATGCTTTTCGTCTCCGAGAAGGAGATCGACTCGCTCGCGCTCGCTGGGCACGGGGAGTTTCGCTTCGAAAAATTACCGACCATCGGTCTGCCATCTCCGTTCTCGCCCGCGATCATCCGCTTCACACAGCGGTTCAACGAGAGCCTCTCGCTCTCGCGCCGCATCTATCGCGCGTTCAAGCCGCACATCGTCCTCGGGATGGGCGGGTTCACCTCGACCGCGCCGATCCTCGCCGGCCGCATGCGCGGAATTCCAACGCTGATTCACGAGTCGAACGCAATCCCGGGTAAAGCGAATCGCCTGACCGCGCGTTTGGTCCGTGCGGTGCTGCTCGGCTTCGCTGATTGCGCGAAGTTCTTCCCGAAAGTTCGTACTGAAGTCACCGGCACACCTTTGCGCGGCGAGCTGCGCAGGATTGATCGCGCGGAAGCGCGGCGGAAGCTCGGCTTACAGGAGGATTTGCGCACCATTCTCATCATGGGCGGCAGCCAGGGAGCCACCGGTATCAATCAAACGATCCTCAAGGCGCTACCGATGCTAAACGGCGAGCAGTTCCAGGTGATTCATCTCTCCGGCGCGCGCGATGAGCGGCTGATGGCGGATAACTACCAGCGGGAAAATATCCGCGCGTATGTCGCAGCGTTTCACCACTCAATGGAAGAGGTCTACAGCGCCGCCGATTTCGCCATCGCACGCTCCGGCGCGGCAAGTTTATCGGAGCTGGCGGCGTTCGGGCTTCCGTCGTTATTGATCCCGTTTCCCTACGCCGCGGACGATCACCAGACACGCAACGCCGAGATTTTCGTTAAGGCAGATGCAGCCCTGATGGTCCGCGAAGCGGAGCTCACCGGAGATGCGATGGCGCGGAAGCTTCGCGAGCTAATAGCCGACGCATGCCGGCTGCAGCGTATGTCTGAAAATTCCGCGCGACTCGCACCAAAAAACGCCGCCGCTCTGGTTGCAGATACGATGGAGAAGTATATCCAAGCCGATGCTGCACGCGCCTGAAGCCAGCCTGCAAAAACTGCTCACGCAGGAGCGTCATCGCGTGCACCTGATCGGTGTCGCGGGCAGTGGTATGAGCGGGATTGCCGCGCTCCTTCTCGAGCTCGGGCATCAGGTGAGCGGGTCTGATCGCGTCGGCACTTTGGAGACCGGTCGGCTGCAGCGGCTCGGGCTGCGTTTTCATGTCACTCATCGTGCGGAAGACGCGCGCGATGCGGAGATCGTCGTCTATTCGTCTGCGATTAAGGATGACAATCCAGTGCTCGTCGATGCGCGAGCGCACAACAAGCCGACGCACCGCCGGGCCGAAGCGCTCGCGGCAATCATGATGGGCAAACGCGGAGTCGTGATTGCTGGAATGCACGGCAAAACCACGACCTCCGCGATGACCGCGCATGTTTTCCGCGAAGGCGGATTGCATCCCTCGCACTATGTCGGCGCTGAGATTCCGATCCTCGGGACGAACGCGCACTGGAACCCGCGCGGTGAATACTTCGTCGCGGAAGGGGATGAGAGTGACGGCACCATTCGCTACTTCCATCCAGAGCACGCACTGATTTTGAACATCGAGGAAGAGCACCTCGATTTCTACGCCGACCTCGCCGCGATCGAAGCGGTTTACGGGCAACTGCTCGATCAAACGAGCGGCAGCGTTTTTTTCTGCGCAGATGACGCGAACGCCGCGCGCGTCTGTGCGCAGCGGCCGCGCGCCATCTCGTTCGGATTTTCCGACAACGCCGATTATCGGGGTGCGGATCTCGAGCTGAAGGATTTCACGTCAGTGTTCTGTGTTTACCGGCGCGGCGAGAAGCTCGGCGAGGCGGTTCTGAACGTCCCCGGCCGGCACAACGTCAGCAACTCTCTCGGCGTTATTGCCCTCGCGACTGAGCTCGGGATTCCATTCCCGAAGATTGTCGCCTCACTCCGCCAATTCGAGCACGCCCGGCGGCGCTTCGAGATTAAGTATGCCAGCGAACGCTTCCTTCTGGTCGATGATTACGCACATCATCCGACGGAAATTCGCGCGACTCTCGCGACCGCGAAAGCGACTGGAAGAAACCGTGTCGTCACAATGTTTCAGCCGCACCGGTATTCGCGCACGCAGGCGCTGCGCGACGAGTTCGGCAGCGCTTTTGCTGACTCCGATCGAGTCTTTGTTACCGATGTCTATGCAGCCAGCGAAGCACCGCTCCCAGGCGTGAGCGGCCAGACGATCGTCGATGCCGTCTCAGCGCAAGGACACGACGGCGTCGCCTATCAACCGCGGCTCCATCAACTGCACCACGACGTCGGCAACATCATCGCGGACGGCGATCTGGTCCTGAGTCTCGGTGCCGGGAATGTGCACGAGCAATTGTCGCTCCTCGCGGCCGATCTTGTGGTCATGGAGAAGCTGCGCGAGATCGTCGGCGAAGAAGGTGAAGTGCGGCTGTACGAGCCGATGGCGAAACACACCACGCTGCGCGTCGGCGGGCCGGCGCAGTTCTGGGTGGAACCGCGGAATGAAGCTGCGTTCGCCGAGATCATCAGGCTTTGCCGGCAGCAAAATCTTCCGCTCTTTGTGATCGGTCGTGGCTCGAATCTTCTGGTGCGCGATGGCGGAATTCGTGGCGTGGTTGTTCATCCATCCGGTGGAGAATTTGACCGTGTCGAGGTGATCGATGGCGAGATTCACGCAGGCGTCGGCGCGAAGCTGAAACAGGTTGCGTACGCCGGGAGAAGCGTGGGTCTCGGCGACCTTGAGTGGATGGAAGGAATCCCCGGAGAAGTCGGCGGTGGGTTGCGGATGAATGCTGGTGCGATGGGTTGGCAGACTTTCGATAACGTCGTGCGCGTCCGCTACCTCGATGGGGAAGGTGACCCGCACACGAAGACGACGGCAGAGCTGGAGGTGGGATACCGCAGCGTCCCAGCATTGAAGACGAACTACGCCGTCTCCGCCGTCTTTCGCGGAACGCCTGCGCCGGTCGATCAAATCGTGCGGAAGCTGGAGGAGTCACAGGAAAAACGCCGCACCTCGCAGCCGATCGCGAAGAGCGCCGGGTGCGCATTTAAGAACCCTGCGACTTGCCCCGCCGGTAAATTGGTCGACGAGCTCGGCCTGAAGAACTGCAGCGTCGGACAGGCACGCGTCTCGGAAGTGCACGGAAATTTTCTCGTCAATGACGGCGGCGCGACCGCAACCGACATGCTGGCCTTGATCGACAAGATCAAAGCCGTCGCGCGCGAGAAGCGTGGGATCGAGCTGGAGACGGAAGTGCAGATTGTGGGAGAAGCGGCGTGAGTTTCACAACGATACGAACGACAATTTCGGGGAGCGCAGGCTGCCAGCCTGCCGTGCTCGGCAGCTTGCCGAACACATTCCCTGCGCGTGTTGATAACGCGACGTGCAGTTGCCCATTCATCGATTCCACCCGTATCGCCGGCAGGCTGCCGGCGACTGCAGGCTGGCAGCCTGCGCTACCCGGAATGAGAGCCAGATGAACACGCTGCACGGAAAACATATCGCAGTCCTCAAGGGGGGCCCTGGCTCCGAACGCGACGTTTCGTTGGCGATGGGCGCGGGGGTTTCGAACGCCTTGCGCTCGTTAGGCGCGGAAGTAACCGACGTCGACGTGCACGGCGCCGACTTCGAGCTTCCGCCAGATACAGAGATTGCGTTTAACGCGATCCCCGGGACGTTCGGCGAAGACGGAGAGATCCAGAAGATTCTGGAAAGTCGCGGCGTGCCCTACACCGGCGAAGGCGTCGAAGGAAGCCGCATTGCCTTCGATAAGATTCTCGCGAAGGAGAAGTTCGAAGCCGGGGGCGTGGCCACGCCAGAGTGGGAAATCATCAAGGCAGGCGAGCGTCCGCGCATGCGTCTGCCCTTCGTGATCAAAGCACCACAGCAGGGTTCCACTGTTGGCGTGTACATTGTGAAGGAAGAAAGCGCCCTCGCTGATGCGCTGCAGAACGCAGCGAGGTACGACGAGCGGCTGCTGGTCGAGAAATTCGTTCCGGCGCGCGAGCTGACGGTCGGAGTCTTAGGTGAACAGGTGCTACCGATCATCGAGATCATCGCAAAGGAGGGCTTCTATGACTTCGCGGAGAAATATCCGTTCCTGAATCCCAACGCCGCGCCAGGAGCGGGCGCGCAGCACGTCTGCCCCGCAAACATCGCCGAGGAGAAGACTCGCGAAATCCAAGATCTCGCTCTCCGCGCGCATCGGTCATTAGGCCTGCAGGTTTACTCGCGTGTTGACGTGCTCCTGCAGGATGACGGCACCGCTAGTGTGATCGAGGTGAATACGATCCCGGGTATGACCTCAACGAGCCTGCTGCCGGAAGCGGCTGCTGCAGTGGGCATCAGCTACCCGCAACTTTGTGCGCGCATCATTGAGTTGTCGCTCGCCGCGCGGAGGCGCAACGGACAATGAGCCGCCTCGTCACAGAACGTCCGCGCGCGCGCAATCAGCGCGTCTCGAACACGAAGCAGCGTCGTCAGCAGCATCTGCTCGACGTGAAGGTGCGCTCGCACAAAGCGACGCAGCATCGCAACAAACGCATTCTCGTCATCGTCTCGAAGGTGCTCCTTTGCGTCGTCGTCTGCGTCGGGCTCATTTGGGGCGTTCGCTTCGGTTCGAGCCGGCTCTTCTTCGATAACCCCGACTACTCCCTCACGAAGATCGACGTGCAGACGGACGGCACGTTGCAGCGCGACCAAGTGTTACACGCCGCTGATCTGCGCGAGGGCGTCAACATCTTCAGCGTCAATCTCGCGGACGTGCACGACCGCCTGCAGCAGCTCCCGCAAGTCGACGAAGTCCAGGTGGTGCGAAACATGCCGGGAGAGATCGGTGTCCACATCGTTGAGCGGAAGCCAGTCGCCTGGATTACTTCCGACGACAACATCTCTAACCCATTTGCATCCGACGCCGCGTTTTTAGTCGACGCGCGCGGCGTGCTCATGCGAGAGAAGAAGCTGTTGCCGGAATACCTCGGACTTCCCGTGATCGTCGGCTGCGCGGCCGAATCGCTCGCCGCGGGAAGAACTGTCGACACATTCGAGGCGAAGGCCGCGCTCGAGCTACTGCGGCTGAGCACGCGCAGCTTTATGCAGACGCGTTTCCAGGTCCGCGAGATCGATGTTTCGAAAGGCTACTGCCTTGTTGTGACGGACAAGAATCACACGCGGGTGACGTTCGCGTTCGACGATCTGAACAACCAACTCCAGCGGCTGGAGCAGTTCCTCGTCTGGTCGGATGACTCAAAGCGCGAGCTCGAAACCGTGAACCTGCTCGTGCAACGCAACATACCGGTGACGTTCGCGAAAGCGCCCTCCGAGGTGATCAACGAAACGATCGATCCCGACGGGTTCGAGCCAAAGATCTTGAAGGCAGTGCCGGTGCGTCCGAACACGAAAACGGACGGAGCACCAGCGGCGTCGAAATCGAAAGCAACGCGATCGGATTCGCAGATTCGTAAGGCGACTCCGGTGCAACGGGGGAGGAAAAACTAGGCATGGCAAGCAGTGATCTGATGGTGGGGCTCGAGATCGGGACCTCGAAAATTTGTGTCGTCGTCGGTGAAGGTAGACCGGACGGCACGATCAAGATTTTGGGTGTTGGGCAGGCGCCGTCACGTGGCGTGCGCAAGGGGGAGATCGTCGATTTCGAGACGGCGATGAAATGCGTGCACGAAGCGGTCGTCGATGCCGAGACGAAGAGCGATGTGATGATTCGCAGCGTCTATGTAGCGATCGCCGGGTCGCACATCCAGAGCTTCAACAATCGCGGCTCGGTCGCGTTGCCGGAAGATCGCGACGAGATCGACGAGCAGGACATTGAGGACGTGAAGATCAACGCGCGCGAAGTGATGATTCCGGCGCCGAACGCGTTTCTGCATTCGATTATCCAGCATTATCACGTCGACGGGCAGGACGGCGTGTTGAACCCGGTCGGGATGCTCGCTGAGAAACTCGAAGCGGATTTCCACATCATTCATGGCGTGCGGACACGGATTCAAAATACGATTCGCTGCGTCAAAGAACTGCCGCTCCAAGTCGAAGACGTTGTCTTCAGTGCGCTGGCCTCCGCCCAGGTTGTGTTAACGCCGCATCAGAAAAGTCTCGGCGCTCTTGTGATCGATATCGGCGGTGGCACGACGGATTATATTCTCTACGTCGACGGCGCGGTGAAGCAGAGCGGCGTGCTCGGCGTCGGCGGCGATCACATCACCAATGACATCTCGATGGGTCTCCGGATTCCGATGACGCGCGCCGAGAAACTGAAGATCGAAGAGGGAAGCGTCACGCTCGGAAATTGCCTGCCGGGCGAGACCGTGCAGCTGAAGGACGACTCCGGATTCGCTGGCAAAGAAATCGAACGCGAGACGCTGAACACGATCATTCATCTGCGTCTGCGGGAGACGTTCGAGTTGCTGAAGCGGAAGCTCGAGGAAGAGCCGTTCATCAACTACATCGGCGAAGGAATTTTCATCACCGGCGGCTGCAGCCATCTGAAAGGCATCGATCACTTGGCCGAGGAAGTTTTCGAATTGCCGGCACGTGTTGCGCATGCGCAGACGATGTCCGGGCTAACGAGTGCTTTCGAGAATCCGCAATTCTCCGCCGCGATCGGTTTGATCAAGTATGCGCAAGCGGTCCAAGCGGACCGCCGCCCGCGCGGAGGCATACGCGGAATTTTCGGAAAGATGCTAGGCCGGATTCGATGAAAGCGTCATCTCGAGCGCAGCGCAGCGAAGTCGAGAGACCCCGTGGAACAAGCATTCGTACTGCAACGGGGTTCCTCGACTCCGCTTTGCTTCGCTCGGAATGACAGAACGCTAAGGAAAACGAAATGATCCAACTCAGCCGCAACTACACGCTCCCAGAACAGCAGGACGATCTCGTCCCGATCAAGATCATCGGAGTCGGCGGCGCCGGCTCGAACGCGCTTGATCGCATCGTGCTCGACGGATTCGACAAGGGTGATCTCGTGGTCGCAAACACCGATGCCCAAGCCCTCACCAGCTCGGTCGCCCCGCACAAAGTGCAGCTCGGTCGAATGGCGACGCGTGGTCTTGGTGGCGGCGGCGATCCGCAAATTGGCTACGAAGCGGCCGTCGAAGCGACGGATGAAATTCGCGCGGCGCTGACAGACGCGCGGATGGTCTTCATCTGCGCGGGGCTCGGCGGCGGCACAGGTTCCGGGGCTGCGCCGGTGATCGCAGAGATCGCGCGCGAGGCAGGTGCGCTCGTCATCAGTTTCGCGACGATGCCATTCGGCTTCGAAGGGAAGCGGCGCAACGAGCAAGCGCAGGACGCACTCGGGCGCCTCGAAGATAACTCCGATGCCGTCATCTGCTTCGAGAACGACAAGATGGGTGACATCGTCGCGCCGAAAGCTGGAGTGCATCAAGCATTCGCCGCCGCGGACGTGACAGTGAGCCAGAGCGTCCGGTCGATTGTCGGACTGATTCAGCGCCCGGGGTTAATCAAAATCGGGTTCGACGATTTGCTGGTCGCGCTCCGCAACGCGAATAGCCGCTGTCTGTTCGGCTACGGAGAATCGGACAGCGACAACCGTGCACACGATGCGCTGACGCAGGCGCTGAAGAATCCGCTGATGGATCGCGGGCGCTTGTTGGATGACGCGTCCAACTTGCTCGTGCAGGTCGCCGGCGGGCCGGGCATGACGCTGTCCGAAGTCGAGGTGTTGATGAACGAACTCAACCGACACGTCGGCGACGAGACCCAGATCCTCTTTGGCACCGCTGTTGACGGACGAATGGGAAATCGCCTCGCGGTGACCTTGATCAGCTCGCTCTCTGCCGATGGTGTTGCCCCGGCGAAGCCCGCCCGAAAAGAGAAGACCCGCGCGATAACGCCGCCGCCCGCACCACCCGCCGTCGAGCCGCCCAAGCACGAACCGGAAGCATCCCCTGAGCTCGAAGAGCAGCCGCTGTCTGTCGCAGACGAGCCGCAGGCTTCCGTGCTGAAAACGATTGAAGCAGTTTTGCCGCAGCTCGACGTCTTGATTGAACCGGAACCGGAACCTGTCATCGAGCGGGAACCTGCCCCTCAGCCAGTCGCCAAGGTGACGCTTCCGGAACCTGAGATCTTCGAGGAAGAGCCGGAGCCGATCGCTGCGCGCGAGCCCGAGCCACCGCGCGTGATTCTGCCGAAAAAGAAGCCGACGCTTGTTAAAGAACCAAAACCGGCTGCCGAAAAAATCGCGCAGGCGAAGCAGGAAGTTCTGCAGTTCGAATCAGTCACTCGCGGCCGGTTCGAGAAGAGCGAACCCACGATCGTCGAAGGCCAGGACCTCGACGTACCTACCTTCCTGCGGAAAAACGTGCGCGTGAAGTAATCGCGCACTAATAACAGGCCATCGAACGCCGCGCGACGGTGGCACAGATCGTGGTGCATAGAGAAGCGTCGTGATGCGCCGTAGCTCTGCTTTCACATTAGTTGAGATGATGATCGTGGTCGCCATCATCGCGCTGCTGGCCGCCATTGCGCTGCCTGCTTTCATGCGTGCACGACAGCAGGCGCAGAACGCGAAATTTCTGAATGCGCTGCGGATCGCGAGTAGCGCAATCGAGCAATATGCCGCGGAGCATCAGTCGTATCCGCCGGATGTGAACCGCGGCATCGTGCCTCCCGGCATGGACACCTATCTCGACCAGCGGCTGAATTGGACAGGCGCCACTCCCATCGGCGGCCAATGGGACTGGGACTTCAATGTTTTCGGTGTAAAGGCGGCCGTCTCGGTAGTGAGCCCGACAGCGAGCGACGCCCAGCTAGTGGAGATCGACGCGAAGTTCGATGACGGCGATCTGAACACCGGCCGGTTTCAGCAGCTCCAACAGGGGCGCTACAGCGACATTGTCGAGCGCTGAGTGCTCTGCGCGCTACTTCTTAAGGAGATCGATGACGGCCGTTGTCATCGCGACGATCCCGGTGCGGATCGTCGGCTCTGGCACTGGCGCGAACTTGCTCGAGTGCAGGCTCGGCAATGGCACACCGGTCTTCTTCGCTTCGGCTGCTTTCGCAGGATCAACCGCGCCGACGTTAAACATAAAGGCCGGGATCGAATGATCAGGCATGCTGTATTCCGAGAAGTCTTCGCCGCCCATGGTTGGATCCTTTTGGATGACGTTGTCGTTGCCGAGCGCGACCTTCATCGCGGCTGAGGCGCGCTTCGTCAGCTCGGGATTGTTGTAAGTAGCGGGCGTGAACTCATCCGTCCGCACGTGCACGTCCGGCATCTTGTCGTCCGGCAGTCCCGCAGCAATCGCACAGCCTTTTGCGATCCGAGCAATTGCCGCGAGGACCACGTCACGCACTTCCTTCTTATAGGTGCGCACCGTGAGCTGCATCTTCACTTCGTCCGAGATGATGTTGTGCTTCGTGCCACCGTGGATCGAGCCGACGGTCACAACGACGTCGTCGTGCGGGTTGGTCTCGCGGCTCACGATTGTCTGCCAGCCGTTGATGATTTCGGCCGCGAGGACGACCGGATCCTTCGTCTTATGCGGGTAGGCGCCGTGACCGCCCATGCCCTTCACGCTCACGTCGACGGAATCAACGTTCGCGTAGCAATACCCTTCCGTGACGCCGATCTGCCCGGTCGGGATCTCTGCGTCATCATGCAGGCCGAGCACGTAAGTCGGTTTCGGCCAGCGCGTGTAAAGGCCATCCTTCAAAAGCGCGCGCGCTCCGCCCACCGTCTCCTCCGCCGGCTGTCCGATGAAGATGACCGTGCCATGCCATTTATCCTTCATTTTGCCGAGCGCACGCGCCGTTCCGATCAGACTCGACATATGAATGTCGTGCCCGCATGCGTGCATCACGCCGACGTCTTGGCCCGCGTCATTCTTCGTCATTACCGTGCTCGCGTACGGCACGCCGGTTTCTTCCTTCACCGGCAAACCGTCAAGATCGCTGCGGATCGCGACGACCGGACCGTCGCCGTTTTTCATCACTCCGATCACGCCAAAACATTTCAGGTCGGGCTTTTCGTATTTGCCGACGTTCTCGGTCACTTCACAGCCCGCAGCTTTCAATTCCTTCGCCACAATCGCCGCTGATCGTTCCTCCTTCGTCGACAATTCCGGATGCGTATGAAGGTCCTTGTAGATCGTGATGAGCGACGGCAACTCTGCGTCGGCGATCTGCTGCGGAGTTTGCTGCGCGAAGGCCGGGAGCACGGGAACGACGGAAAGCGCGAGGAGGAGGTGAAGCTTCATGCGCGGAGACTACAGCCGGAGTGTGTCGGTTGTCATCCACGGTGATCGCGCCCAATTTCCTCCCTCATGCGCTTCGAGGAAAACACGATGCTTTTCGGGTCCGATCCCACGCCGCGGATCGTGGCGGTCGAGATGGGCGACACCGGAAGCGTCAAGGTTTACCGGCGCGAAGAGAACGGGTCGACTGTCTGCGACATCGAGCCGTTTCACCCGTTCGTCTGGGCTGATGGCGACGTGTCGGATCTTGGGATGGAGAACGCGGAGAAGCTCACGGGCGATCTGAACTTCAACTGGCTCGTCACCGTCAACAGCTGGAAGGAGCTGATCGCGCTCCGCAACGGACTCAAGAGTGCTGGACGCACGTTCTACGCGTTATCAGATCCGGTGCAGCATTACCTTACGCACACGGGCCGCACGCTCTTCAAAGACATGGCGCTGGAGGAAGTGAAGCGTCTGCAGCTTGAGGTCATCTCACTCAGCGGCGAAGGCGACCTCGCGCAGGCTTCGCAGGAACACATCGCGAGCATTGCCATCGCAGATAACACGGGGTGGGAGGAGCTGATCCTGGTTGACCCTGCAAATGCAGAAGAGTCAGAGCACGCCGCGATAAAACGACTGACCGCGATCATCAAACAACGCGATCCTGACGTGATCGAAGGGCACGACCTCTTCCGATTCGATCTGCCTTACCTAGTGGCGCGCGCGCGGAAGGCGAAAACGAAGCTCGACTGGGGCCGCAGCGGCGGTTTCCTGCGCTCGCGTCCTTCGCGCCTCCAGATTGCGGAGAAGACGATTGACTACCCGAAGTTCGCCGTCGACGGCCGCCACTTCGTCGACACCTTCCTGCTCGCGCACTTCTACGACGTCGGCATGCGCTCGCTGAACGGCTTCGAGCGCATCGATGTCGCGCAGCACTTCGGATTTTGCGACAGCGCGGAGTTCTCCTCGTTAGGTGGCAAGGAACTGCAGCGCGCTTATCTCGATGGCGACGAGCGCTACAAGAAGCGCGCCCTCTGCGCCGTGCGTGAGACGCGCGCCGTGTCGGAGTTACTCAGTCCGAGCTACTTCATCCAGGCGCAGATCTTTCCCTACAACTACCAGGACGTGATCGTGCGCGGCAACGCCACCCGCATCAACGCCCTCTTCCTCCGCGAATACTTCCGGCAGCGCCACGCCATCCCCGAGATGCCGATGGCGGTCGGTTTCGAAGGCGGCTACACGGCGATGTTCGCGACGGGTGTGATGCGGGACGTCTGGCATTGCGACATCGCCTCGCTCTACCCCAGCGTGATGCTGCAGTTCGACTGCTTCCCCGTTACCGACCAGCTGCAGATCTTCCGACATCTGCTCACTGATCTGCGAACCTTTCGCCTTGAAGCGAAGGCCAGCATGCGCGCGGAGAAGAACGTCGCGCGCCAGCGGCACTTCCATGCCCTGCAGAACACCTTCAAAATCCTGATCAACAGCTTCTACGGCTACCTCGGATTCGCGCAGGGCCACTTCGCCGATTTCGACGCCGCCGCCCGCGTCACGCAGATCGGGCGCGACTTATTGCAGAAGATGATCGACTGGCTCAACACCAGAGGCGCGCAAGTCATCGAAGTCGATACCGACGGCATCTACTTCGTCCCGCCGGCGAACTCAGAGCCTGAGCAACTCCGTAGCGAACTGGCGAAAGAACTCCCGCCTGGCATCGAGGTCGAGCTCGACGAGCAATTCGATGCCATGTTCAGCTACAAGGCGAAGAACTACGCGCTCCTCACGAAGGACGGCGAAGTCGTCATGAAAGGGGGCGCCTTGAAATCGCGCGGCCTCGAGAAATTCCAGCGCGTCTTCCTGGAGGAAATCATCAAGCTCCAGATGCAGGGCAAACCCGAAGCGATCCCGCAATTGCGAGAAGACTTCGAGCACCGCATCCGTGCTGGCGGAATGCCCATCGAGATGCTGATGAAAACTGACACCCTCCAGGACAGCCTTGAGAAGTATCGCCAAAAGATCGCAGGGGGAGGCCGCAACCGCGCCGCCGCCTACGAGCTCGCGCTCGGGAGCGGCCGAGCCTACAAACCCGGCGACCAAATCAGTTACTACATCAAAGCGACGCCCAAGAAGGTTGCCGCCTACGAAGCCGCGAAGTTAGCCAGCGACTTCGACCCACAAAACCGCGACGAGAACACCGACTACTACGTCGCGAAGCTGGATGAGCTGGTGAAGAAGTTCGGCGGCGTCGCGAAGAGCAACGCAAAGTCAGACGCGCAGCAGGAGAGTCTAGCACTGTAAAGCGTGCAGTCTTGGATAGACGCGGCGATGCCGATCTAATTACGTTGACACAGCAAATATCTCCGGATTGAATCCGGCGATGCTCGCTTACCAGACATTCAGCGCGTTGAGATGGCTTAATCAGCGGCTCATCCTTCTCGGTGGTTCGGCTTTATTCTTCCTGGCTGCAGTAGGGTCAGTCGCTGCTGACACCGGTCTCGTGATGGACAGCCCGCAAGGCGACTACATCGGGGCAGGCAAGAGCTACTATTACAACGTCCCTGCAGACGGTGCCCTTACCGCGAGCAAAGGCACGGTGGTTGGATTGAACTTCAACGGATCAGGCGACAACTGGTACCTTTCCTTCGCAGCGCCGGGTAACAAGCCTTTGACGCCCGGCACCTACAATGGCGCTGCGCGTTATCCATTTCAGTCGGTCAATCAACCAGGACTCTCCATCTCAGGCAACGGCCGTGGCTGCAACCAGTTGACCGGCAGCTTCACCGTAAAGGAGATCACATATGGCGCGGACAATAGCATTCTGGCGTTCGATGCGACGTTTTCCCAAAGCTGCGAAGGAACCGGGCCTCCGCTGACGGGCGAAGTCCTCTACAATTCAAGCAACGCTCTTCCGCCGCCCAACCACATCACTAGCGCGCTCGCAGCATTCGCAACGGCAGGGCAGCCGTTTTCATATCAGATAAAATCCAGCAAGCCTGCTACGGGGTTCGCGGCTTCGAATCTTCCCGCCGGGCTGAGTTTAGATATTTCCACGGGCATTATTTCTGGCACCCTGACGGGACCGGGCAGTTACGCGATTGGAATCTCAGCGACAGGGTCGAGCGGAACGGCGACAGGAACGTTAAACCTGTCTGTCGCGCCGCCCGGTGAATCGTATGCTCCCTACACTGCGTTGTCCCTTGTCAGCGAACCCGGAGACTATGTTGGCGGCGGCAAGACTGTTTTCCTGACGCCTTCGGATGGCCGATTCACCGCCAGCAACAATGGCGCATCAGCGGTGACGATTGCATTTAGTACGTCGAATTTCAGCCAATCCTGGACGATGAACTTCAGCGCGCCCTCAGGGTCGAGTCTCGGAGTCCGACGTTATGATAACGTCACGCGGTTCCCGTCGAGTACGAACGGAGGTCTCGACGTGAGCGGCAATGGCAGAGGGTCCAACAGCACCACTGGTAACTTCGAAATTTACGAGATCACGTTCGACTCTGCCGGCAAGCTCCAGAACTTCCACGCCTCCTTCGTGCAACACAGCGACGGCGCGAGCGCGGCCCTGAACGGCGAGGTGTGGTATCAGGCGACGAATGCGGTGATCAGCAAAGGAACCGCGTTTGCGCGTGAGAATCAGCCGTTCTCCTATCAGGTCGTCGCGAATAACCAGCCGCAGAGCTACACCGCCGCGGGCCTGCCAAGTGGGCTAACTCTTGATAGCAAGACAGGCGTTATTTCTGGCATGCCGACAGTCTCCGGCACCTTCCGGGTTACACTCTCGGTCCAAGGGGCTAGCGCAACGGCCAAGAGCACGCTCGTTCTCACGGTCAAGCCGGCCTTATCGCTCGTGAACGTCTCCACTCGTTTGCCCGTCGGCACGGGTGATAACGTCCTGATCGGCGGATTTATTCTGACTGGTTCCGATCCGAAGCAGATCATTATCCGGGCGATCGGACCGTCGCTCGGCAGTGCTGGAGTGAGCGGTACCCTCGCTGACCCGAACCTCAGCGTCTACGACCGCAATGGTGTGTTGATCGGCAAAAACGACGACTGGCGCACCACTATCATGGGCGGCGTCATCACCTCGAACCAGCGCGCGGCGATTGAGGCGAGCGGTCTCGCTCCCAAACAGGACGTCGAGTCCGCCGTCTTAGCCACGCTTTCGCCGGGTGCTTACACCGCCGTGGTGAGCGGCTTCGCGCAAGGCACCGGGATTGGTCTTGTGGAAGTCTACGATCTGAGCTCCGACCTCAATGCGCAGCTCGCGAACATCAGCACCCGCGGCTTCGTCGAAAAAGGCGACAACGCGATGATCGCAGGATTCATCGTGGGTGGATCAGCGGGAACCGGTGGCAAAGTAGTTGTTCGCGCGCTCGGGCCGTCGCTCGCTGATCGGCTCAGCAATACCCTTGCCGACCCGACTCTCGAGCTGCACGACCCGAACGGCGCGACCTTCGCGTCTAACAACGACTGGAAAGACACGCAGCAGGCTGAAGTCGAAAGCAGCGGACTCGCGCCATCGAAGCCAACTGAGTCCGCCATCGTCACTACGCTGCCGGCAGGCGGGTTCACTGCTGTAGTGCGAGGAAACGGGAACACAACGGGCAACGCTTTAGTTGAGGTTTACAACATCCCCTAGAGAGCTCTGCCGGTCGATTCGAAGCGGAGAGCCTTGCGCTGTGCCGGAGCTTCAAGTTGCGAAGGGCTGCGCGTTGTCCTGTGTAGAACGGATTGGCCCGATTGTTTCGGAGTGTGCGAACGAGCGGCGCCCTGAAATCGCGCGGCCTCGAGAAATCCCAGCGCGTTTTCCTCGAGGAGATCATCAAGCTCCAGATGCAGGCTAAACCCGAAGCCATCCCGCAGCTGCGAGAAGACTACGAGCGCCGCATCCGCGCCGGCGAACTGCCGATTGAGATGCTGATGAAAACCGACACCCTCCAGGACAGCCTCGAGAAGTATCGCCAAAAGATCGCCGGAGGCGGCCGCAACCGCGCCGCCGCCTACGAGCTCGCACTGGGCAGCGGCAGAGCCTACAAACCCGGCGACCAAATCAGCTACTACATCAAAGCGGCCGAAGAAGGTCGCTGCCTACGAAGCCGCGAAGCTAGCGAGCGACTTCGATCCGCAAAACCGCGACGAAAACAGCGACTACTACGTCGCGAAGCTCGATGAACTGGTGAAGAAGTTCGGCGGAAGCGCGAACAGCAACGCGAAATCAGACGCGCAGCAGGAAAGTTTGGCCTTGTAGATCGATTCGCCGCCTTTTCGGTATCCGCTTCCTTGACGGGGAATAGTTACCCCTACTGGTAGATCCGTCCCGACCTGCGTGAAGGTGGCGTGATCCTGACCGGAGATAAACCTGCCGAGCTCAGCGCCAGTTCTGTGACTGACAGCTGGCGAACGGCAGTCTTGATGTCAGCAAACTCTCCGCGCGGCCGTTCGGCCGATACGGCGCCGCCGCCAGCCTGACTGCCCGCGCCTACTGGATGAGCATTTCAAGTGGCGCACGGATCCGTTGACACAAGGTTGCGCAACTTCAGCCGAACAATACGCTATAAGATGTTATTTCACTCTAAATACAATGCAACATCACGACAGTAAAAAACGATTAAGATTACAGATATGTAAATACAATCTATATACGCATTGAGTCACTGCATTTACCAATTCCTGATGACGTGCGACAACTCGCCTTCCAGAAAGCTGTTGATGCACTGTCGCGCGCAGACCAGGCGCCGGTCGCCGGCTCGTCGGGCGTTGCTCACACGAAACCGGCCGCCGACGCGCCTGCAGGCAGCGGCAGTGGAAACATCACGCGCAGGTCCGGGATCGCTGCCGAGGTCGTCGGCGAGATCTATTAGATAACGAGAGCGGCGGCGTCGACGTTGCCTGGGTCGGCAAGCTCCACAGCTCAACAGTTAAAGCGACAAAGAGATCGGTCGTCGCCGGTAGCGCCGCACCGGCAACGGAACACAGTGTGACGGGCTGTATCCAACTCACAGTCAGCTCGCTCTGTGGAGTAAACATCATCAGTTGACAATGCCGAACACAGATCTAAAAGAAGGATATGGATATTCGACAAATACTGATTGATGCACAGAAGGCGGTAGACGAGTCGGGCATATCTGACGACCTGCGACAACTCGCCTTCCAGAAAGCTGTTGATGCACTGTCGCGGGCAGACCAGGCGCCGGTCGTTGGCCCGTCGGGCATTGCTCACGCGAAACCGGCCGCCGACGTGCCTGCAGGCAGCGGCAGTGAAAAGATCACGCGTAGGCTTGGAATCGCCGCCGAGGTCGTCGGCGAGATCTATTCAGATAACGAGAGCGGCGGCGTCGACGTTGTCTTGGGTGTCGGCAAGCTGGACAGCTCTACAGCCACGGCGACAAAGCAGATCGCGCTCCTCGTTGCTGGCGCGCGTCAGTTAACGGGTTCAGAAGAATGGACGGATACGAAAGTAATTCGCGCGGTGTGTAGCGACTTTGGCCGTTTCGATTCCGCCAACTTCGCGAAGACCGTCCGACAAATGGATGATGCGTTCAGCTTCCGCGGTAAAGGTCAACAGCTGACAGTACGGCTTCACCAGCGCGGGATTGAGAAACTCAAGCAGCTGATCACTTCGGCGACGGGCACGTGAGATGAACCGAACCGTGTCGTTCGCCCTGCTGCTCCAACGGGTGAGCGTAGAACAGCGCGTGCTTGCCGTCGCGTCTGTAGCCGCACTCCGGAGCGAAAACGGCTCTTTTACCGCCGCGGATGCTTCTGGAGTGTTCGACAAAGTCTGGGTCCCTCGCCCCGGCAATATTCACGATGTGCTCGCTGCATTGGAACGGCAGCAATTAGTTCGGCGGGCTGCGCAGAAAAGGTGCTGGGGTGTGACGCCGATCGGTCACGAACTTGTGCGAAGCATCCTCCGAGGCGTCGATGCCGCAGGTATCGAAGCTGAGCTGCGAGGCAGCTTTGGCGCAGAGTTCGCGCACGTTCGCCACACATTAGTACCGCCCGCTTTCGCGCCCATAAAGTGGGTGAAGCCAATAGCGCGTCTTACAGAGGAGTTTCCGTTCGAGCAGAACGTCTTCTTGATGACCCGATTTCCCCAGGACGCTAGTGATACAGGCTATCTCGATCCAATTCGTGACATCATTCCCGTTCTTCGATCGGCACTTGCGAAGCACGGCTTGGTCCTTCATCTCGCGTCTACGCGGCAGCTAGACGACGACGTGCTCGGCAATGTTGCGGCGCATATGTGGGCCTGCAATTATGGTGTCGGAATCCTCGAGGACCGACTCGACCGCGGACTCAACTACAATGTGATCGCTGAACTGGGCGCGATGCTGATGACCGGACGGCGATGCGCCTTGCTCAAAGATTCAAGTATTCCCAGCTTACCCACGGACCTGGTTGGGCAGATTTACAAGCCGGTCGACTTGAGCGACGCAGCGCAGATCGAGGCCGCTGCCCATTCGTGGGCCGCGAACGACATCGGCCTCGGTCGCTGCGCAGACTGTCCGAATCTGGTCGGGAGCAGCAACTAGTATCGCCTCGAACACCGAAGACGCGGCTCCGAGTTCATACTCAGCCGAGAACGACCTCGCCGACATCAAAGCCGAAGTCGCGAAGCGGCATGATTACTTGATCCTCTTACCCGTATAGCTCTCGCCGCCCTGCTTGAGCGTGAGTTCGTTGACGGCGCCTCCCGCCTCTCTCGCGAAGACCAGCGTGTTGCCGGATATGACCGAAAAGAATTCCGTCTCTGACGCCGGCAGCCAGTCGCGCTTCACGCCGCCGTTCGGCTGGACGAAGAGTTTTCCGCCCTCGGTTGAGACGGAAAAGGTGATGGTCTGTTGCGGGCTGATCTTGAACTCGAAGCGGCCCACATACCGCTCGAAGATCTTGGGATCGACTTCGGCGATCTCACGCTCGACCGGCGCGTGCTCAGACCAACCGTATTCGCGCGCGACAGCCCGGACGACCTCCATCGCGAGGACGGTGCCGCGGTCGCCATTTGTCATCACGACGACGCCCCGCCCGTCACTGAACCCGGCCCAGTACGCTTCGAAGCCCTCGTCCACGCCGCCGTGCGAGAACTCGATCACCTCTCCCCGCACTTCCACCGCCAGGCCCAGGCCCCACTCGCCGAACTGGCGCGACATCATCTGCGCCGCCATTTCCTGCGAAATGATCTTGTTCGACTTCCCGGCGAGCGAGTTCTGAAGCTCGACGGCAAGCTGCGCGAGATCGGTGGGCGTCGTCCACAAACCCGCGGCCGCCATCTCGGGGTAAGTGTGAAAGCGACCTATCATGGGCTCACCGTCTTTGTGCGCTGTCGCCGCCTCCTTCGTGCGCGACGGATCGAGGGGCTGCTCGAAGGTGCTGTGCTTCATCCCGGCCGGGTCGAACACGAGCTGTTTTAAGAG
>JBHENE010000184.1:0-10362 GCA_046262215.1 Chthoniobacterales bacterium | reverse complement strand
CGACCTCGATTCCAGCTGCGGTGATCTCGATGGCGATCCTGCGTTACTTCAAGAACGCGACGGTCCAGGAGAACAACATCGTCCAGACGGTCGCGTCGGCGGCAGGCACGCTCTCGTCGATCATCTTCGTGCTGCCGGGATTGATCATGATCGGCTGGTGGACCGGCTTTCCGTTCTGGGTCTCGTTCCTGATCTGCGCGCTGGGCGGAATTCTCGGCGTGATGTACTCGATCCCGCTGCGCCGGGCGTTGGTGACGAATTCCGATCTGCCGTATCCCGAGGGCGTCGCTTGCGCGGAAGTGCTGAAGGTCGGTAGCGGCGGCGACGCGAAAACTGCCGATGAAGTTGAACACGGACGCTCCGGGTTGCTCGCGGTCGTGTGGGGTTCAATCGTCGCAGCGGTCTTCGCGATCATCGTCGCGACGCAAGTCTTCGCGTCCGATGTCGCGCAGACGTTCCGGATGGGCCGACGTGGTTCGGTTAGCGGCTACGATTTTTCGCTATCGTTTGCGCTGCTAGCGATCGGTCACCTGTGCGGCCTGTCGGTCGGCATCGCCATGCTGATCGGCGCAACGATCGGCTGGGGTTGGCTTGTGCCGTATTACTCTGGACTCAGCGGTGACCTCACCACGGCGGCCGGCGCTTTAGCGCAAAGCACCTGGAGCCAGAAAGTACGCTTCATCGGCGCGGGCGCGATCGGCGTTTCCGCTATCTGGACGCTGCTGAAGCTGGTGAAGCCTGTCGCGAGCGGTCTCGCCGGCGCAATGGCGGCAAACCGCGCCCGCAAAGCAGGCAACGCCGATACCTTGCCGATCACCGAGCGCGATATTCCGATCGGGATCGTCGGCCTCGTGACGCTGCTGTGCATGGTGCCGATCGGGTGGGTGCTCGGCTCGTTCGCAAACGCGAGCGGTCTCGGCGGGCACATGATGACGCTGGTGATCGGCGGCGTCTTCTACGTCTTTTTGATGAGCTTCTTCGTCTCAGCCGTGTGCGGCTATATGGCGGGGCTGATCGGTTCGTCGAACAGCCCGCTCTCCGGCATCGGCATCCTTGTCGTCATCGGCGCCGCGCTGTTGCTCGTCGTCGGCGTGCAACCTTATGTCGGACCCGACGCGACGAAGGCCCTGATGGCGTTCGCGCTTTTCACCACCGCGGTTGTCTTCAACGTCGCGGCGATTGCGAACAACAACCTGCAGGATCTCAAAACGGGGCAACTGGTCGATGCGACCCCGTGGAAACAGCAAGTTGCGCTGATCATCGGTGTTCTCGCTGGCGCGGCCGTGATTCCGCCGGTACTCAACCTTGTTAACCAAGCCTACGGCTTCGTCGGCGCGCCCGGCGCGGAGTTGCGTCCGAATCCTTTACCGGCGCCGCAAGCCGGCCTGATCTCATCGCTCGCCCAAGGCGTCATCGCTGCGGATATCGACTGGAGTTTGATCCGGATGGGCGCCTATATCGGCATCGCGATTATCGTGCTCGACGCAATCTTGGCGAAGACCACGAAGAGCATGCGCGTACCGCCGCTCGCGGTCGGGCTGGGGATTTACCTACCGACCGCCAGCACGCTCATGATCGTGGTCGGCACAATTGTCGGCTACTTCTTCGATCGCGGCGCCGATCGCACGCGCAATCCGGAAGGGACCAAACAGCTCGGCGTGTTGCTCGCGTCGGGGTTGATCGTCGGCGAAAGCACCATCGGCGTGATCCTCTCCGCGATCGTCGTGTTCTCCGGAGTCGGCGCGCCCCTCGCGCTCGTCGGAGCGGGATACGAAACGGCGGGGAAAATTGTCGGGGGCGTCGCCTTCGCTGCGGTTGCGTTCGTGCTCTATCGATGGGTCCTCGGAATGGCGTCGAAGCGGTCGACGTAATTCATGGCAAGCATCGATCCGTCGAACCCGCCTAACGAGTTCCCGGACATCGTCGGCGTTCATCCGAAAAAGCCGATTCTCGCCAGCTTCCGTCCGTTCATTCCGGCGGCTGCGCGGCTGCGCGAACTCACGCCGCTGCCGCTCATCATCGGTACGCTGCTCGGGATGGTGTTCGGCGCGTCGTCGCTTTACCTCGTGCTGAAAGTCGGGCTGACGGTGAGCGCGTCGATCCCTGTCGCCGTCATTTCGATCACAATCTTCCGCCTGCTCTCGAAGCTCGGCCTGCGCGACTCGACCATCCTCGAAAACAACATCGTTCAAACCGCAGGCTCAGCCGGCGAATCGATCGCCTTCGGTCTCGGAGTGACGATGCCGGCGATCATGATCCTGGGATTCGATCTCGAGATTACGCGCGTCATGCTGGTTGCGATTCTCGGCGGGTTGATCGGAATCCTGATGATGATTCCGCTGCGCCGCGCGCTGATCGTGCAACAGCACGGTGAGTTGAAATATCCTGAAGGCACGGCGTGCGCGGAGGTGTTGAAGGCGGCTGCGTCATCCGAATCACGCGATGCCGCGCATGCTGGCGATGCTGTTGCGCGGGCGGCGGCGGACGAAGCGGTCAGCGGCGGCAAAATCATCATCGGCGGCTTCGCGATCGGCTTCATCTACTACGGGCTGCTCGAGATCTTCAAAGCGATGAAGGAGATCCCGGAGAAGGTTTTCAGGAAGCCGTTCGCAGGCGCGTCCATCGCGATAGAGAACAATCCCGCGCTCCTCGGCGTCGGTTACATCATCGGGCCACGCATCTCCGCGCTGATGATGGCAGGGGGCGTCCTGTCGTATCTCGTCCTGATCCCCGCGATAAAATTCTTCGGCTCCGCCGGAACAGCGCCACTCGCGCCAGAGACTGCGCACACAATTGCCGACATGTCGGTCGAGCAGATTCAGAAGGGTTACATCCTCTACATTGGCGCGGGGGCAGTCGCGGCAGCGGGTATCATCAGCCTCTTCCGTTCACTGCCGCTAATTTGGCATGGATTGAAAGGCGGCCTCTCTGACCTGCGCGGCTCGGGAGCGGCACGCGATAATCTGCCGCGGACCGACCGGGATCTTTCGATGAAATGGGTTATCGGCGGCATCATCGCCCTGCTCATCGTCATCATGATCGCTCCGCAACTGAACCTGCGCTTCAACCTGTTAGGCGCGATTCTGATCGTCGCCTTCGGGTTCCTTTTCGTGACCGTCTCGTCGCGTCTAACGGGCGAAATCGGCTCCTCGTCCTGCCCGACCTCAGGCATGATGATCGCGACGTTGCTGCTGACCTGCTTAATCTTCCTCGTCATCGGCTGGACAGCGCCGCCGTACTTTGTCACTGCGCTTTCGATTGGCGGCATCGTGTGCATCGCGTCGTCGAATGGCGGGACAATCTCGCAGGATCTCAAGACCGGCTTCCTCGTCGGCTCGACGCCGAAGTTGCAACAGATCGCGATCCTGATCGGCACGCTCGCTTCCTGCCTCGTCCTTGGCCCCATCCTGATGAAGCTGAACCAGTCCGGCACGATTTACGTCCCGGTCGCGGGGAACGCCGACTTCACCTTCGCGTCCGGTTTTCACGCGAACCCGGCAGACTACCTGAAGGACAGCAACGGCCAGCCCAAACGCGAACGCCTCTCAGGCGCTCAAGCTGGCGCCGATGCCAACGAATATTTCGTCTTCCACAAAACGACCAGCGAGAACGGTCCGGCTGGCCGCTATTTAGTGAACAACGAAGGCGCGCCGGTTTATCTAGCCGACCCTGGTATCAACGGCGTCTACGACAAACGCCCGGATGGATCGAGCGTGCAGAAGTTCACCGCGCCGAAAGCCACGCTCGTCTCCTACATCATCAAAGGAATACTCGGCGGAGAACTGCCGTGGGGTCTGGTGCTGCTCGGCGTCTTCATCGCCATCGTGCTCGAGCTCTGCGGAGTATCCGCGCTCGCCTTTGCGGTGGGTGTTTATCTTCCGATCTCCACCTCGGCGCCGGTCTTCGTCGGCGGGATGGTGCGCTGGCTGGTCGACAAATATACGCGGCAGAAACATGCAAAGGAGCAGCTCACGGAAGACCAGCTGGTTGCGGAGGGCGACAAGAGCAATGGCGTCCTTCTCGCCTCCGGCTACATCGCCGGCGGCACCTTGGCGGGCGTCCTCTTTGCCTTCCTCGCGATTCCGATGAAAGACCGGCTCGACGCGTTCGAGAAATGGTCAACCGAACACAACCCCTTTTTCGAAGGCCCAATGGCAGACTGGCTTTCGATGCTTCCGTTTCTCGGCCTCTGCGTGTTGCTCTATCTCGTTGGCCGCGACGCAGTCATGGTGTCCCAGCGCAGTGTTGCCGGGAAAAACATCCGTGCGGCGAGTTAGAATGTTCTTGCACGTCGGCAGGCGGATAGACAATGTGCCACTCGTTAGTCTAACAACCCTACTACCAATGAAACGATCCATTATCTCCACGATCGCACTCCTAGCCGGAGCTGCGCTCATCACATCCTGTGCTACCAAGACGGAAACGTCTACTGCCAGCACGACCAAATCGGCCAGCATGAGTGCAGGCGGCACGACGAAGTCAGCTTCAATGTCGACCGACAGTGAGTCGAAGACCAAGATGTCTGGCTCGAAGAAGAAGAAAATGTCGACTACGACTAAGAAGTCTAGCTCGATGGAAGCTTCTCCGTCGGCCTCACCTTCGCCGTCGCCTGGCGGTTAATCGCGAAAGCGCTTAACCTGTGTGCTGATTCGGTTAGTTACCTGACAGTTTTGTCAGCTAACTCACCGATCTTACTTCCGCTCGTGCCCTGCGGCCTTGCCGCCGTGGAGCACGAGCGTGTTAGTTTCTGGCTGCGTAAGTAGCTCGCGCGCCTCTGAGTCGACGGCTAACTGCGTGAACTTTGTACGCTAGCAGCCCCACCGCATTGCGCGCTTGCCGGCGGAACCTCCCCGCTTCGTCCGCGAGCCCGCTTTGGCAATGCGGACCGTGACGCAGGCATCACTCGCGTCGCACGCCCCGTAACTGTTCTGCCAATCCGAACGGGCTGCCTCGAGGATCTTCTCGTGGTTGCGACAGAGAGTCTCCTGCAGCGCGGCGATAAGCTCGCGCATTGGGATTCGTTTGTCGGTCGCGGAAAAATCTTGGATCGCGGCGATCATTGCCTGCTTTTAAGCAGGAATTACGCCCGCGTGGACTAGGCGCGGTTTTTACACGCGCGCTGCGCTGCGCTTCCAGAGGAGGAAGACCGGCGCACCCGTGAGCACAAGCGCGAAGCCAATCCCCGCCGTCGACGGTGCGAGCCAGGCGAGATCGGCGATCAGAAGGATTCCGATCGTCAGGTAGATCAGTGGCACGGCTGGATAACCCCACGTGCGGTAAGGTCGATCTACGGCAGGCATCTTTCGGCGCAAAACCATCACCGCAGCCACCATCAACACGTAGAACACCAGGTCCGCGGCGACGATGTATTCGAGCAACTGGGTGTAAACGTTGCCGTACGTCGCGGCCCCCGTGCTCGGAGCGATCGAAACCGTCCGCGGCAGCGTCAGGAACGCGGCCCAAATCCCCTGTGCATAGAGGGCGGCCGCGGGCGCATGGAAACGGTTCGTCGTTCCGGCGCGCCGAAAGAATAGCGCATCGCGCGCCATCGCGTAATACACCCGCGCGCCGGCAAGGATCAGCCCGTTGTTGCAGCCGAAGGTGGAGACGAGAATCGCGATCGCCATCAGGATCGTTCCCGGGGCGCCGAGCACTGCCTGCATCGCAGCGACGGCCACCCGATTCTGCGGCGCGTGTTGTATTTCGGGCAACGCCAGCGTCGCGATGTAGGCGACGTTCGCAAGGATGTAGAGCGTCACCACAATCGCGCAGCCGGCGAGAAGCGATCGCGGAAGGTTGCGGCCGGGGTCGCGCACTTCGCTCCCGGTGAAGGTGACGTTGTTCCACGCGCTCTGCGCGAAGATCGGGCCGACCATTGCCTTCCCGAGCAGCACCACGAGCGCGAACGCGCCAGTGAGCCGCAGCGTCGGATCGGCCATCTGCGGCGTCCAGCCATTCGCCCACGGATTCCACCAGGCGGAGCTGGAGGCCGCGCTCGTTGCCTTCCAACCGAGCGTCAGGCCAATGACAATCAGTCCGAGCAACGCCGCCGTCTTCGCGAAGGTGAATGAGTTCTGCACGAGCTTGCCGACTTGCAGCCCGCGGGTGTTCATCCATGTCAGGAGCAGGATCAGCAGCACCGCGGCGAGTTGCTCGGTCGATAAGCTGAGGGCGTAATGCTCGCCAAGGTGGATCGGTGCGATCAGAAAATTGTCGGTCGCAACGCCGCGGACGAGCACGCCTAGGAACTTGGCGAACGCCACCGCGACGGCGGCGATCGTGCCCGTCTGGATGACGAGAAACACCGCCCAGCCGTAGAGGAATCCAGTCGCCGGACCGTAAGCTTCGCGCAGGAAAACGTATGGACCACCCGCCCGTGGCATCATCGCGGCGAGCTCGGCGCAGCAAATCGCCCCGGTAATTGTGAGCAGCCCGGCGATCGCCCACGCGGCCAGCAGCCAGCCGGGCGAACCGATCAGCCGCGCTGATTCCGCTGACGTAATGAAGATTCCCGAGCCGATCATCGAGCCGACGACGATCATCGTCGCGTCGAGCGGGCCGAGGCCGCGGACGAGATTGCTGTCCCGTGGCCCCGTCATGTCGCGGCTCCGGGCGGGCCAAGCACGATGCCCGTTTGCGCGAGGCAGGTGCGCAGCGCGATGACGAACTCAACTGCGTCTGGCGTGTCGCCGTGCACGCAGATTGTATCGACCTGCACCGGCACATCTGTGCCATCGATCGCGCGCACGTTCTTGTCGCGCAGCATCGCGAAGACCCGGTCAGCCGCTGCTTCGGGATCATGCAGCATCGCGTTCTCCGCTGATCGCGGGACCAAGGAGCCATCCGGCATGTAATTGCGATCGGCGAACACTTCCCGGGCGACGCGCAGTTCTCTAGCTTCCGCGGCGCGTGAAAGCTCGCTGTTGCCCGGAGCGAACACGATCAACTCCGGGTCGATGCTAAGCACCGCGCAGGCAATCGCGTCGGCAATAACCTCGTCGCGCGCAGCCATGTTATAGAGCGCGCCGTGTGGTTTAACATGGTTCGGCCGCACGCCTAATGAGTGCGAAACCTCGCGAAAGGCGCGGAGCTGCCGTGTCACCAGCAACACGATCTCCTCCTCCGGCAGGGACATCTCGCGACGACCGAAATTCTCCCGGTCATCGAAGCTAGGATGAGCGCCGACCGCGACGCCGCGCTCCTTCGCGGCTAGCAGCGCTTCGCGCATCATCAGCTCGCTACCCGCATGCAAACCGCACGCAATGTTCGCGGAAGTCACGAGCGCGAGCAGTTCAGCGTCGTGCCCGGCGCCCTCGCCGAGATCCGCATTTAGATCAACGCTGAAGCTCATCGTCTGCGCAATGCCACACCAGCACGGAACCAGGCGAGATCGCGTTCTCGTTCGGCGTAGAGACGCCGCGCATCCGCCAGCGACACCTCCGCGAAATGAACGATGTCGCCGGCTCGCAGTTGCGCGGCAGCCGGCATATCGACGGTGATCACGTGTGCGATTTTGGGATAGCCCCCGATCGTTTGGCAATCTCCAAGCAGAACGATCGGCTTGCCGTCGGGTGGGACTTGGATGGTGCCGGGAGTCACTGGCTCGGAGAGCAGCTCTTCATCGTCCGCGCGGTCGATTTTCCGTCCATCCAAACGCACGCCCATTCGATCCGCTTCCTGCGTCACCGTGAACGGCTCGTCCACCAGCAGCCGAAGTGTCGCCTCGGCGAAACGCGAAGCATCCGCGCCGCGCACGATGCGGAGATATGGATGGCGGCGCGTTGTGTTTGCCCACTGTTCCGGCGCAGACCAGCCGACGATAGCAGGGCGCGCGAGAGACTTCGCCGCAGCCAGCGGCAGCAGATCGCCGTCACGCAACGAGCGGCCGTCAAGTCCGCCAAAGCCGCTGCGCACGTCGGTTGAGCGGCTGCCGAGCACAGCGGGAACATCGATCCCGCCGGAGATTGTGAACCACGCGCGCGCTCCATTTGCCGAAGCTGCTGCCCGCAGTTCATCGCCTCGACGAATAAACGCCTGGCGTCCTGCGCGCAGCTTCGCACCGGCGATCTCTACTTCGAACGCACCACCGCACCACGCGACGAGTCGGTCGTCATCAAAGCGCAGTCGCAGCGTGCCAAGCGTCGCCTCGAATCCAGCCGCAGTTTCATCGTTGCCGACCAGGAGATTCGCGACGCGCAGCGCGATCGGATCAAGCGCACCACCCGGCGAAACGCCGCTGGCGCGATATCCTGCACGACCAAGATCTTGCACCGTCGTTTGAAACCCAGCGCGTGTGACTGCGACGTTCATGCCGCTAAAAATTCGGCGCGCGTGATCGATCGAAACCGCACTTGATCCCCTGCGCGCAGCAATGCCGGAGGGTCGCGGCGTGGATCGAATAACTGCAGGGGCGTGCGACCGATCACGTTCCACCCACCAGGCGACACTGTCGGATAAATTCCTGTTTGCCCCCAACCGATCGCGACAGACCCAGCGGGCACTTTCGTGCGCGGGGTTGAGCGGCGCGGTGTCGCGAGGGCAGCGGGTAAGCCGCTCAAATATGGGAAGCCGGGGGTGAAGCCGACACAACGCACGCGGTACTCTCCGCTGACGTGCAGCCGGACGACCTCCTCGGTCGGCACGCCGGATCGTTGCGCAACGGCCTCAAGGTCGAGCGCGAACTCCGCGTCGTAGCAGACGGGAATTTCCACAACCTTTGGCGCTCCCATCCGACGCCCCAATTCGAACGCATCGAGAAGAATATTGCGAATCGCGGGCGCCGCTGAGTCGAGAGCACGCGGTTCTCCGAAGACGGCAAGGCTTTCGTAACCCACGACGACCTCAGTCAATCCCGGCAGGTCAGCCGCCAGGATCCGCTCGCGCAGCTGCAGAAGGATGTTCGCGTTGATGTTCGTCGTCGGCCGCAAGAGCAGCGCACCATCGCCCAGCGGCAGAACGTCGAAAGCAGCCACGTTCGCGCGTTACGCGCCGCCGGAGCGGTCATCGGCCGCGACCGCGACGGCGACATCTTCCATCGAAGATTTGATCTTCTCGACTGCGGGATGCACCTCGCGGATCAGCTCGTGCTCCTCCTCCGAGAGCTTCTCGATGCGCTGCGTCACCTCGTGCAGTTCCTTCAGCATCGCATGCTGGTCGCGCGAGATGCGATGCATCCACCAGAAACAAACCCCCCAGCAGAGCGTGCCGGCCACGGCGAGAATGAGGCCGACGTATTCGTAGTACTTCACCGGCCGCAGTTTATCGCGTGTGCGCGGCGCGTCGAGCGGTCGGTTCAAGCACAGAAAACTTGCTCGCCCGATGCGAAGTGTCAGGGTTCGCGGCTCGCGCATGCAACTCTGGAAAGCTCTTCTCGCCGCCCTCGCCCTCGCGATCGGGCTCTGGTTTCTCTCGCCCTCGCGCGCGATTCACCACGAGCGGGGCGTCGTTGAAATCACCTATTTCGCCGATAACGGACCTAACTCAGCCGCGGTCGATGATGCGATCCGTGCGTTCGAAACAGAGAGCCGGCAGGCGCATGCAGCAGATCCGGCGAGACCGATTTACCAGGTCATCCGCAGCCAAAACGCGTCGCGCGACATGACGGCGGATCCGACGCGATTTCTCGTCAGCGTCGCAGGTGGGCAGCCGCCCGATTTGATCTTATTCGACCGGTATGCGGTGAGCGAATGGGCGGCGCGCGGAGCGTTCACGAAGCTCGATGATTTCATCGCGCGCGAAGCAGCGAGCGGAGCAGCCGACGCCATCAAGCCGGAGAACTACTACAACTCGGCGTGGGATGAAGTTGTGTATGCGGATCCCGTTACGGGCAGCCGCGGCACATATGGCGTGCCGGAGCGGGTCGACGATCGCGCGCTCTTCTACAACAAAGACCTACTGAAACGCGCCGGCTTCGTCGATGCACAAGGTGAAGCGCGACCGCCGCAGACATGGGAAGAGCTTGCCGAAATGGCGCCGAAGCTGACGGAGCGTGATGCGCGCGGCAACATCACGCGGCTCGGATTCGCGCCGAACTTCGGCAACGCCTGGCTTTACATGTATGGCTGGATGAATGGCGGCTCGCTCCTGAGCGACGACGCGAAGCGCTGCACTTTGAACTCCGCACTCGTCGTGCAGGCGCTCGACTGGATGGTGAAGCTTTACGACTCAATCGGCGGCGCGCCTGCGGTCTACGCGTTCCAAAGCAGCAGCCAGGTGGGACAGCTCGATCCGTTCACAACCGGCAAAGTCGCGATGAAGATCGACGGCTACTGGAACTTTCCCGAGAACCTCGCGCAGTTCGGCAGCGACCTGAACTACGCGCTCGCGGTCCCGCCGTTGCCCGCAGCGGAAGTAGCCAAGGGG
>JBHENE010000183.1:0-7481 GCA_046262215.1 Chthoniobacterales bacterium | reverse complement strand
CGCGGCCGTCGAGAACATCCTGCCTGATCCGGAAATTTCCGCGGAACGCCTCGCGCTGCTGACGCGCATCAGCCGTGAGCCGGGTCCACACCTCATCGTCGCGACGAAAGCTTCGATCGACCAGCCGGCGCCGAAATTAGCTGCGCTCAAGTCAGCCACGCTGCGCCTGAAACGCGGCGCCAAGGCCGCGATGGAGCCGCTCTTAGATTCGTTAGGCGAAGCAGGTTACGACCGTGTTCCGCAGGTGACGGTGCGCGGACAATTCGCCGTCCGTGGTGGCATTCTCGACGTCTTCTCGTGGCAGGCACAGGCGCCGGTCCGCGCAGAGTTTTTCGATGATGAAATCGAGTCGTTGCGTGAGTTCGATGTCGATACGCAGACCTCGGTGCGGAACGTCCAATCGGTCGATGTGCTCTTCAGCGCCGCTGAGGAACGCGGCGCGCATGTCCGCGACTACATCGCGAAGAACCATCTGCGAATCGCAATCGCCCCGGGCGAGCAAGACGACTCTGAAATTCTGATCAGCGAAGGCTGGATCGGAGGCGATGCGGCGGAGGATTTCAGCGGCGCATTCTATGATGCGGAAATCGGCGACAGCGCGATCGGCGACTTCATGATCGCTGACGCAAAGCGCGGGCAATTCGCCGCGCGACTCGAGCAGTGGAAGGGCGAAGGCAACCGTGTCGTTATCTACTTCCAAACGGAGGGAGAGATCGAGCGGTTCCGCGAGATCATGGCTGCGGAGGGCGCGCTCGACGGCGTCGAACTTACGGAAGGAACGCTCGCGCACGGCTTCGTCTTCGCGGCCGGGAAGCTAGTGGTGCTCTCGGCGGCTGAATTGTTCGGGCGTTATCCGACACACGGGCGGCGACGACTGCAGCGCACCGAGAAGCTTGCCGCGAACCGCGCGCAAATCGATTTCAGCGAGTTGAACGAAGGCGATCTCGTCGTCCATCTGGAGCATGGCGTCGGGCGTTTCCTGCAGCTGATGAAAGTGCCGGCTGCAGGTGACGGAATGCAGGAGGTGCTCGCGCTCGAGTTCGCCGACGAAGCGAAACTATATGTGCCGCTGGAGCAGGCGTATCTCGTCTCGCGGTATGTAGGTGTCGGCAAAAAATCGCCGCCGCTCAGTTCACTCGCGGACGCGAAATGGGCGCGGGCGAAGAAGAATGCAGCCGCGTCGATCTTCGACTACGCCGGCAAAATGCTGGATGTGCAGGCAGAGCGGGAGACACAGCTCGGCCATGCGTTCGGTCCCGACACGAAATGGCAGAGCGAGTTCGAGCATTCGTTTCCGTATCGCACGACGGTGGATCAACAGAAGGCGATCGACGCGGCGAAGCACGACATGGAGCAAACTCGCTCGATGGATCGCCTGATCTGCGGCGACGTCGGCTTCGGCAAGACAGAGGTAGCGATTCGCGCTGCCTTCAAAGCGGTCATGGAAGGGAAGCAGGTCGCCGTGTTAACGCCAACAACCGTGCTGGCGCAGCAGCATTACGAAACCTTCCGCCAGCGCATGCACGACTACCCGGTGCGGGTGGAGATGCTCAGCCGTTTCCGCACGCACGCGGAGCAGCGGAAGGTGTTGCAGCTTCTGCGCGAAGGCGGTGTCGACATCGTGATCGGCACGCACCGCATTATCTCCGGCGATGTCATCTTCAAGGATCTCGGCCTCGTCGTGATCGACGAAGAGCAGCGGTTCGGCGTGCTGCACAAGGAGAAATTCAAGGAGCTGTTTAAGCTCGTCGACGTTCTGACGCTCTCCGCAACGCCGATTCCGCGCACCCTCTATCTCTCGTTAGTCGGCGTGAAAGACATGTCGACCATCGAGACACCGCCGCTCAATCGCCTGCCGGTCGAGACGATCGTCTGCGGCTACGATGAGCGGATCATCCGCGACGCGATCAACCGCGAACTCGAACGACAAGGACAGGTCTACTTCCTGCACAACCGCGTGCAATCGATCGAGAAAGTCCGCGATCGCATTGCGGAGCTTTGTCCCGGCGCGCGAGTCGAATACGGCCACGGCCAGATGGAGGCGGACGAGCTGGAGACGGTTATGACCGGGTTTGTTTCAGGAAAGATCGATGTTCTGGTCAGCACAACGATCATCGAGAGCGGCCTCGATATTCCCAACGCGAACACCATCATCATCGATCGCGCCGACCGGTTCGGGTTGGCAGATCTTTACCAGCTGCGCGGGCGCGTCGGTCGCGCGGAGCACAAGGCATACGCTTACCTGCTGTTGCCGCGCGAAATGATGACGGTCGGCGCGGCACGCAAGCGCATCAACGCGATCAAACAATACAGCTCGTTAGGCGCGGGCTTTCGGATCGCGATGCGCGACCTCGAGATTCGCGGCGCGGGCAGCATTCTCGGCACCGCGCAGAGCGGGCACATCGTCGCGGTTGGTTTCGATCTCTATTGCCAGCTCTTGAAGCAGGCGGTTGCGCAGATGAAGGGCGAGAAGTTCCGCACGCGTCCGGACGTCGAGGTGCGCTTCGACTTCATCGCCACGAACGAGGCCAACTTCGTGCAACAGGGAGCCGAGACGCGCGTGCCCGCGTTCATCCCGAGCAGCTACATCAGCGACACGACGCTGCGGATCCAAGCATATCGAAGCCTGGCGCAGATCAGCACGCGCGAGCAGTGGGATAAGCTGCGAAAACAGTGGCGCGACCGCTTCGGCAAGTTCACGGTGGCGGTTGACAATTTGCTCACTCTCACCGAAATCAAGCTCTCCGCCGCCAAAGCCGGAGTCGCCCGTGTGGAGGTGCGTGAAGGTAAATTGATGCTGACGCGTCGCGGGGATTTTATCCTTGTCGGTGGCAAATTCCCTCGGCTAAGTTCCGATAGAATCGACCGGAACCTGGCGGAAGTGCTCGAACTACTCAGGAAAATTTAGACCATGATTCGTCCGCTCTTTATTGCTCTCGTTGCCTCTGTGGCGGCCCCGTTCCTGCCGTTATCGCACGCTGCAATTGCTGCGCAGGCCGAAGCACCTCGCGTCGTTGATGGAATCGCGGCGGTTGTGGATGGTGACGTCATTACCCTTTCGCAGGTGCGAGGGCTCGTCGGTCCGCGCGAACGGATCCTTCGTCAGCAACTGCGCGGCCCTGAGCTGGAAAAACAGCTCGAGAAAGTTCGCGCGGAAGCGCTGCAGGATCTGATCGATCGCCAGCTGATCATCCACGCGTTCAAGGAGGAAAAGCTTTCGCTGCCGGACTACTTTGTGGAGCAGCGCATGAACGATATCATCCGCGAAAACTTTGGCGGCGATCGGAACACCTTCATCAAGACGCTGCAGGCGCAGAATTACTCGTTGAGCGACTTCAGGAAGAACGAGCTGGAGAAAATCATCGTTTCCGCAATGCGAGGCAAGAACGTGAAGCCGAGCACAGTCGCGTCGCCAGCGAAGATTGAAGAATATTACCGGACGCATCGGGAAGAGTTCTCGAGCAAGGAAGAGATCAAGTTGCGTTTGATCATGATTCCGAGCCGCGGCTCAGACGCTTCGGGCAGCCAGAAAACACTCGCTGAAGAAGTACTGGGGAAGGTCGCCAACGGTGGTGACTTCGAGCGAATGGCGCAGATTTATTCCGAAGACAGCACGCGCGACTCTGGAGGCGATTGGGGCTGGGTGGCTCGGAAAACACTTGCTCCCGAACTTGAGAAAGTGGCCTTCGGTCTCCGCAAAGGGAAGGTGAGTAACATCGTTTCGCTCGGCGGAAATTATTACATCCTGAAAGTCGAAGATCGCCGCGGCGGAGAGACGAAGTCGCTTGCGGCTGTGCGCGGAGATATCGAGAAGAAGCTGATCCAGACCGAAGCGCAGCGGCTGCAGGAGAACTGGTTGGCCAGCTTGCGCCAAAAGGCGACAATTCGGCGGTTCTAACGCACGCGTCGGCCCGCGACGACTTCGGGCGCAACAGCGGTTGCGAGGCGCGTTTGTCGTGATGAGACTGCGCGATGCTGCGGATTGGTATCACGCTCGGCGATCCTGCTGGAATCGGGCCCGAAGTCGTCCGCGCAGCGCTCGATTCGGGCCGGCTGCCGAAAGCGGATTATCGGATTCTCGGAAACGCTGACGGTGTCACCGCTGGCGCTCCGACGCCGCAAAGCGCACGCAGCGCTCGCGCCGCGCTGGAAGAATCTGTCGTCCTGGCCAAGCGCGCGGAAATCGATGCCGTCGTCACGGGACCGATCCATAAAGCCAACATGTATGACATCGGCTTTGAGTTCCCCGGACAAACGGAGTTCTTCGCGGATCGCTGCGACGTGAAAAATTTTGCGATGTTGCTGACCGGTGGTGCGTTAACCGTGGCGCTCGTGACAACGCACGTAGCGCTAAGTGACGTCGCCCCTACGCTGCGACAATTCGAGATCGTGCGGGTTGGCTTGTTGCTCGCCGGGTTTCTGCGGCGGCGGGGTTGTGGGACGCCGCGCATCGCCGTCGCGGGATTAAACCCTCACGCGGGAGAGTCGGGCGCACTGGGGCGTGAAGAGATCGACGTGATTGCACCGGCGGTGACAGAGCTGCAGGAGCGTCGTGATAGTACCTTTGCTGGACCGTTTTCGCCGGACACGATCTTCTATCACGCAGCGGCCGGTGAGTGGGACGCAGTCCTCTGTATGTATCACGATCAGGGATTGATCCCGCTCAAACTGCACGCCTTTCACCAAGGCGTGAACGTCACGCTGGGGTTGCCGTTCCCGAGAACGAGCCCGGATCATGGCACCGCGTTTGAAATTGCAGGCAAAGGCGTGGCGCGGCCGGACAGCATGATCGCGGCGGTCACACTGGCGGCGGAACTAGCGGGGAGGCGATAGCTAGTATGGCGCTCGCGAAGTACGTTTCGGTCTTCAAGCTCGGCCTCCAAAACACATTTGTTTATCGGTGGAATTACTTCCTCCGCGCGCTTTTCGCGCTGATCCCTCTTGCCGGCACCGTCTTCCTCTGGCGTGCGATCTTCAACGAGCGCGGTGGAGGCATGCAGGGCTATGACTACGGCTCGATGATCTATTACTACCTGCTGATGATCCTCGTCTCAAATCTCGTCACGCCGACCGAGGATGAATGGCAGATCGCAGCGGATATTCGGGAAGGCCAGATCAATTCCTTCCTGACGAAGCCGCTCAGTTATCTTGCTTACAGACTTAGTATCTTCCTCAGTGGACGGCTTGTTTACACCTTGGTCACGATCGTGCCGATCGCACTGATCTTCGTTTACTTCCGTTCATTTATCCGTCTTCCCGCCAGCAGCAGCGCCTATTTCCTCTCGTTAGTTTCTTTGCTGATGGCTGGGATGATCCAGTTCTTCATTACTTACAGCATTGCAATGATGGCGTTCTGGATTCTCGAGATCTCCACCATCGTGTTTATCGTTTACTCCTTCGAATACTTCCTGGGCGGTCAGATGTTCCCAGTCGACATCATGCCGCCGGCGGTCCAAGCCGCGATGAAGTGGCTGCCGTTCTACTACGAGCTGTTCTGCCCAATCGCGATCTTTCTCGAGCGGCTGAAAGGCGCGGAGATGGTCGAGGCGCTACTGATTCAAACCGGCTGGCTTCTCGGCACGTGGGCAACCGCGCACCTAATGTGGAAGCGCGGCCTTGGCCACTACCAGGCAGTCGGCGGCTAGACAGCAGCGTGTTGCATCCGCGGCCGGCACCCAGCAACATCCCCACTTGCGTAGCTGCACTGAGTCGTCGCGAGCGCACAAAGAGCTATCGCAACGCGTTAAACGAGAAGAAGTTACAACTATGAAATCCACTCCCCTTAGCATGCTGTTCTTTGTCGCAGGTTGGTTGTCCATCCTGCTTTCACTCGCCCTCTGGTTCGTAGTTCCGCACAGCGACCCGGCCACTGGCCAGCGCCTGGCGATCTTTGTGGGTCTCTGGCCACCGACGCTGTTTATCCTCTCCGAGCGTTTCTCCGCGAAGCACGGCGTCAATCGCAGCTAGCGACGATTTTTTGCTTCTTACGCTGGCGGGTTAGCTCGCCCTCAACGCAGCGCAAGCGGCTAAGCGCCTTCTACTCCGCGCGCTGAACCGCAATCGGCCGCGGTCGGCGACGTAAATCCGGGATCCGCAGGCTTCGGTCGAGAGTGGGTGGCTCCGATACAGTTCGGCAGCGCCTCTGACGCGCGTTCTGTGACCTATGCGTCGACGATGTTGGAATAATCTAAAGGGAATCGTGTCCCATTCTCGATGAAGCGATCTTTAGCAGTTCTTGCGCTACTAGCGGTTTTGGCATTCGCCCCAAGCTCTTGGGCGCAAAATCCCGAGGTGTCCTCGCGTGCGATCTTCGCTGGCGGCTGCTTCTGGTGCATGCAGCCGCCGTTTGATCATGCTCCCGGCGTGATTTCGACGCTGGTCGGCTACGTTGGCGGCTCGGAAGCGAATCCGACTTACAAGCAGGTCTCAGCAGGCGAAACGAGCCATCGCGAATCGATCGAAGTGACTTACGACCCATCGAAAGTTTCCTACGAAAAACTGCTGGAAATCTTTTGGCATAACATCAGCCCGATTCAGCGAGACGGGCAGTTTCGCGATGTGGGCGATCAATACACCACTGCGATTTTCTACACGACCGAGGAACAGAAGGCAGCCGCTGAGCAATCAAAGCAACAGCTTGGCAGCTCCGGAAAATTTCAGAAGCCGATTGCGACGGCGATCCTGCCGGCCGGCAGATTTTGGCCTGCGGAAGAGTACCACCAAAAGTATTACATCAAGAACCCGGAGGCTTATGGAATGTATCGGTTTGGTTCCGGACGGAGTGGTTATTTGAAAAGAACCTGGGGCGGCGAAGCGCATTAGCCGTTGAATCGGCTCCAAAGCCAGCGTCTCCGCTCCTCATCGTTACGCGGCGTGAAGCTCCGGAATCTTACCGCGTTGTAATATTCCAGAAAGGTTCCGGCCATACACGGAGGAGCATCGTGCTCGCATGAATAAGCACGACATTTTGAATGGTGAACTTTTCACTAAACGCGGGGCCCTCTGTGTTGCGTTGGCCGCGGGCACGCTTGTCGCGGGTGCCTGCTTGGCAGCGACGGGACCTGAGCCTAGTCCGGCGACGGGTGGGAATCCGGAACTGACGGTCGATCACTCGGCAGTTAATCGCGCGCATGTGGCGGCCGGCAGTTTCGCGCCGGTCGTGCAAAAGGTGGCGCCGAGCGTGGTGCAGGTTTTCGTGACCGGCAAAGACACGACGCGACATCAGCAGATGTCGGCAGATCAGATGGATCAATTCCGGCGTTTCTTTGGCGGGCAGCGGCAGTTTGGCGGTCGCGAGGGCTCCGATCAGATGAATCCTAACGATGCAGAGTCACCGCGTCTGCACGGCTTGGGTTCGGGCGTCATCGTCTCGGCCGACGGCTACATCCTCACGAACAATCACGTCGCGGGTGATGCGAGTGAAATCCGGGTAGCGCTCGCGGATGGGCGCGAGTTTCCGGCAACCGTAGTCGGGACGGATC
>JBHENE010000182.1:0-5490 GCA_046262215.1 Chthoniobacterales bacterium | reverse complement strand
CCTTGTTGGTTCCTTATGCCAGCGCAGCGATGATCTCGGCTCGAGCTACGGACCGGCCGTTCCTGCGACTGGACCCGGCACAACCGCGTCTAAGGGTTGCGGCGGCCTGCACGGGCATGTCCACATCGCGCCGAACGGCACCGCGTGGCTGCCCGATAAATCCTGCGGTACCAAGCAGGGCGGCGCAATCAGCAAGGACGGTGATACGACCCCGTGGACAGAGTTTGTCGTTGAAGGCAATAATGACGTCAAAGGCGGCGCGCCCTTCACCACTCTTAAACAGGCCGACGGCGAAGATCCGTCGATTGCGCTCGATTCCGATAGCCGCGCCTACTTCGGTTACATCAACAATGAAGCCAGTGGCACTGAGGGCCATCTACACGTCGCCGTGAGCGAGGATAATGGCACCACTTGGGTGCGTGATGTTGATGTTGGGTTGCCGCTCGGGATCAAGAACGCCGCCCACGTCGAGGCGGTCGGCGGCAGTTCAGGCCGTGCGGCCGTTGGCTTCTTTGGCACGAACAAGGCTGGGGGCGACTACGAAGAGCCTGGTTTTCCAGGCGTATGGTATGCGTTCATTTCTACGACCTACGACGGCGGCAGGACGTGGACGACGGTGAACGCGACACCGAACGATCCTGTGCAATACAAGAGTGGCATCTGGCAGCGTGGCGGCAGTTCGCAAAGCCGCAATACACTCGATTTCAACGAAATCACCGTCGACGACAAAGGCCGCGTCCTCTACGGCTTTAGCGATGGATGCGTCAGCTCGGGCTGCATCGCCGGTACCGCACCAAACGATTTCACCGCGCACATGCGCGTCGCGCGGCAGAATGGTGGCAGAACAATCCTCGCCAGCAATGATGGAAACACTGACACCACGACCGCGCGCGTCCCACGTCCGCCATGCCTCAGCGGAACGCGCACGCCGGCAGCGTCAGCGCTCACGTGGAAAGCCCCTGATAACGGCGGTGCAGACATCGTCAATTACCAGATCTTCCGCAGCACGTCCGCCGGCACGGAGACGTTCATCGGCCAGACTGGCAATGCCAAGACGACGTTTACCGACACGACAGCCGACCCGAACGTGAAGACCTATTACTACCTCGTGCAGGCAGTGAATGCCGCCGGGACGGGCTTCGCGAGCAACGAGATCGCCCTCGACGTCGTTGTTCCTCCGCCACCGCAAAACGTCTGCATCGCGCCTGGGCTTACGAAGCTGACGGATGTTGCGGGCGATAACACACCGGCAGAACCGGGAACCGATCTGCTGTCGTTCCAGATCGCGCAGCCGGCTTCATCAGATGGCATTCCGCGGCTCACGTTCACGATCAATACCAACAACGGACAGCCGGTGCAGCCAACAGGCTCCTCGTTCTACGTTGCGATGCGTTTCGTGAATGGCGCCACCACGACTTACAAAGCAGTGCGCATGACCTACAAAGCCAACTCGCCCAACACGCCTTCCTTTGAGTCGTACACCCCGGGCGCGAATAGCAGCGGTACGGTTGATGGACGGTTCTTCACCGCCGGCACTGAGAAGCCGGCAGAGTCCACCAGTAGCTACGCGCCACCTTACAACAAAATCGTCATCGTCGTGAAGGCGAGTGACCTCGGACTAGCACCAGGTTCCACAATCGCGGGCTTCGTCTCGGGTGCAGCGCAACCGGCGAACGCCACTGGCACGGGTGCCAATGCCGTTCTGCTCTACGATGAAATGCCAAATGGCCTCGCCTATACCGGCACCTACGTGGTCGGGAGCGAAGCTGATTGCGCGGCCGGGCCAGCGCCAACCGCAACTCCAAGTCCTTCGGCAAGCCCGAGCCCTTCGGCAAGCGCGAGTCCTTCGGCCTCACCAAGTCCTTCCGCGACTCCAAATCCCACGCCGAACCTTGGAAGGTCAAAGCTCGTGAACATCTCCAGCCGCCTGCGAGTGCAGACGGGTGAGAACGTGCTCATTGGCGGATTTATCGTCAAAGGTTCCGGTCCGCAGCGGATTCTCTTCCGTGCCATCGGGCCGTCGTTGAAATCGAATGGTACCCCGGTCCCGGGGCGCCTCGACGACCCGACGCTCGAACTTTTCAAGAGTCAAAACGGCCGAAACGAGTCGATCGCGTTCAACGATGACTGGAGGCAATCCAACGACCGCGACGAAATTGAGTCCTCAGGCTTCGCGCCGGGTGACGACCGTGATTCCGTCATAGTCCTCAACTTAGACCCTGGCCTGTACACCGCCGTTGTGCGGGGCAAAGATGAGCGCACCGGTATTGGTCTGGTCGAAGCCTACGATCGCGGGAACGGCAACGCAGAGATGGCAAACATTAGTACGCGCGGTTTCGTCGAGAGCGGCGATAATGTCCTCATAGGCGGTTTCTTCGTCGGTAATGAGCAACTCGGAACCCGCGTCGTTCTTCGCGGAATAGGGCCGTCGCTTAGGGACCTCGTGCCGAACTCGCTCGAAGATCCCCGCATTGAGCTCAGGGATGCGAACGGGGTAAAGATGCAGGAGAATGACAATTGGAAAGACTCTCCTGATCGCGACCAGATCGCTGCTACGGGCCTCGCTCCAAAAGAGGACGCGGAATCGGCTATCATCGCAACGTTGCCCGCTAACAGCTACACGGCCATTGTGCGGGGCAACCGCGGCACCCGCGCCGACAGCGGTGTTGGACTCGTGGAGATTTACAACGTGAAGTAACGCACCGGCTCTGCATTCACAGCAAAGCTCCGCGAGGTTCGCTTCGCGGAGCTTTTTCTTTACTTCCGGGTGGGCTCAATCCTGCAACGAGTGCTCGTGCGCGCGATCGGACTGTCGCGGAAATCGGGTAACAATCCGATCCCCCGGGCGGATGGATGGCCCGACGACCGAATTGTTCGACAACAACGACGAGTCGCTTGAGAAAACGACGATTAAGGCCCCGCGAGATCCGCTCCCGCGCGCGGCTGTTCTGTTTTGTAGATAACCGCCGCTACGGCAGCCGTTTCAATACGGCTTCAGAGGCGGCGCGTAGCGTTTCGAGCTTCTTCTCTTTCGTGTCACTAGGTCCGCCGCCGATGCTGAGCCGGAAAAAGTTACCGCCTTTGAGCACGTAAATCAGCGCGCCGAATCGCTGCGGGAGGGCATAAGCTTCTTCTCCGAGTCCGGCCAGTTTCTCAGGACGCTTATTTTCCTTCTCCCCTTTTTCGTCTTTCTCGCCTTCCTCCTCCTTATCGAAGTCGCGATCGAACATCTCTTTCCACACGCTCTTTGCGCGGGTGTCGTTAGGCCCTGCACCTTCCCATACCGACAGAACCATCGAATCCGAAGCCGTCGGCAACTCGAAGTAGCACTGCGACACAGCCAATCCGCGATCCGTGCGTTCGCTTAATTTCCGGTCTTTCAATGGGGCGCCGACGATAGTCTGAATCTCTTCGTCACTGAGCAGTGCGCCGGCATCGATCGCAGGGTGCACCGGCGCGACGCTCTCCGCAGCTTGCGCCGCCTTTGCTTCAGCCGGCGAAGCACTGCTGCTTACCGATTTCGAAGCGGCCACCTCTTCGTGCTTCGAGCACGCTGCGAGAGCACAGGCGACTACGGCCAACGAAAAAAGTGCGAAAGAACGGGCCGAACGGTTATTCATAAAATGACAGGAGGCTAACGCGTGACTCTGCCTCGCTGCCTCGGCTTCGGCAAGCGGCCGGCGTTGCTAGAAAATCATCAATTTCACTTCGGCGCAGAATTCGCCTAATGTCCGTTCACTTGGCTCCGCAACGCTACCTTCCATTTGTCATCATCGGCGTCGTGGCGATCACCACTGTGACTGCCGGGACTTTGCTCTACCGCGCAAAACACACGCGGGTCGCAACTCTCGCGATGCAGACTGCCGCCGACAATAAGGGCGGCAAACCCGGAGCCGCACCGACGCACGCGCAGGGCCCCGATGTTGCGGCCGTGACGATCGAAGAATTTGGAGACTTCCAATGCCCGCCGTGCAGCGCGTTGGCCGCGACTCTGCGCACGTTCGAACACGACTACCCGGGCAAGCTGCGCGTCATCTTCCGCCAGTACCCGCTCGACATGCACAAGTATGCGCGCCTCGCTGCCCTCGGTGCTGAAGCCGCCGGTTTGCAGGGCAAGTTCTGGGAGATGCACGAGCAGCTTTACGCAAAGCAAAACGACTGGAGCAAAGCGGAGAACTTCCGGCCCGTGCTGGACGGCTTTGCCAAGGCGATCGGTCTGGACATGGCGCGGTTCGCCGCTGATCTCGACAGCGACAAAACGCAATGGCGCCTGAAGCTCGATCGCGAACGCGCAACTTCGCTAGGCGTTAACGCCACGCCGACGGTTTTCATCAACGGGCAACTCGTGCCGCCGGAGCAACGCAGCGCTGACGGCCTGCGGACAGCAATTCAAGACGCACTCAATGGCAAAAAAACGTCGTAAACCTCAGCCGACGGCGCCAGCGACGGGAGGCAAACTCCCGGTGATCCTGTATTCACTCGCCGCAGTTTTGACGCTGGTTGGTTTAGCCGACGCGACTTATCTCACCGCAAGCCATTTCTCCGGCGAGACGGTGACCTGCGTCGGCACGATTGGGTGCTCGGACGTCCTAGCGAGCGCTTACGCGAGGATCGGGAAGGTGCCTCTCGCTGCGTTTGGAGTGCTGGCATATTTCACCGCGTTTAGTGCGGCTGTCTTAGCGGCGTTCCGTTTCCCGCGAGCACGCGGCGTTCTCATGATCGCAGTCGGCGCGATGTTCCTCACCAGTCTCTGGTTGCTCTACGTTCAGGCGTTCGTGCTGCACGCATTCTGTAGCTACTGCTTACTTTCGGCAGCTCTGACTTTCGCGCTCGCCGGTATCGTGATCGTCGCGCCTCCCATTGCGCGCGAGACCTAGGAAACTTCGTCGACCGTAGGACAGCGGGTGTCCGTCGGTTCTGCTACGCTGCTCCGGTGAAGAAGACTGTCGTCGTCAGCCGCGCTCCCAAGCGCACGACAACTCTTCGCATCGCGAACTCATCGGCTGATGCCTGGCAGGGAGCGGCCCAACAATGGTTTGAGGAGGCCTCTCGTGAAGCTTGGAAGCGCGAACTTCCTTCAGTCGTTATTGTGCCAACGCGATCGCACGCGAATGCCTTGCGCGGGCGTCTGCTGGAACAAAACGTATCGCACCTCGGGCTCCGCTTCGTCACGCCCATGACCCTGCGCGGCCTGCTTCTGGACGCCGCCGAGACACCGGCAGCAGCGCGCGAAGATCTCCGATTGCTCCTCGGCGTCGCGGCAGAGCAAACGCTGGCGGACAAAGATGACGACGATCTCGACGACGAGGGCCGCGCCGCGAAAGCCGTGGTGCGCGCGCCGGCGCATTTGTGGCAAACGCTCGAACGTCTAGCCAGCGCCGGTTGGTCGTTTGATCAACTGCGGCTCGGCTCGTTTCAGCCAATCGTCACCCGTTTTCGTGAGCATCTGAAACAGACAGGACTCGAACTCCTCGCCGATGCGGACCGCCT
>JBHENE010000181.1:0-23572 GCA_046262215.1 Chthoniobacterales bacterium | reverse complement strand
TGCATTGCCGGTGTCGGCTCATCTTGTTGTGCCATCGAAGGGAAATCGTCACCGCCAGCTCGGCTGGCCTTACGCCCCGCCGCAGCTTAGGTGCTTGCGTGCAAAACTCGCGCGTGGCATAGACGAAACTCCGCTTTCCACCGTCCCCAGCCATGCCTACAGCCATCCCGAGCTCTTCCGATTCTCCCGTCAGGCGTGATCCGGTGCTGGATACGCAATTGTTCTGGGAGCGGAATAAATGGGCAATCATCGGCGCAATCGCCTTGGTGATCCTGGCCCTCTGCGGCTACGCAGCTTATCACTACAAAATCGCGCAGCGCGATGCCGCTGCCGCTGAGTTACTCGCGGAGGCGAAAGCGCCGGCAGATTACGAAAAGCTGATCGCACAATATCCTTCCGCCCCGGCGGGCGGGAGCGCGTATCTATTGCTGGCGGCGGAGCAACGGAAGGCGCAAAAATTTGACGACGCGAACACCACGCTCGGGAAGTTTGTCGCACAATTTCCGAAGCATGAGCTAATCACGACCGCGAAGATGGCGATAGCGGCGAACCTTGAGTCACTCGGAAAACCCGATGAGGCGCTCGAGGCTTACCGGCGGGTTGCCGCCGATTATCCGCGCGATTTCAACGCTCCCCTCGCGTTGCTTTCGCAGGCGCAGGCGTTACGCCGGAAGGGACAAGACGATGAAGCGCGTCGCGTTTGTGAAACCATCCTGACGCAATATCGCGAGAGCTTTGCCTCAGCCGAGGCATCGAACCTCCTGCGGCAGTTGAAACCCGCCGCCAAACCTGCTGAAGCTGCGCCGGCCGCAGCCCCGGCGAGCAGTGCAGCGGCGGCGCCGCCTGCGGTGGGAGCAAGCGTTCCGGCTGTGCCGGCAGGTCCTGCTGTGTCGACCGCGCCGACGCCATAGGATTTGCGTCGTCCGGCCAACCTGATGCAGACGGCCGGCGGATAGCCTAGGCACGCCGCGTCTCGCTCGCGCCCTGAGAGGACAGCGGACACGGCCGCCGAAGCGGATTACCGCTTCGAGAACTGGAAGCGCTTCCGAGCACCCGGCTGGCCGGTCTTCTTACGCTCTTTCATCCGCGGGTCGCGCCGAAGGAGTCCTTCAGCCTTGAGAGGCCCACGAAGATTTGCGTCGACTAGTAGCATCGCGAGGCGAGCTGCCCCCGCCTGACCAGTGGCACCGCCGCCAGTCGTGTTGATCGAGAGATCGTAGGAATTCGTCAGCTTCACCACCTGCAGTGGCTGCAAGACAGTGTTCTGCAGGGGGATCGTCGGGAAATATTCCTCGAACGTCTTCCCGTTGATATCGATCTTGCCGTTGCCAGCCGTCATGCGGATGCGTGCGACGGAAGTCTTGCGGCGGCCGGTGGCGATGAATTCGTCAGTTGTTGCCATGTGGGAAATTGTTTAGCGCTCCGCGAACGTGACCGCTGCCGGCTGCTGCGCCGCGTGCGGATGCAGGTTGCCTTTGTAGACCTTCAGTTTCCGGTAAACCGCGCGACCGAGCTTGTTGTGTGGAATCATCCCGCGGATGGCATGTTCAACCATCAACTCAGGGTGACGCACGCGGCGGGCCTTGAGGTTCTCAGTCTTGTGACCGCCGACGAAGCCTGAATAGCTCATGTAGCTCTTCTGCTCTTCTTTTTTGCCTGTGACACGGATTTTCTCCGCGTTGATGACCACAACGAAATCGCCAGTGTCAACGTGGGTCGTGTAGATCGGCTTTTCTTTTCCGCGGAGCAGGTTGGCGGCTTTCACGGCGACACGGCCGAGCACCTGGTCTTGGGCATCAATGATCCACCACTTGCGGGGGACTTCGTTGGCTTTAGCGGAAAACGTCTTCATCGGAGCGGAAAGGGCACGGAAACTACCGGTCGGCCTGCGGAGTGTCAACTGGATGTTCCTCTCTGTGAACGCACGCCGGCGACGGGACCGACCAAGCGAGTTTGGCACCGCTCCTGCTTATAATTACCATAATTATGAGCTTGGTTTTGCGTCTCTCAGTTTTTGGTCTCGCGTGTGCCGGAATGGTTGGTCATGCGTTCGCTGGCTCTGATGACACTTCCGGAAGTGCAGTCGTCCGTGAGATGAACCTTGCGCGCCAGAACCCTTCAGCTTACGCCACCTATCTCGAGGAGCTGCGCGGCAATTTTCAGGGCAACCTGCTTATGCTTCCCGGTCGCATCCCGTTCCAAACGAAAGAAGGCGTCCGCGCGGTCGACGAAGCGATTTGTTTCCTCCGGACCGCAGCACCGCAGGCGCCTTTAAACTTCTCGCCGGGAATGTCGCGCGCTGCGGCGGACCATTGTGCGGCGCAGGTCGGCGGCGGCATGAGCCATTCGGGTCGCGGCGGCAGCAATACCGGCGATCGGATTAGTCGTTACGGCGTCTGGGGCGGCACATGGGGCGAGAACCTATCCTGCGGCCGGCGCGGTGCGCGTGAGACGGTGATCGCGCTAATCGTGGATGACGGCCTCGGCTCGCGGAAGCATCGCAAGAACATCTTCAGTCCGAGCTTTGCGTTTGCCGGTGCCGCAATTGGCCAGCACGCGCAATATCACACGATCTGCAGCATCGAATTCGCCGGTGATTACGTCGAAGCCGGGCAGACAGCACAGCGCAGTGTCACGAGCGCTCGGACCCGCGAGGTCGACCGCGCACCAGCCGTGCGAGAACTGTTCGCGACGAACGGTCTATAGTCTCCGCCTCAAGGTCATCCCGAGCGCAATCGAGGGACCCCGCTGCCTAACGAGCGGTGTCGGGGTGACAAATTCAGCGTCGTCCGGCGCGCATCGGGGTTCCCTCGAAGCAAACTGCCTGCTCGCCATTTTTCAGACGCCGGCTTAATTTCGCCGCCCCCATGGCGAACCAAACACCTCCCGCAAAAACCGCGATCAACCCTCGTCGCGACGAAGATTTTCCGGAGTGGTATCAGCAGGTCATTCGCGCGGCGGAGATGGCCGACTCTTCCGACGTGCGCGGCTGCATGGTCATCCGCCCGTGGGGCTACGGGATCTGGGAGAACATGCAGCGTCAACTCGATGCGATGTTCAAGGCCACTGGGCACAAGAACGCTTACTTCCCGCTCTTCATTCCGCTGAGTTATCTCCAGAAAGAAGCGGAGCACGTGGAAGGCTTCGCGAAAGAATGCGCAGTCGTGACGCATCATCGGCTCGAGGTTGGTCCCGACGGAAAGATGCGGCCGGCGCCATCGGCAGAATTAGCCGAGCCGTTGATCGTCCGTCCGACTTCCGAAACCATCATCGGAGCGACCTACGCGAAGTGGGTGCAGTCGTATCGCGATCTGCCGATCCTCATCAATCAGTGGTGCAACGTGGTGCGGTGGGAGATGCGCCCGCGTGTCTTTCTGCGAACCACAGAGTTCCTTTGGCAGGAAGGTCACACGGTGCACGAGAGCGAAGCGGAAGCGCGCGAGGAAACGAAGCGGATGCTCGATGTCTACGAGACGTTCGTGCGCGATCATCTCGCGGTTCCGGTGTTCAGCGGCGAGAAATCGGAGAGCGAGCGTTTCCCCGGCGCGGTGCAGACGCTTTGCATCGAAGCAATGGTGCAGGATCGGAAAGCGATTCAGGCCGGCACTTCGCATTTCCTCGGGCAGAATTTCTCGCGTGCGAGCCGGATTCAATTCCAGACGCGCGATGGAAAGCAGGAGTTTGGTTGGACGACGAGCTGGGGCATGAGCACGCGCTTGATCGGCACGCTGATGATGGCGCATGCCGACGACGATGGTCTTATTCTGCCACCGCGAATCGCGCCGACGCATGTTGTCGTGATTCCGATCACGCCGAAAGAAGAGACGCGCTCCGCCGTGCTGGCTGCTGCGGATAAGCTTGCGAGCCAACTGCGCGCGGTGACCTATCACCGGGCGCCGCTCGAAGTGGAAGTCGACCGCCGTGATCTCGGCGGCGGCGTGAAGAGTTGGGAGTGGATCAAGAAGGGCGTTCCGATTCGCCTCGAGATCGGGCCGCGTGACCTCGAGTCCGGTAATGTTGCGGTCACACGACGAGATCAGCCGGTGAAGGCCAAAGAATTCGTCGCGGCGGACGATTTTGTCGGCCGCGTGGTTGAGATGCTCGATGCGATGCAACGGAATTTGCTCGAACGCGCTCAGCAGTTCCGTGATGCGAACACGCTCGAGATCAACACCCGCGAAGAGTTTTATGCCTTCTTTACGCCGGCCAACCGTTCGAAGCCCGAGATCCACGGCGGGTTCGCGCTCGCGCATTGGAATGGCTCACGTGAGGTCGAAGAGAAGGTGAAGAGCGAACTGAAAGTCACCATTCGGTGCATCCCGTTTAGCGACGCGCCGGAGCCGGGCACCTGCATTTTCACGGGCGAGCCGAGCGCGCAACGCGTCATCTGGGCGAAGTCCTACTAACGCCGCGCGAGTGTCTGACCGGTTGACGCATTCTCCTGCGACTGGTTCATTTCCTCGTGGCCACGGAAATCAAACTTTACAGTCGTGAATGGTGCTCCTGGTGCATCGACGCGAAGGAATACCTGACGGAGCGCGGCTTTAAGTTTGCCGAAGTCGACGTCGGCCAGGATCGCGACGCCTACAAAGAAATGACTGAGCTGTCCGACCAGACATATGTGCCGACGCTCGTCGCGGGTGATGAAGTGTTGGCTAACTTCGACACGGATCAGCTCGAGCAGTTTCTCCAGGAACACAACATCACGCCTTAATGCTGTTCGGTCTTTTCCTGACGCTGGGCGTGGCTGTGCTCAGCGTCGCCTTGCGGAGCTATCAGACTTCCTTTGCGCAAAAGGCCGGCGCGTTTGGCATCCTGCTATCCACGTTTCTTGCGGTTTACTTTGCGTCCGGCAATTGGATCGCCGGCACGGTCGCCGCGGCTGCGTGGCTGTTCCTTCCCTGGCTCGAAATCCTGACGCGGATTCGCGCGCTCCGTTTGCCGAAGGAGAAAGCGCTCCGCCCGAAAACGCCTCCGTCGTCGGAAGTTTTCCCAACTCTGAACGAGATCACCCGCGAGATCGAAAATGAGGGCTTCGCGCACGTAAACGACGCTGGCTGGGACTGGGAAGATTATCGGCAGTTCTTCCGCCTCTTCTACAAGGAAGAAGATCGTGCGCAGGCCACCATTTGCCTGAATGAGCAAAACGATCTGTCGTTCTATTACCTGCGCATCTCGTCCCGCGCGAAGGATGGCGTCATTTGGACGACGTGGAATTACCCTTTGTCGTATGGCCTAAAACTCACGCCGCAATTCCGGATCAATCGGCAGCGGCCGGATCAATCATTTTGGCAGCTCTACCAGAGCCACAAGGAATACCTGCGGCTGAATCAGGTGGAGACCAGCGTGATTGATTCGATGGATGAAGATCGGATCCAGGCGGAGATAGAGAACGACCTGCGTGACCAGATAGAGCACAACCTTGCTAAAGGCGTGCTCAAGCCCGCGAATGATGGCGAAGTGAAATACTCCTGGCGCGGCATGGTCTATCTTTGGTGCCAGTTCCTGCTCGATCTGGTGCGGCTGTGAACCGCGAACGGCTGATTCTGCGCGGTGCGGCCGCGTCTAGACTTTCATCACGTCGGCTTCTTTGCGCTCGAAGTGATCGTCGATTGCTTTGACGAAGCGGTCCGTCAGCTTCTGGACTTCGGTCTCAACGTCACGCAGGCCGTCTTCGGTCAATTCGCCGGATTTCTGCAACTTTTTCGCTTCGTCCATCGCACTGCGCCGATTCACACGCACCCGCACGCGTGCTTCTTCGGCCATCTGTTTCAGCGATTTCACAAGGTCGCGCCGGCGTTCTTCTGAAAGCTCCGGCACAGGTAGGCGGATGATCTTTCCGTCGACCAGTGGCGTGATGCCGACCTTTGATTCCTTCAACGCTTTCTCGATGTCTTTGATCGTAGAAGCATCAAACGGCTGCACGACGAGCAAGCGCGGCTCCGGCGTCGAGATCAAAGCGAGCTGCTTCAGTTTCATCATGGAGCCATATGCTTCCACGTCGACATTTTCGACCAGGGCGGGCGACGCTTTCCCCGTCCGGACAGCGGCGAACTCGTGCACCATGTAGTCGACGGATTTCTCCATCGTTTCCTCTGCTTCGAACAAAACTTCTTCAGCGCTCATGCGGAGTAATTTTCGATCAGCAGGACAGAGTGAGCAACGAGCAATCGCCCGTTATTCCGAGACGGTCGTTCCGACGTTTTTGCCGAGCACGACGTCTCGGAAATTGCTCGGCGTGTTCATATCGAACACGATAATCGGAATCTTGTTATCCATACAGAGGCTGAACGCCGTCGAGTCCATGACCTGCAGCCGTTGCGTCAGTGCGTCGTTGTAGGTGATGCGGTCGAAACGTTTCGCGTTGGGATTCATCTTCGGGTCGGAATCGTAGATGCCATCAACCTTCGTGGTCTTGAGGATCACGTCGGCGCGGATCTCGCTCGCGCGCAATGCTGCGGTGGTGTCGGTCGAGAAATAAGGATTCCCAGTGCCCGCCACGAAAATCACAACGCGCCCGAGTTCGAGATGCCGGACAGCGCGGCCGAGGATGAACGGCTCGGCGACATTCTGCATCTCGATCGCGGTCTGGACACGCGTCTGGATGCCCGCTCCCTCGAGCGCCCCTTTCAAGGCGAGACCATTGATGACGGTCGCGAGCATGCCCATGTAATCCGCGGTCGTCCGATCCATCCCACGATGACTGGCCGATAGCCCGCGCCAGATGTTGCCGCCACCGATCACGACCGATGTCTGCACCCCCAGGTCGTGGATTTCTTTGATCCGCAGCGCCAGGTTCCGGACGATCTGCGGCGAGATATTTTCGCGTGAGCCAGGTTCGCGGAGCGCTTCGCCGCTCAGCTTGATGACGATGCGCTTGTAGACAGGCGCGGCGGAGTCGCTTTCCATGGCGGGAAACATCAACCAGAAGGCGGGAAGTTGGGAAGGAAAATGCGTCGCGCGTTCTGGCAGATCACGCGACCGGTGCCGTGGCGATCCACGAATGACCGCGCAGCAGCTCCTCAGCAGTCATTCGCTTCTTACCTTCGAGTTGAACGTCGTGGAGCAGTAGTGCGCCGTCGGCCGCGGTGACCGCGACGCTTCCTTCGTGTGCGAACAATGTTGCTGGCGCGATAGCGGCCGGGTTTGACACCACAGACGCGCGAAAAATCTTTAGCTTCCGCTCTTTGCCGGAACCCTCACGGAGCAGCGCGTATGCGCCGGGCCACGGATCGAACGCGCGGAATTTCCGCTCGATGATTTCAGCTGACTCGGACCAGTCGATCAACCCATGTTCCCGCTCGAGCTTCGGTGCGTAAGTAGCGCGGTCATTATCCTGCGGAATCCGCGAAGCTGCCCCGGCGACCAGCATCTCAAAGGCCTGCCCGAGCGCAGACGGAGCGATTTCTGCCAGCCGATCGTGCAGCGTTCCACCAGTTTCTTCGGGGGAAATCGCGATCGCGGACTGCAACATGATGTCCCCGGTGTCGAGGCCTTCATCCATGTACATCACCGTCATCCCAGTTTCGGCGTCCCCGGCTACAATGGAGGCCTGAATGGGGGCCGCACCACGGTGCCTTGGCAGCAGCGAGGCGTGTAAATTCAAGCAAGCGACTGTCGGAATCTCCAGCACCGCACGCGGCAGGATCTGGCCGTATGCCATCACCACGATCACTTCCGGCGCAAGCGCGTTGATCTCGTGGATCGCGTCAGCGCGCTTGATGCGTTCCGGCTGCAAGATCGGGACCGCGCGACCTTCCAGCGCAGCTTTAATCGGCGGCGCCTGAATCCGCTGCTCGCGGCCGACTGGCTTGTCTGGCTGCGTGACCACGCCGACGAGCTCGTGCACGTTGCTCGCGAGCAACCAGCGGAGGACCGGCAACCCGATGTCGCCGGTGCCGATGAAGACGACGCGCATCGGCGCGTTAAACGTGCAGCCGCGGCATCGGTGTCGCAGGTCGTCGCGGCCGGCGTGCGGCAGTTTTCTGCGCCATCATTTTTTCGCCGGCGGTGACTTCGCGTTGGCCAACGGATGACGCGCAGCCGGTGCAGAGGTAATCGTAAACTTCCTTATCCGGCAGGACTAGAAGCAGCCGCTCGCGCACCGGCATGGCCGCCTTGCACTTCTCACAATAGAGACTCGAGGCGGTGAAATTCTCAAACTGCTGCGGCTGGCTCATACTGCGTCATTGCGCCATCGTTTACCTGCTCGAGGATGTGCAGCAGAACTTTGGCGGGCGGCTCGGTTGCGTCAATACAGGTGATGCGATCCTTGCCGTAGTAGCCGAGAATTGGCTTCGACTCCTCCTCGTATGTCGCGAGCCGCCGCTTAATCACTTCCTCATTCGCGTCGTCGAGACGGTTATCCTTCAGCGCGCGTTTCTTCAAGCGGGCGAAGAGCGCATCGCGGTTGGGGCAGGAGAGGTGAAACACTTTTTCGACGTCGATCAGCTCGTCCATGATCTTCGCCTGACCGACGTTCCGCGGGATTCCATCGAGCACCAGAGTGTCGATGTCGGGCTTGAAATTATGCCCATCAACAGCGGCGTCGATGCGTGCTTTCCAGAGTTGCACGGTAATCTCGTCGGGGACGAGCTGGCCTTTGCTGGAGTACTCGAGAAACGCACGACCTACCGCGGTTCGGGTGTCGATCGAGCGGAAGACATCACCGCACGCACAATGAAAGAACCGCGGGATAGTCCCGAGAGTTTTCCCCTGCGTGCCTTTGCCGCTGCCGGGAGGACCGAAGAGAAGGTAGGTCTTGTACTTCATGTAAAGCGGCCTTTATACGCAACCCGCTTGCTGCCCCACAACGACCAATCGCTGCTCTTCAGCAACTATTTCGCTGGAGCTGCCTGCTTCGACTAAGCGGTCGCAGCGGCTTCGAGCGGCTCGACGTTCACGCGGCGACCCGCGCGATCGAATTTCACACGGCCGTCGACGAGCGCGAAAATTGTGTAATCGCGGCCGAGCCCCACGTTCTTGCCGGGCTCAAACTTCGTCCCACGCTGGCGAATGATGATGTTGCCGGCGACGACTGCTTCGCTTCCGAATTTCTTTACGCCGAGACGTTTGCTGACGCTATCGCGGCCGTTCTTAACACTGCCCTGTCCCTTTTTATGAGCCATGAGATTGGATAATTACTTGTCTGACTTTTTCGAGCCGAGGCTGATTTCGGTGATCTTAATGCGAGTCAGTTTGCGGCGGTGGCCGACGGTGCGGTGATAGCCCTTCCGCCGGCGATACTTGAACGCGATGACCTTCTTGTCCTTGCGCTGCTCCATCACCTCGCCCGTCACGGTCGCACCTTCGATCAGCGGGCTGCCATGTGTCATGTTATCGCCATCGCCGACGAAGAGGACGTCTGCGAAAACGCCTTCTTTACCCACCTCGGCATCAAGGAAGTCTACGTCGATGATGTCGCCTTGGGCGACGCGATGTTGTCTGCCGCCAGTTTTGATAATTGCAAAAGCCATGCTGTTCCTCGGAAAAAGAGGCGAAAAGTCACACGCTAGGGCCGCTTTGACAAGTGGAATTCCGAGAGCGCGCTGCCGCTGGCGCACTGCCACTAATCACGAGTGTGATTTCGCCTTTAGCCGGATGCGCTTCGTAGTGCGCGAGTAGCTCCGCTGGCGTTCCCTGCCGAAATTCTTCAAACTTCTTCGTCAGCTCCCGCGCGACGCACAGTTGCCGCTCCGGCATGATCTCGGCGGAGGCGGCCAGCGTCTTCGCGATCCGATAAGGTGACTCGAAGAAAACAGTCGTCTCTTCGCGTTCCGCAGCGGCACGGAGATCGCGCTCACGACCACCGCTCTTCACCGGCAGAAAGCCCTGAAAGGAGAAGCTCTCCAGCGGGAACCCCGAACCAACAAGTGCCGTCAAAATCGCGGAGACACCAGGGATAATCGTGTATGGGAGGCTTCTCTCGATGCAGGCGCGGATGATCCGCGCACCCGGATCCGACAACCCAGGCATCCCTGCGTCTGTGATCGGCGCGACGTTTTCACCCGCAGCAAGGCGTTCCACCAGCTCCGCCGTGCGCATGGCTTCATTGTGCTGATGACAACTGACGAGCGGCTTCCGGATCTCGAAGTGCCGCAGCAGATTGCCCGAATGCCGCGTGTCCTCTGCGGCGACAACGTCCACCTCTTTCAGCGCCTTCAGCGCACGCAGCGTGATGTCATCGAGATTGCCGATCGGCGTTCCGATGACGTAAAGCATCGCGCAGCGGAGATCGCGCGTTACCGACCGCCTCCGTTGACGGACCCATCGCCGAGAAGATCCTCGCGGTGTTGCGGGACAGCTCCCGACGGATCGACGAACGCAGCAGGTGGCCGATCGGTCACCTCTGGCGAAAGGTCGTTTGCGCAGGCGGAAAGAAAAAGAGTGACGGCAGCAGCAGCGGCGACGAGGAGCGGTCTCATGGATGGGCAGTGTAGATCAAACGCGTTGCGGCGCACCAACATCCGTTTTCATCGGGGACGCAGTGCCATTCCGATGGGCAGAAACGAACTCGGCGCGGTATTTCGGCGTCGTCTCCGGCGCAAAGCCGTGTCGCATGATGTTCTCGGTAACGACGCGCGGGAGCAGAAACTGCAGCAGGTAATCCGAGCCGCCGGCTTTCGTGCCGCCGCCGCTCATCTTGAATCCGCCGAACGGATGCCGGCCAACAACCGCACCGGTGCATGAGCGATTGATATAGACGTTCCCGGCTTCCAGCTCCGCTTTGACGCGCTCGATATTAGCCGGACTACGCGAGAAGAAGCCGGCGGTCAGCGCGTATTTCGTGCTATTTGCGATGCGGATTGCATCGTCGAGATCGCGCGCTTTCAGCACACTCAAGACCGGCCCAAAGATCTCCTCGTCGCCCAATCGTGAATCGGGCGTGACCTCGGTGAAAATGGTCGGCGGAATGAAGTAACCGCTGCCCGGCACGTTGACCCCTTGGTAAGCGAGCTTTGCCTCGCTGCTACCCTGCGTAATCCGCTCCTGGATCCGCTTGTAGGCGTCTTCATCGATGACCGGACCTACGGTGATGCCCGGGTGTTCCGGATTACCCACACGCAAGCTGCCGGTCGCCGCGATCAGGCGCTCGACCACGCGGTCGTAGTTCTCCTCGAGCACGATCAAGCGCGCACAAGCGGAGCATTTCTGTCCCTGATAACCGAACGCGCTATACACGGTGTCGACGATCGCCTCATCGAGGTCCGCGTCGGAGTCGACGATCACTGCGTTCTTCCCGCCCATCTCGCAGATGACGCGCTTCAATTCCCGTTGACCTGGCAGCGTCCGACCCGCCGCTTCCCAGATGTGCAGGCCGACTTCGCGCGAGCCGGTGAACGCAATCATGTCGACGTCCTTGTGGTTCACGAGGTGATTGCCCACGACGGCGCCGTCGCCAGAAAGAAGATTGAGGACGCCAGGAGGCACGCCTGCTTCCTCGAAGATCTCCATTAAGAGGGCGCCACAAACGGCGGACTGCTCCGCCGGTTTCATGATGACGGCGTTACCGGTCACGAGCGCCGCCGAAACCATCCCGCCGAGGATGGCGATCGGGAAATTCCATGGCGCAATCACGAGGGATACGCCGCGCGGCCAGTAATGTTGGTAGCTCTCCTCGCCGAGGACATGCTGCGTCAGCTTCGGCCGGCCCATGATGCGCATTTGCTGCGCATAGAAGAGCAGGAAATCGATCGCTTCACGGATGTCGCCATCCGCTTCGGCCCACGGTTTGCCGACCTCGTAAACTTCAAAGGCGGAAAGTTCGTAACGTCGCCGATCCATGATCACGGCGGCGCGTTCGAGTAATTGAGCGCGATGCTCCACGCTCACGCGGGACCAATGCCGAAATGCATCGCGGGCGGCTTTCACCGCCATCTCGGCTTCCGCAATTCCCGCTTCGGCACATGAGCCGACGGTCTCCGCCGGGTTCGTGGGATTCAGCGACGGCATCCATTTACCGGTGCTGATCTTCTGCCCATTGATGACGAGCGGATACTGCTGACCGAAACGCGCACGCACATCACGCAGCGCAGCCTGCATCTTCTGCTGGCTCTCGTGATGAACGAAATTAACAAGCGGCGCGTTTTCGTAGCTGTCCCCCGGAGGCGTGTCGCGCGACATCGCGTTGGTGGAGGGGGCGTTGTCGGAACCGTCTGGTTCGATGTGGCGATCGCCGCGCTTCCAGTCAGGACCGACCGTCGAGACTTCCCCAGTGCGCTTGGCGACGAGCGTTGCCGGATCGCGAAGCAATTGCGCCGCAGAAGCGTTGTCCGAAAACTTCGCGCGCAGGAACCCCTCGTTCGAAGTGTTCTCCAGTAGCCGCCTAACGAGGTATGCCATCCCGGGCAGCAGCTCGCCGACCGGACAGTATTCGCGGACGCGATAACCCATCTCGACGAGCGCTCGCTTGATCGGACCGGCCATGCCGTAGAGCAGCTGAAACTCGAAGCGGCTCTTGTCGATGCCCATCTGCTCCGCCAATGCCTGCGCGTAGGCGATGCTGCGCACATTATGTGAACCAAACGCCGCCGTGACGATGTCCTCGTTCTCGAGCAACACGCGTGTGCAGGTCTCGAAATTCGCGTCGCTCTCCGGCTTCTGCTGCCAGACGGGAACGGTCCATCCGTTTTGCGCCGCCTTGATGCGTTCGTAATCCCAGTACGCGCCTTTCACGAGGCGCACAGTGAAGCGCGTACCACGCTGCCGGCCCCAGGCAATCAGGTCGCGGAGGTCGCGCTCGGCATCGCGCAGATACGCCTGCACCACAATGCCGGCGTGCGGCCAGTTCTTGAACTCGTCTTCGGTAAAGAGCGCCTTGAACAGATCGAGGGTCGAGTTCTTATGCGCGTAACTCTCCATGTCGAAATTGATGAGCGCACCGAGCTCTTTCGCGCGCCGGAGAATGGGCCGCAGCTTTGGCGCCAGATGCGCGATCGCATCCGCCGGATCGGCAGGATTCATCTGCGAGTAAAGGGCCGAGATTTTAACCGAAACGTTAACCACGGGGAACAGCTCCGTGTTCGTTCCGAGCGGATCGGTCCAGCCTTTCGTTTGCGCGGAGAGACCTTCGAGCAGCGCGAGACAGCGCTCCCCATATTCATCGGCTTCCTTCTCGCTGACGACGGCTTCGCCTAACAAGTCAACCGTGAACCCGATGCGGTTCTTGCGGCTCTTCCGCAACGTCTTCAGAGCATCTTCGGGATTGCGACCCGAGATAAACTGACGCGCCATCCCGGAGACGTTCCAGCGCAGGATCGGCGCCGTCAGCCAAGGGAAAATCTTCGCCACCCGAATGCCCGTCTGCAGAAGCGGCGTGAAGCTGTTCTGCATCTTCGCGAAATATTCGTCGAGATGCTGCACAATGTCGGCCGGCTTGGTCAGCGACGCGAGCACGTCGACGAAGCGGAACATCTGCACCTTGAACGCCTCGTCTTTCATCGAGAGGGCCATCATCCGCTGGTAGAATCCGGCCTTGCTGAAGATCGATTCCGGGTGGCGATCAACCAGCTGGAAGATCTCCATGCCGCGTTGCTCGGTTTGGGTCTGCAGAGGACTCATGGCGGCGACGATAAAGCGGGGCCTCCAGTTCGGCAAAGTTTGTCCGGTGTTATGTCCGTCGGGGAAAAATTCATGGGCGACACACCCGCGCGAAACGTCGCTTCCGAAGTTTGAGTGGGAAGCTAAAAAGAACACTTATGAAACTACCAAACGAAAACGGCGAGTCGGGCGCGATGGGCTATATCCTGGCCTGGTTGATTGGAATTCCGATCCCGATTCTGCTGCTGATTTTTCTTCTGCGGGGCTGCTCATAGCAGACTGAGCAGGGGAGGCGATTCGCCTGGCGAATTCGACTGCGTAGGAGCGTCGGATTACCGCCAGGCGGTTTCTTTGTACGCGGGCGTGGGCGCTTTCTCGTCATCCTGAGCGAAGTCGAAGGACCCCGTCGCCTAACGAGAGATTACGCATCGGGGTTCCTCGACTGCGCTTCGCTCCGCTCGGAATGACGCGCGCGCGAAGTCATTCTACACTGCGCGATGGTGAACCATCGATACGAACTCGCGAGCGATAACACCGCCGGGATCTGTCCGCCCGCTTGGGCCGCGCTGGAGGAAGCGAATGCCAACGCGGTCGCTTCATACGGCGACGATCGTTGGACAGGGCGAGTCTCGGACCTCGTGCGCGAGATTTTCGAGACGGATTGCGAGTCGTTCTTCGTTTTCAATGGCACCGCAGCAAATTCCCTAGCGCTGGCGCAGCTCTGCCGATCCTTTCACAGCGTCATCTGCTACGAGCACTCGCACATCGAGACGGACGAATGCGGCGGGCCGGAGTTCTTTTCCGGTGGCTCGAAGTTGCTCCCCGTCCGCGGCGCGAACGGCAAACTCGATCTCTTTGAGATCGAAGCGACGCTGCTGAAACAACGCGAGCTGCATTCGCCGAAGCCGCGCGTCATCAGCGTCACGCAATCGACGGAACTCGGCACGGTTTATCGTCGCGACGAGCTCGCCGCGATCACTGACTTCGCGCGCGAACGTTCGATGTTCGTGCACATGGATGGCGCGCGTTTCGCGAATGCCGTTGCCTCGTTAGGCTGCACGCCGAAAGAGATCACGTGGGAAGCCGGGGTGGATGTCCTCACGTTCGGCGGGACGAAGAACGGAACCGGCGGCGGTGAAGTCGTCGTGTTCTTCAAACGCGAGCTTGCACAGGAGTTCGACTACCGCGCGAAACAGGCCGGTCAACTCGCGTCCAAGATGCGGTTTCTGGCGGCGCCATGGGCTGGCTTGCTGAGCGATGGTGTCTGGCTCGAGAATGCGCGTCGCGCGAATGCTTCGGCGGAAAGGCTCGCCCAAAAATTAGCCGACACAGCTGGCCTGCAACTCGCGTTCCCGCGTGAGGCGAATGCGCTCTTCCTGCACATGCCGGAACCGCTTGTGGCGCAGTTGCACGCGCGTGGCTGGCATTTCTATAAGTTCATCGAGCCGGACGTGTATCGCCTGATGTGCTCGTGGGACGTCGCCGACGCCGTGCTCGACGCGTTTATCGCGGATGTAAAAGGCCTGCAGCAGGTGTAGGAGGAAATATGCGCACGATGTTTTTCTTCTCCGTTGCAATCGCAGCATCCCTCCACGCCGCCAACGAACCGAAGAGCAGTCCGCAGATCGCGGAGGTCACGCGCGAGATTTCGCCGAAGAACATCGAGGCGACGATCAACAAGCTCGTGAGCTTTGGAACTCGTCACACACTCTCCGACGCGACGAGCGAAACGCGCGGCATCGGCGCGGCACGGCGCTGGATTCAATCTGAATTCGAGCGCTACAGCAAAGACGCGGGCGGACGGCTCGAAGTCGCGATGGACGAGTTCACGCAGCCACCGGGGCAGCGGAACCCGGAGCCGGTCCAAGTGGTGAATGTCGTCGCGACCTTGCCCGGTTCGCAGCCCGAATCGCGCGACCGCATTTATGTTGTGACTGGTCACTACGACTCGCGGGTCACCGATCCGCTAAATGCGACCGGCGACGCGCCGGGCGCAAACGACGACGCGTCCGGCACTGCGACGGTGCTCGAGATGGCACGCGTGATGTCGAAGCGGCAATGGGATGCGACACTGGTTTTCATCGCCGTCGCCGGTGAGGAGCAGGGGCTTTTTGGTTCCACGCATTGGGCGCAGATGGCGAAGGCGAAAGGGTGGAACGTCGCCGGCATGATTACGAACGACATCATCGGCAGCTCGCATGCTGATGATGGCCGCGTCGATAAAACGCACGTACGCCTATTCGCCGAAGGAGTGCCGCCGCTCCGCGAAGTGACGGATGAAATGCGCACGTTGCTGCAAACTGGCGGCGAGAACGACAGCAGCGCGCGAGAGCTGGCGCGGTTCATCAAGCCGATAGCCGAGAAAAATGTGCCCGGGATGACGGTGAATATCGTCTATCGCCGGGATCGTTACCTCCGCGGTGGTGATCACTCGCCGTTCCTCGATGCCGGTTTTCCGGCGGTGCGGATGACGGAGCCGAACGAAGATTTTCGTCATCAGCATCAGGACCTTCGCACCGAAAATGGCGTGAAGATCGGGGACCTGCCGGAGTTCTGCGATTTCGAATACATCGCGCAAGTTGCGCGCGTGAATGCCGCCGCGCTCGGTTCGCTCGCGCTCGCGCCGGCCGCACCGAAAGAGGTCAAGGTGGAAACGAAAGAGCTCACAAACGACACGACGCTCACCTGGCGCGCGAACAGCGAGCCGGACATCGCCGGCTATCAGGTCGTGTGGCGCGAAACGACCGCTCCGCTTTGGCAGCAATCTGCGCCGGCCGGAAATGTGACGCGGTTCACGATCCCCAAAGTATCGAAAGACAACTATCTTTTCGGGGTTTGCGCAGTCGATAAAGACGGAAACGTCAGCCCCGCTGTCTATCCCGCGCCGCTCCGGTAAGCATCGTTTGCAGATCGGCGAGAATTTCGCTGGTGAGACTCGCGCGAGTTCGATAAGACTCCGCGCATGGTTCTCGCTGCACGGCTCTTAATTCTCAGCGCGGTCGCACTCACCAGCTGTCACACCGCGAAGACGGCAGCGGTGAAAACGTTCCGCGTCATCGATGCGCCAGCGCGTTTCGTGCGCGAGCGCATTGATCCACCGGATCAGACGACGACCACCACGACGACTCGTGAGCGGACGATGGCCAGCAATTCCGATGTCGCCAACCCCGGGCGGCCGATCAGCACCTCGACTCCGCCGCCGCGTTCGACCCCCGCGACTCGCCGCACCGAGACGGAAAGCCGCGCGAACGCTACGCCGCGCCCAACCACCGCGGCCCGCACCGAAACGGCAGCGACGACTACGCCGCGTCCATCACCTTCCGCGCCGAAGAGTTCGACCAGCGCAGGTGCATCGGACTTCCCGACGGCTCGCGCTGTTCCGGGTAAGCCGGGGTTCGTCTATAGCATCGATCCGAAGGGCGGCATGATCGACGTGACAGGCTATAAATCTGGGGACAAGGCCAAAGATCCTTACACACACCAGGTTTTCATTGTGCCGTAAAAAGCGGCCAATTACATAATTTCCAGAAAAGCAGAGTTGCGGCAGCGTTTGCGTACGCTTCCTGCTTTTACGAGCGATATGCTTCGCACCGGGAACCGATCTGCACTCCGAGCGGGACGTCGCGGGAGCAGCGTCTGCGCCCTCCTCGCGATCGGCTCCAGCATGTTGGCGATGTTCGGCGCACGTGCCGAGGCCTACACGCTCTCGGGTTACAAGTGGGCTCCCGGCGAAGTCAGTCTCCAATTACGCCTCGGCGATTCACCACGCACCCTGCTCGATGGTACAACGAACTGGAACACGGCAATCGCTCCAGCGATCGAGGCCTGGAACCAGCGCGTCGGCGCAATCCACTTGAGCAGCGTTGCCGGAGCCGCAGGCACGGCCACCAAGGGTGACCGCGTGAACACGGTCGCGTTCGCCACGAGCGTCTACGGCAGCTCATTCGGCCCGAGCACACTCGCGGTCACATACTATATGATGTCCGGCTCGACGATGATTGAGGCGGACGTGCTCTTTAATCAGGCGATGGTTTTCGATAGCTACACCGGCCCCTTGAAATTCCCGATCGGTGGCGGCACGGCGATCGCAGACATCGGGCGTGTGTTTCTGCACGAGCTGGGGCACGGCATTGGCCTGAACCACACGACGGGAGACGCTGTGATGAACGCGATGATCAGCGACCGCTATGTCCTGGCACCGGACGATATCGCTGGCGTTCAGTCGATGTACGGCGCGCCGACTAATCCCGTCCCAACGCCCGCCCCTGCGCCGACTGCAACCCCGACGCCAACGCCGCTGCCACCAACGCCGACACCGACACCGACAGCTGTGCCATCAAGTGTCAGTCATCTCGCGAACATCTCGACCCGCATGAACGTCGGCACGAATGAGAACGTGCTGATCGGCGGCTTCATCGTCACTGGGTCTGATCCGAAGAAGCTGATCATCCGCGCGGTCGGGCCGTCGCTTACCAACCTTGGCGTTTCCGGCGCAATGTCGGATCCGGTTCTCGAGCTCTACAATTCCGCCGGCGCCATGATCATGAGCAACGACGATTGGCAGTCCGGCACGCAGGCGGCGCAGATCACCGCGAGCGGTGTTGCGCCTGTCGTAGCGGCGGAGTCAGCGCTAATCGCGACGTTGCCAGCTGGCAGCTACACCGCTGTCGTGCACGGGCGCAACGGGGAGCAAGGCATCGCGATCGTCGAGGCATACGAACTCGACGCGACCGCGACACGGTTGGTGAACATTTCGACGCGTGGGCGGATCGGGGCGGGAGATCAAGCGATGATCGGCGGATTGATCGTGCAGGGAACCGCGTCAAAGAAAGTCATTGTCCGCGCACTAGGGCCGTCGCTGACCGCAAACGGCATCAACGGTGCGCTGGCGAATCCAATTCTCGAAATCCGCGACGGCGCGGGCAATCTCGTGATCGCGAACGACAATTGGAGCACTGGAACGCAAGCCGCCGAAATCGCCGCGAGCGGAGTGCCGCCGCCGAATTCTCTCGAAAGCGCCGCGATTGCGAACCTTGCGCCGGGGAGTTACACCGCGGTCGTTCGCGGCGCGAACGGCGCCACCGGCGTTGGCTTGGTTGAAGTATTCGATCTCGAACCGTAGAGAGCTGAATAACCGCTCGATCTTCCGCGCAACCCGTGTGAACCTTCTGAGTTAAACAAATCGCCTGATACTTATGAAAACTCTTCGCCTGTTCTTGATCGCTGCGGTGACGACCCTGAGCGTCAATTTCTCTCGCGCTACGACTGTGATCCCTCCGTCGTTCACTGAGCTAGTGAACGAGGCCGAGTTGATCTTCCAAGGCACGTGCACGGATTCAAAATCGGAGTGGATCGGCGAAGGCGCGCAACGTCACATCATCACCAACGTCACTTTCAAGGTCGAAGACGCGCTCAAGGGCAGCCCCGGGGCTAGCTACACGATCCAAATGCTCGGCGGCACGGTCGACGGCACGACCATGGAAGTAAGCGACTCGCCGAAGTTCAAGCCAGGCGATCGCGATATCCTCTTCGTGCAGCATAACGGTGAGCAGTTCATCCCGCTCGTGGGCATCATGCATGGCCGCTACCGCATCGAGAAGGATCAGACCACTGGAGCCGAGAAATTGATGACGAATGGCGGGCGTGCCTTAGGCGACGTAAAGAACGTCGGGCAGGATGAGCACGCCGCTGCTAACGGCAACGAGAAGGCGATGGCGCCGGCGGAATTCAAAGCCGCAATCCGCGCGAAGCTCGCGGGACGGAACGAGCCCTAGAGGCGCGCAGTTTACGCCTAACGGGCGGCGTCCTCTTTTTGCTGCTGCGCAATCTGCTGTTTCAGCTCGGCAGTGCGATCGAGCGAGTGCTTCGCCCAATTGTGTTCGCTGGTTTGCTGCTTCGGCTCTGGCACCGGTTTCGCAGCGCCTCCTTGCGACTTCATCACCCATACGCCGGCTAAAGCTGCGCTCAGCAAACAGATCAAAACCATCGCGCGCATACCTGCTTGAGAGCATGCCGCGGGCCAGCTGCCTCGTTGCCGCGCACCCGTGCTGATGGTAGGGACTCGCGTGCGAGCGTCTCGTTCCTTCGGCCTCTGGCTGCTCCTGGTGGCGGCCTTGTCGTCGTTCGCAATAACGCCGAGCCGCGCACAGGTTTACGGCGGCCGGGAGCTGGTCAATGCGCAGCTGATCTCCAACAGCACGGCCGTTGTTCCCGGCAAGCCGTTCCGCGTTGGCTTGCTGCTGCGGATGGCTCCCGGTTGGCACACCTACTGGAAGTTTCCGGGTGATGCGGGGATTCCGACGGAGCTGAAATGGAAGCTGTCGCCGGATTGGAAAATCGGCGAGATCCAATGGCCGACTGCGCTCCGCATCAGCGAACCCGGTGACATCGATATTTACGGCTATCACGACGAGGTTTTGCTGACGCAGGAAATCACGCCGCCGACCTCTCTCGGCGACGCTCCGGCCACGCTTTCGACGGAGGCGAACTGGCTCGTGTGCGAGAAGATCTGCATTCCGGGCGGAACCCAGTTGCAGCTCGAGTTGCCAATCGCGCCGAGTGCGGCTCCCGCGAACGAGGAACTTTTCGCCCGCGCTGAGCGCTCTCTTCCGCAGCCATGGCCGGCGAACGACGTCGCCGCGGCATCATGGTCACGAGCGGGGAATGATCTTGTCCTGCACGTGCAGAGCAAGGTCCTCGCGAGTCAGCCAATCGTGGAGTTTCACCCGCTGCCGCCTGCAGCGGTCGTCGTCGGTCATCCTGCAACCGAACGAGATCCCGACGGCGTCACGTTCCGCATTCCCGTCGAGACGACCGATGCAAGCGTCTCGTCGATTCCCGGCGTCGTCGTCTTCGGCCGCAGTGCCGATGCTCCGGATCGCAGCGCCTGGTCCCTCAGCGGCGCAGCGGTGATGGCGGCAGCGATCCAACCGGTTGTCGATTTCCGGCTGATCGCCAAGTTCCTCCTCTTCGGTTTTATCGGCGGCTTCATCTTGAACCTGATGCCGTGTGTGCTGCCGGTGATTTCCCTTAAGATCTTTGGATTCATCCAGCACGCGGGACAAAGCCGCCGCCGCATCTTTCGCAGCGGCCTTTCCTTCGTCGCCGGCATCTTCGTCTGGTTCATCGGCCTCGCACTGCTGCTGATCGCGCTCAAGAGCGCCGGTCACGTGATCACCTGGGCCTTCCAATTCACCAACCCCTACTTCGTGCTCGCGATGAGCGTGCTGGTGTTGGTGTTCGCGCTGAATCTTTTCGGCGTTTTCGAGCTTTCGCTACCGCAAAGCGCAAACCGCGGCTTGCTTGGTTGGAGTTCGCGTGAAGGCGACGCCGGTTCGTTCTTCCAGGGCATCTTCGCGACGATCCTCGCGACGCCGTGCACCGCGCCGTTTCTCGGTACCGCGCTCGGGTTCGCCTTTACACAATCAGGGTGGCTCATCCTTCTGATGTTCGTCGCGATCGCTGCTGGAATGAGCGCGCCCTATCTGCTGCTCTCCGCCCAGCCGGGCTGGCTGAAATTTCTCCCTAAGCCTGGCGCGTGGATGGAGCGGGTGAAGCAGCTGATGGGTTTCCTGCTGATGGCGACGCTGTTGTTTCTGCTCTCGGTTCTCGGCGCGCAACGCGGCCTGAGCGCAGTCATCTGGACCTCGTGTTTTCTGCTCGTCGTGAGCGTCGCGTGTTGGATGAAAGGTGCGTTTATTACGCCGCTCGCGTCCGTCGCTCGGCGAGCGTTCGTGGTCGTTCTCATGCTCGCGCTCGTGTTCGGCAGCGGCGCGTATTTCATCGGCGCGAAATTCGCCGCCGCGGCGGTCGACCCGGTCGTCGCGCAAGCAACTGGAGGGTGGCAATCGTTCACCGCCGAGAAGTTAGACGCCGAGCTCGCGCGCGGCTCCGCCGTCTTTATCGACTTCACCGCTGCGTGGTGCATTACCTGCAAATTCAACGAAGCGACCGTGCTGGAGAGCGACGCTGTTCGGGAAGCATTTCAGCGCCGCCGCATTGTGAAATTCAAAGCCGATTGGACGAACGCCGATCCGGCGATCACAAAAATGTTGCAACAGTTTGGCCGTCCGGGTGTCCCACTCTACGTGCTGTATCCCGCTGGGAGAACGGCCGACCCGATCGTCTTTCCGGAATTGCTCACTAAAAACATTGTCCTCGAAAAACTCGAAACCGTCGCAGCGCGGATGGCTGCTAAATAATCTATGAAAACAAAGCTGCTCATCGCTCTTCTCACCTCCACCATCGCGACGGTCGCATTCGCTGCCGAATCCCCGCGCGTCGGCAGCGCCGCGCCAGACTTCTCCGTCGCTGACGCGAAGGGCAAAACGCACACGCTCTCGGAATACAAAGGCAAATACGTCGTGCTCGAATGGTTCAATCCCGAGTGCCCGTTCGTGAAAAAGCATTACGGCAGCGGCAACATGCAGAAGCTGCAGCAGGAAGCTGCCAGAAAAGGCGTCGTGTGGCTTACAATCGATTCATCCGCGGCGGGCAAAGAAGGCAATCTGACACCGGACGCTGCGAACAAGACGATGGCGGACTTGAAGATGAACTCGACGGCACTGCTGCTCGATGCCAACGGCAAGGCGGGTCAGACTTACGGCGCGAAGAACACGCCGCATATGTTCGTGATTAATCCCGATGGCCAGCTCATCTATCAGGGCGCAATCGACGATAAGCCAACCGCCAATCCCGCCGACATCGCCAGCGCTAAGAACTACGTCCGAACTGCGATCACCGAAGCGATGGCCCACCAACCGCTGAGCAATCCGACGACGAAGCCATACGGCTGCTCGGTGAAATATTAGCGGCGTCAGCGAGCGACCCGCGCCGCAAGGCGGAGCACCGGCATCGGTGTGAGACGAACGAGTGCCATCGCGAGCTTCATGATGAAGCCGGGTATGACGAGCGCCCTGTCGCCTTCGACCGCGGCAAGAGCATCACGGACCACTTCTTCTGGCGTGACGTAAGTGAAGTCCGGCGCGAGTTCGCGTGTGCCCTCCGGACGTGCGGCGACACTCTCAAATTCGGTGTGCACCGGTCCCGGACACAACGCGGTGACCTCCACACCGGTGCCGCGTAGCTCCATCCGCAACGCTTCGGAAAAGCTCGTCACGTATGCTTTCGTTGCCGCATAAACTCCGAGCCGCGGAAGCGGCAGAAACGAAGCGGAGGAGCTGACGTTCAGGATGGCGGCGCGTCCCTGCCTGATCATCGCCGGCAACAGCGCGTGGGTGAGGGCGGTTAACGCGTGGACGTTCACCGCAAGCATCGCAGTCACGCGATCGAGGGAGCTTGTCGCGAAGGTGCCGTGGTCGCCGACGCCGGCGTTGTTGATCAGCAGGTCGGTGGTGATCTTCTGTTCGCACAGCCACGGCGACAACGCATTGACCTCATCAACGTTGCTCAAATCAAACGCGCGGATGTGCACCGCGAGATTCGCGTTCGCTGCCGTCAGTTCAGCGCGAAGTTCCTCCAGTCGATTCACGCGGCGCGCGACCAGCACCAGGCATTTCGCACGCGGTCCAAGCTGCCGTGCGAATTCGCTGCCGAGCCCCGCTGATGCGCCCGTGATCAGCGCGGTGCAGCCGTCCAGTTGCATTGCTAGCTGTCGCGCAGGAGCGGCTCGATCGTCTTCTCAACCACATCCGCGACGATCCGGTGACCCGCCGCATTCGGGTGAATCAGATCCGGCTGGTTCAGGTCGCGGATTCCTCCGACACCTTCCAACAAAAACGGGATCATCGCGGCCTTGTTCTCCTTCGCGACGTCGAAGAAGACCTGGCGGAACTGCTCGGCATATTGCGCCCCTACGTTGGGCGGCATCTGCATCCCAGCGATCACGATCTTCGCCTCAGGCTCCTTTGCTTTGGCTTTGTCGATCATCGCTTGGAGATTCGCTTTGATGTTCACGACCGGCTGCCCACGCAGGCCATCGTTGCCGCCGAGTTCAAGCACGAGCACGTCGATTTTCCGCTGCAACGCCCAATCCATCCGCCGCAATCCGCCCGCTGTCGTATCGCCGCTCACC
>JBHENE010000180.1:0-12003 GCA_046262215.1 Chthoniobacterales bacterium | reverse complement strand
TCAGAGGGTGATCTGCACGAGAAGTTTGCCTACATCACGAGGAATCCTTGGGATGCCAACATCGTGCTTGAGGAGGAGGAGTATGCGTGGGTTTGGTCGCCGGATGCTGGTGGCGGTGGTTCGGGCGCGAAGATGTTCGCCGCTGGCACCAGCGAACGGCAGGCAGGCAGCCTGCGCTCCCCGGAAGGGCGACAGCACATCATCATCGGCACGCATGCGCTGCTTTACGAGGGCGTGACATTCGAGAATCTCGGGTTGGTTGTGATCGATGAGCAGCATAAATTTGGTGTGTCGCAGCGCGCGCGACTCACGGCACGGGACCCTACGCCGGATGTTTTAGTGATGACGGCTACGCCGATTCCGCGGACTCTCACTATGACAGTCTATGGCGACCTTGATGTCTCCGTGATCGATGAAATGCCTTCGAATCGCGGCAAAATTATCACGGCAGTTCGTGACAGTGGGAAGATCGGCGTAGTGCTCACGTTTTTGCGCAGCCAGCTTGAAGCGGGACGACAGGCTTACGTGATCTACCCGCTGATCGACGAGAGCGAGAAGCTCCACGCGAAGGCGGCAGCGGCGGAATTCGAGACTTGGTGCGAGCGCTTGCGACCGTTCCGATGCGACCTGCTGCATGGGAGAATCGCGGCGCCGCAGAAACAGGAAATTATGGAACGTTTCCGCCGCGGCGAGACGAGCGTGTTGATCAGCACGACGGTCATTGAAGTCGGCGTCGATGTTCCGAACGCAACGATGATGTTGATCGAGAACGCGGAGCGTTTCGGGCTCGCGCAGCTGCATCAACTGCGCGGCCGGATCGGACGCGGCGAGCACAAGTCGTATTGCGTGTTGCTGACGGCGGCGGACAAATCTCCGGAGACCGTCAAGAAGCTCGGCGTGCTCGAGAAAACCAGTAACGGCTTCGACGTAGCGGAGGCGGACTGGGATCAGCGCGGGCCGGGTGATCTGCTCGGGACCGCGCAAAGCGGCTTGCCTGCACTGAAGCTCGGAAATCTGAAAACCGACTTCCAGTTAATGCAACGTGCGCGCGCGGCGGCGAATGCGATTCTGGAGTGGGACCCGAAGCTCGAAGCGCCTGAGAATCAACGTTTCCGCAGGTTGGTTGTCGAACAAGAAGGCCGAACTTTTTCCAACGTTAGCTGATGAAAAACCTTCTGAAATTTCTCCTCTTCGTTGCTCTACTGAGTGCTGCGATTTCTGCGCTCTACGACTACCGTCTGAAACATGGCGGGCTCAACCTCGTGGCGCGCGCGACTCCGGAGAAATACACTCTCGCTTCCAATGCGAGCGTGGAGCCGAAGGACATTCCGACACTCGACGCGCTGAATCGCGAACGTCGCGCGCTGGTCGCTGGCGTATTGCCCTCGGTCGTGAGCATTAAGACGACGAAGAAAGTGCCGATGCGTCGGCAGGGGCTCGACCCGTTCGAATTCTTCTATCGGAACTCGCGCCAATTCCGGAATCCGGGTGAGCAAGCGACGGTGCAGAACTCGCTTGGTTCGGGCGTGATCGTTTCGACCGAAGGTCACATCATCACGAACAATCACGTCGTCGATCAGGTCGACGAAATCGAGGTGCAGATGAGCGACGGCCATACGAAGAAGGCGCGCCTGGTAGGCGCTGACGCGCAAGTGGATCTGGCGGTTTTAAAGGTCGATGACCCCGGCGTGAAGCCGCTGAAATTCGGCGACTCGGACGGGGTTCAGCCCGGTGACTTTGTGCTGGCAATCGGCAATCCATTCGGCTTCGAGGAAACTGTCACCGACGGCATCATTAGCTCAAAGGGACGGCCCAATCGTGTCGACGGCTTTGGCGATTTTCTGCAGACGAACGCGGCGATCAATCCGGGAAACAGCGGCGGTCCACTGATCAATCTCCGCGGTGAAATTGTCGGGATTAACACCGCGATCATTTCGCGTAGCGGCGGGTCGCAGGGAATTGGGTTCGCGATTCCGTCCAATTCTGTCCGCACGGCGCTGGAGAGCCTGTTGAAGCAGGGTCGGATCATCCGCGGCTATCTCGGAATCCAGACGCGCACACTTCAGCAGGATGAGGCGGAGCGCGAGACCGACGGCGTCGTCGTGGAAGATGTCGTCCCCGGCTCGCCGGCGGCGGAGGCGCAGCTGCAGCGCGGAGATGTGATCAAGAAGTTCGATGGCCGCGAGGTGAGCAGCTTCCCGGCCCTCCGCAGTCTCGTGTCGCAGGTGGGATTGGACAAAAAAATCGAGCTGGAGGTGGTGCGGAACGGCAAGCCGTTGATCGTTACGACGCAGCTCAAAGAGCAGCCGATCGATTATCAAAATTCGCGTACGCTTCCATCGAATCAGCCGCCTCAGCCACTCCCTGGACAGCCACAACCAGCGCCGCAGAACCCGCCGACTCAGCCGGGTCCTGATCAAGATGATCTGCAGGACGAGGCGCCGCTTGCCGGTGTCGAAGTCGGTGAATTAACTTCGGACCTGGCGCGACGGCTTGATGTGCCGCCGGGAGTGCGCGGTGTCGTGGTGACGAATTCCGACGACGATTCGGGAGAGCTGCGCAAAGGCGACGTCATCGAAGAGGTGAACCAGCAGCCGGTCCCGACGGTCGCCGATTACAAGAAGGTCGTCGGTTCGCTCGATCCGAATGGCACGCATGTGCTGTCGGTTTGCCGACATCGCACGCGCTCATTCGTGGTGCTGCGGGCTCGTTAGGCGTCGACGGCAGTGGCCGCGAGACGCTGTCGTAACTTACCGCAACCAAAGCGAGCGAAACCGGTTTATAGCTCGTAACAGAGATGAATAACCCCTCGCCGCCGGGGTCTAACTGAGGAGCAACTTCAACTATGAAAAGACTACTATTCGCATTCGCACTAGCGGCATTGCTTTGGCCGACTGCGCCACAGGCAGAAGCGCGCGTCGATGTATCAATCGACTTCTTCTACAACAACCTCGGATCCGACGGGAGCTGGATTGATGTCGGTGATTACGGCTATTGCTGGCAACCAACTATCGCGGTCAGCAACTCGAACTGGCGTCCTTACTCCGACGGCTATTGGGCTTATACCGACGTCGGCTGGACGTGGGTGTCCTATGAAAGCTTCGGCTGGGCGACCTATCACTACGGGCGGTGGGCTCGGGTGCGGAATAGCGGTTGGGTCTGGGTCCCAGGTCGCGAATGGGGTCCGGCCTGGGTGTCATGGCGGACCGGCGGTGATTATGTCGGCTGGGCGCCGCTGCCTCCACGCTACGGAGCGAGTGGTAGCGAAATCGTCTATGAAGGGCGCGCGATCGGCGGAAGTGTCGACATCGACTTCGACATCGGCCCTTCCTATTACAACTTCGTGAACGTGCGCTACATCGGCGAGCCGTTGCTGCGCGAACGAATCTACGGTTACGATCAGAACGTCGCCTATATCAACCAGACGGTGAACGTGACTAACATCACGTATAACAACTCGACCGTATACAATTACGGCCCGGATTACGCGACTCTCAGCGCATATTCGGCGAGGCCGATTCAGCGACTCAGTCTCGAGCGGCCAACCAACGTTGACTATGCTGCCGCAGCGCAATCGGGCGAACTGACGAAGGTGCAGGGCGATAAGCTAGTTGTCGCCGCGCCGATGACCGTGCAGGCGGCGCCGCAAGGCGATGCGCCGAAAGTCGTAAAAGCGAAATTCGCGAAAAGCGATGTCGAGACTGGCTGGTCTGGCGTTGCTGACTCGAAGGCGAAGGCTGAACTCCAGCAAAAGATGAAGGCTGAGAATCCTAAAGTCATTCCGCCCCCGCAGCTGAAGCCGACGAACCCTGCGGCGCTCGCGGGCGCGTCACCGAACCCTTCCGGCGTTACTCCGGCAACTCCAGCCTCTCCAGCGGCTGGAACAGCGGCTTCGCCTGCCACACCGGCGAGCGCTGCAGCACAGAATGGCAAAGGAAAGAACGGCCGCGACGGGAAGAACCGCCCGGGCCAGCCTGCGATCCCTCCTGCGACGGAGACGGCTGCGGCCCTTGGAGCGACGCCGTTTACTCCGCCCCCAGCCGACCCGCGCGGCAAAGGTAAGAACAACAAACCTGATGCGAAACAGCCGCGCACTCCCGTCGCTCCACCAGCCGGTGCATTGACGGCGCCTGAGGCAGCTGCCCAAGATACCGCCGCTCCAGCCGCGGTCGATCCAAAGGGCAAGAGAGGTAATCGCAAGCGCGACCTTCCACCAGCTCCGGCCGCTGCGGCTCCAGTAGCGGATGCACCGCCGCGTCCCGCTGCTCCAGAGATCAAACCCGCTGCGCCGGATAAGGGCAAAGGCAAGAAAGATCGGCCCGCTCCGCCGGCTGAAATAGTGCGTCCGGAGCGAGCAGCCGACGCACCGATATCCGCGCCCGTGCCGCCTCCGCGTGAAGATCAGGGTCGCGGAAATGGCGGAAAGAAAGCCGAGCGGATGAACGTTGCACCGCCACCACCGCCGCCAGTCGTGCGCGAAGTTGCACCGCCGAGACCGCCGCAACGCGAGCAGGCGCCCGAACGGCGACCAGAACCGCCGCGCCCGCAAATGCCTCCGCCGAATGTGCGCCCGGAACCTCGCGGACCAGCGCCGCAGGGCGGCAATGTCCGACCCGAAAAGGGTGAAAAGAAGAAAAAGGGCGACCAGGAACCTGAGCCTCAGCCGGGACAATAGACGTCCACGTATCCAGATGAGCGGCCCCGGAGCGATCCGGGGCCGTTTTCCTTTAGAGCAGCTCCGCGATCTGGACGGCGTTCAGCGCCGCGCCTTTTAGCAACTGATCGCCGGCCACCCAGAACGCGAGGCCATTCTCAAAAGCGCAGTCACGGCGCAACCTTCCGACCGCGCAGTTGTCGCGGCCCGCGGCAACGAGCGGCATGGGGTAACGTTGGTTCGCGGGCTCGTCGACGAGGTCTAACCCCGGCGAATTAGCCAGCACTTCACGCGCTTCGGTTACGGACACAGCGCGTTCAAACTCCGCGCTGACGGCGACACTGTGCGCGCGGTAAACCGGCACCCGCACACAAGTCACCGAGGCGCGGAAATGCGGCAGATGCATGATGCGACGCCCTTCGTCCTGCATCTTCATCTCTTCTTTGGTGTAGCCGCTTTCCAGAAATGAATCGACGTGGGGGAGGACGTTGAACGCAATCGGGTGCGGATAAACTTCAGCAGTCACCGGCCCGTTTTCGTGCGTTTGTTTCACCTGCCGTTGCAGTTCGCTAATCGCGCGCGCGCCGCTCCCGGAAACGGCCTGATAACTCGATGCGAACACCCGCCGCACGCCGAACACCCGGTGCAGCGGAGCAAGCGCCATCAAGGTGATCGCGGTCGTGCAATTCGGATTCGCAATAATCCCCCGATGCTCTCGCACGTCCGCGCCATTGATCTCCGGGATCACGAGCGGCACTTCGGGGTTCATGCGGAACACAGACGAGTTATCGATTACGACCGCGCCGGCTGCGGCGGCGAGCGGTGCGAATCGACGCGAGATGTCGCCGCCAGCGCTGAAGAAAGCGAGCTCCACGCCGGCAAACGAATCCTCCCGTAACTCCTCGACTGGAACGTCTTTGCCGCCGAATTGCATCGTCTTACCCGCCGAACGCGCGGAGGCAAGAAGCCGTAACTTCCGCACTGGAAACGCACGGCGTCGTAGCACATCGAGCAGCTCCACGCCGACCGCGCCGGTCGCGCCGACGATTGCGATGTCGTAGCTTTTTTTCATGCGCGGGTGCAGTCTATCGCCGGTCCACGTGAAAAAAAGCGCGCAACAAAGCATCTACATCTCCGTCGCCAAACAGCAGCTGAGCTTGAAGCGCGGTCGCGCCACCGAGCGCGCCTTTCCGATCTCGACTTCGAAGTACGGCCTCGGCTCTGAAGAAGGTAGTTTCAAAACCCCAACCGGGCGGTTTCGGATTGCGGAAAAGATCGGCGCCGGCGAGTCGATCGACACGGCCTACAAAAGCCGCGTGGCACTTCGCCCGACGGCCGAGATGCTGAGCGGCGACGACCTCGTGATGTCGCGGATCCTCTGGCTCGACGGGCTGGAGGAAGCAAACGCGAACACCTACAGCCGCTACGTTTACATCCACGGCACGAACCACGAGGAATCGATCGGCCGGCCTGCGAGCCACGGCTGCATCCGGATGCGAAACGCCGATGTCGCAGAGCTTTACGAGCTTGTCGATATCGGAACGCCGGTGGTAATCGCAGCTCCATCTCTCGTTAGCCGTGCCAGAAAAAAGCACGAGAAAAGCGTTGCACGGTCGGAGTGACCTGCCTAAATGTCGGCAGCAACTTGCTCGGAAAGGAGGCGAATTATTTGATGAAACTTTTTAAAGCAGTGATGATCCTGGCGATCGCAGCCAGCGCGTTGACCCTGGGCGCTTGCGCACAGAAAAAAGAGACGATGGCAGCGTCGTCGACTCGCAGCACCTACTCAAAGTAGTCCTCAGTTGTCCGTCTCCGGATAGCTATAACTCTAAAGGCCAGGTCGATTCGTCGGTCTGGCCTTTTTCTTTTCCGCATTGGTCGGTGCCTTCCCTTTCACAGAGTTGTGTCTAAGGTGAGCGCGTGGAATTGACCGGGCAGCGACTCTCGTTAGGCGACATCGCCGCGGTGGCGTTGCATCGCGCGGAAGTGCAGATCGGTGCGGCAGCTCACGACCGCATCCACGCCTCGCGCCGGGTGATCGACGAGATCACGCATGGGGACGCGATCGTCTATGGCGTGAACACCGGTTTCGGAAAGCTGTCGGAGGTTCATATCGCACGGAGCGATCTGCGACAGCTGCAGTTAAACCTTGTGCGCAGCCATGCTTGCGGGGTCGGCAACCCTCTCGCGGAGCCCGAAGTGCGCGCGATGATGTTGTTGCGTGCAAACGTTCTGACGCTCGGATTTAGCGGCATCCGGCTCGAGGTTATCCAGCTGCTCGTGGAAATGCTGAATCGGGGAGTGCATCCCATGGTCCCGGAGAAAGGATCCGTCGGCGCAAGCGGCGATCTCGCACCGCTCGCGCATCTCGCGCTCGCGCTCGTTGGCGAAGGTGAGGCTTTCTACAAAGGGCAGTGGATGCCTAGTGCTGATGCACTGCGTCGCGCAGGTTTGGCGTCGGTAACCTTGGAAGCGAAGGAAGGACTCGCGCTGTTGAATGGCACGCAGGCGATGCACGCAGTCGGCGGGCTCGCATTGCTGCGTGCAAAACGCCTTTCGCGAGTCGCGGATGTCGTCGGCGCAATGGCGCTCGAGGCGCTAAAGGGAACGCCTGCAGCTTATAACTCGCGCATCCACGATGCGCGTCCGCATCCTGGCCAATGTGCGGCGGCAAAACACTTGTTCTGGCTGCTGCGCGACAGCGAGATTCGCGAATCTCACGTCCATGATGATCCGCGCGTGCAGGATGCGTACAGCCTGCGTTGCATGCCGCAAGTGCACGGCGCGGTGAGAGGAGCACTCGCGCATTGCGAAGAAGTTCTCGAGATTGAATCGGCGTCGGCAACCGACAACCCACTTGTCTTCGCTGAGGAAAAAGAGGTGATCTCCGGTGGAAACTTCCACGGTGCGCCGCTGGCGTTCGCGTTTGATTACGCCGCGATCGTCGTGGCCGATTTGATGAGTATCAGCGAACGCCGCACCGATCGGCTCGTGAACCCCGATACCAGTGAAGGGCTGCCCGCCTTCCTGGCGCCGAAAGCTGGTATGCAATCAGGCTTCATGATCCCACATGTCGCCGCGGTGGCGTTGTTGAACGAAGCGAAAGTGCTCGCGCATCCGGCGAGCGTCGACAATCTGCCGACATCCGGCGGGAAGGAAGATCACGTCTCGATGGGTATGACCGCTGCACTGAAGCTGCGCACGATTGTCGATAACGCGGAGAGTGCGCTCGCGATTGAGCTTCTGGCCGGCGGCACCGCTTTGGAATATCGACGCCCGCTGAAAGGCGGAGCGGGCGTGGAGCGTGCGTACGAAACGCTGCGCAAACTGGCGCGGCCGCTGGAGGAAGACCGCGCGATGTATGCGGATGTCGCGCGCGTGGCCGCAGCAATTCGCGCTGGCGAATTCGACAGCGGAATGGAGGAGATGTGAGCGATCGCGTGATCCGCGCGCCGCGCGGCAGCGAGTTCAGCTGCAAGGGCTGGCATCAGGAAGCTGCCCTCCGGATGCTGATGAACAATCTCGATCCAGATGTCGCGGAGAATCCGGCGGAGCTGATCGTCTACGGCGGCACCGGTCGAGCGGCGCGCAGCTGGGAGGCCTTCGATGCGATCGTCGCGTCGCTACGTGAACTCGAGAACGACGAAACGCTGCTGATTCAATCGGGCAAACCGGTGGGCAGCTTCCGCACCCACGAGGAAGCACCGCGCGTGTTGATCGCGAATTCGAATCTCGTCGGCCAATGGTCGAACTACTCCGAGTTCAACAAACTCGAGCGACTTGGCCTCACGATGTACGGCCAGATGACTGCTGGTTCGTGGATCTACATCGGCAGCCAGGGAATTGTGCAGGGGACATACGAGACCTTTGGCTCCGCGGCGGTGCGGCACTTCGGCGGATCGCTGGAGGGCAAGCTGATCGTCTCCGGCGGGATGGGTGGAATGGGCGGTGCGCAGCCGCTCGCGGCGACAATGCACGGCGCGTTGTTCTTAGGTATCGATGTTGATGAGACGCGAATCGAGAAGCGGCTAAGCAGCGGCTATTGCGACGCGATCGCGCATTCGCTCGATGAAGCGATGGGGATGTTCGAGGACGCGCGCGCGCGCGGCGACGCGCTCTCCGTAGGGCTCGTCGGCAACTGCGCAGACGTTCTGCCTGAACTCCTCGCGCGCGACATCGTGCCGGATGTGTTGACGGACCAAACCAGCGCTCACGACGCGCTGAATGGCTACGTGCCGCATGGGATCACACTCGCCCAAGCCCTCGAGCTCCGGGGGTCGAATCCCGACGAATACATTGAGCGCTCCATGCGTTCGATGGCGGTGCACGTGGAGGCCATGCTGGCGCTGCAGAAACGCGGCGCGATCACCTTTGACTACGGTAACAACCTCCGCACACAGGCGCGGAAAGCGGGAGTCGAAAACGCGTTCGAGATTCCGGGGTTCGTGCCGGAATACATCCGCCCGCTCTTCTGCGAAGGGAAGGGGCCGTTTCGTTGGGTCGCGCTTAGCGGCGATCCTGCAGACATCGCGCGCACGGACCGTCTCGCGCTGGAGATGTTTCCCGAAAACGAGCTGCTCGCGCGCTGGATGAAACTGGCGCAGGAGAGGATTCAATTCCAAGGATTGCCCGCCCGGATTTGTTGGCTCTGCTACGGAGAACGCGCAGCCTTCGGTGTCGCTATCAATGATCTGGTGAGAACCGGCGAGATATCCGCGCCAATCGTGATCGGTCGTGACCATCTTGATACCGGATCTGTCGCATCGCCGTATCGTGAAACGGAAGGGATGCTCGATGGCAGCGACGCGATCGCCGACTGGGCGTTGCTGAATGCTCTCGTCAACACCGCGTCCGGCGCTTCGTGGGTATCCATCCATAATGGCGGCGGCGTCGGCATTGGCTATTCGCAACACGCCGGGATGGTCGTCGTCGCCGATGGCACAGACAGTTCGCGTCGTCGGCTCGAGCGCGTCCTAACGAGTGATCCCGGCATGGGCGTGCTACGTCATGCAGACGCTGGTTACTCGACCGCGATCAACTTCGCGGCAGCCCACGACATCCGCATTCCGACGGAACCGAAGGTGCGCGATTGAGCGCGGAAGATCCGAACTGGCCGCGCGCTTCGCATTGGCTGGCGCAGAGAACAACGCCGTCGCAACTCGACGTCGTCAGCGTCCCGCTGAACAGTTCGATCACGCCGGGGCGCTGTGACCTTGCGCCAGCCGCGATCCGCCACGCGCTGGAACGCTACAGTCTCTATGATCCGGATTCTGATGTCGACCTTGCTGGCCTCACAGTCTGGGATCGCGGCGACGTTGCTCCCACTGCCGAAGCAATTCGTGACACCTGCGGCGACGTTGCGACCGTTCTTCTCGGCGGCGACAACGGCATCACTCTTCCAGGTGTTCAAGCGATGGGTCTGCCTCTCGCGCGCTGCGGTGTGCTGACGTTCGATGCTCATCATGATCTGCGGGATCTCGATCGCGGCCTAACGAACGGAACGCCGATCCGTGCCCTCCTGCGCGACGGCTTGCCTGGCGCGAACGTCGTGCAAGTAGGCATACAACCGTTCACAAATTCGGCCGCGTACGCGCACGTCGCTCGGGAAGCGGGCGTGCGGGTTGTCACCGCAGATCAAGTCCGCGAACGCGGGATCGAGTTGGTCGTGCGGGACGCTCTCGATTCGCTCGCGAACCACGTCGACGCGATCTACGTCGACCTCGATGTGGATGTGCTCGACCGCGCGTTCTCACCCGCGTGTCCCGGCTCCCGTCCTGGCGGGTTGGAGCCGTGGATGTTGCGTCGTGCAGCGCGGCTTTGCGGCGCACATCCGAAGATCAGGATATTGGACATCGTCGAAGTCGACCCGACGAAAGACATTGCCGATGCAACCTGTCTGGCAGCTGCATCCTTCCTGCTCGCGTTTGCTGCTGGCGTCGCCAGCCGTGCTCGACCGTGAAGACGCTCGCGGTTATTCACGCCTCTGAGTTGGTGACCCTGGCTGGTCCGGCGCGAGCGCGTCGTGGATTGGAAATGCGCGAACTCGGCATCATCCGCGACGGCGGATTTGCCGTGCAGGATGGGATAATTATTCGCGTCGGAACCTCATCCGAGATCCTTGCAGCGACCGTCGGTGCGGAGATCGTGGATGCCGGAGATCGCGTGGTGCTGCCCGGGTTCGTAGATGCCCATACGCATCCGGTGTTCGCTGGAAACCGAGTCGACGAATTCGAGATGCGTGCGCTGGGTTCCACGTACGAGGAGATCGCCGCAGCCGGCGGCGGGATCAGGTCGACCGTGCGAAAGACACGAGCTGCGACAGAAGGGGAACTCGAGGCCGAAACGCTCCAGCACCTTCGCCAGTTTCTCGCCTGCGGCACGACAACGATCGAGGCGAAATCCGGTTACGGGCTAGCGGTGGACGACGAACTGAAGATCTTGCGTGTGATCCGCAGCGTGGCGGCGCAGAGTCCGATCGACCTCATTCCGACGTTTCTCGGCGCGCATGCTATCCCGCCCGAGTTTGATCGCGATCCCGCTGCCTACGTCGAGCTGTTGATCAATGAAATGTTGCCGCGAGTCGCTGCGGAGAAGCTCGCGGCGTATTGCGACATCTTCTGCGAACACGGCTACTTCGATGTCGCGGAATCGCGGCGGATTTTGCGCGCCGCTGAGCAGCACGGATTCAAGCTGCGCATGCACGTCGATCAGCTGACGAATTCCGGTGGCGCTGCGCTCGCGGCTGAGCTCGGGGCGACAACTGCCGATCACCTCGAGCAGACGGAAGCTGATGGCATCGCGGTGCTCGGTGTCGCGAACGTTCAGCCGGTGCTGCTACCCGGTTCCGTGTACTCGTTAGGCAAAAAGCGCTATCCACTCGCACGACAGATGATTGACGCGGGTCTAGGCGTGGTCCTCGCAACCGACTTCAATCCCGGGTCTTCGCCCACGGCATCGATCCCGATGGTCCTGTCGCTCGCAACGACACAGATGAAAATGACGCCCAGCGAAGCAGTCACTGCGGCAACCGTGAACGCAGCCTACAGCCTGAACCTCGGCGGGCGCATCGGCTCCCTCGAACCGGGCAAGCTGGCGAACTTCTCGATCTTCGACTGCAACGATTATCGCGAGATCGCCTACTACTTCGGCCTGCCGCGAACGCGCTCCGTCTTCGTACGCGGCGAGAAGGTCTTCGGCGCGTAGGCGGTTTGCGCAGCGAGACGCACGCCGCTACCGTCGCAGCTCGCATGAAAGTAGAAGTCGAAACGCAGCCGCATAGCGTCGCCACGCTCCGAATCGAGCTCCCGCCGAGCGAGGTCCAGAAGGAGTGGGACGCGATGGCGAACAAC
>JBHENE010000179.1:0-13849 GCA_046262215.1 Chthoniobacterales bacterium | reverse complement strand
GTCCCAACGACCACCAATTCCTATAGCGGCGGTGCAGAGAACTTTGTCCGCCTGCTGGAAGATTGGACGGGTAAGACCTTCACCTACTACGGTTCGATGGTGCAATTATACCAGAGTCAGCAAGCTATAGGTAAATGGTCGACAAATCTATCCAGCACGTTCAATCCTGCGACCTTGAAGTGGTACTTCGACGACAAATTAACGCTGTTCGCTCCTCCCGGGACGGCGGTGTCGGTTAGCTACGTTGAGCAACGCTGGTTCCAGGAGTAAACATGAAGATTTCGACGTTGGTGCTCCTCACACTACTAATCCAAAGCGCTCATGCTGAATTGAATCTTCAACCGACGGAGATTTCCCGCGAGGTTGCAGGATTTCCGTTCAAGTTGCTTCAGTTCTCGGACGACAACAACAGCGTCACCTATGAGCCGCCAACTGGCTGGACATACATCTCGCGTGGCTCGAGTGTAATGATTCTAAGGCCGCCAGATAATTCCACTGCCGAGGCGAAAATTGAGGTGGTAAAAGACGCAACGCCTCTGGTTTTCGACGAAGAACACATGCCTACGTTAGCGGCAATGGCGAAGGCGCTCGTGCCCCCAGGCGGTGAGCTAGTGGGTGAGCCAACGGTTCTAGCGGGCCGCGCTTCGTTCGACAACCGACCTAGTTGCTATATCCAAACCACGTATCTGTTCTACGGTTCCAAGCACACGCATAGCCAGTTGCTCGTAGAAAACGGTCAAACCAAGTTGAAGTTCGGTCTGATTTCCCCGGCTGAAAAGTTTGAAAAATTTCAAGCAGAATTCACCAGGAGCTGGGCTTCCTGGCAGTGGCTGATTGCGGATCGCGCCGCGTCTAACTAGCGCTGGCGCAGCGGCGCCATCGTTTTGCCTAGCATCATAGCGACAATGGTGAACAAACGCCGAGCGCTACCTTGCTATACGATTTTGACGTCGCGACGCGCTCAGTGCGTTTTCGACGCGGGCTTTTGTGGGAAGATTAGAATCAACGCGATGATTACCACCAGCAGGCCTAGAGATGCCGTGTAGCGGCTCAGTGCGAGCCCTCCGTTTGCGTATGGTTTGTCGAGGAAATCGCCGACGACTGCGCCCAGCGGGCGCGTCAAGATGAAGGCTGCCCAAAACAAAACTGCGCGTGAAAGAGTCGTTCGGTAATAGAGTAGCGCAGTCATCAGGAGTAACCCACCGAAGACCGCAGCTGCGCCGAGGTAGCCCATCTCATTTGTATCCGCTACCCAGTCGCCTAATGCCGTTCCGAGCGTCTGCGAAAACATGATGGTTACCCAGTAAAAGATCTCCACCTTCGGTGTGTTCACAGTCTCGACCGAGATGCTGCCGGTCGACCATCGCCAGATCAGAAGCGACGCAATTACGCAGATCACCAAAATCGTGGAACCAGCGGTGTAGCCGATGCCGAGCGATCTGGTGCAGTAGTCAGCCAGGGTGGTCCCGACCGTGGTGGTTGCGACAATCGTGAGCCAGTAAAGGAAGGGATGAAATCTCCTGGCCCTGATCTGCACGAGCACGGAGGCGACGAAAAGCACGCCGAAGATGGCGGTTCCGATCAAGTAACCGCTGCCATTTCCTTCCCCGCTCGTTTCCCCGAGCCACGACATTGTGACCGCGTCGCCGCCGGTTTCTCCAAGTGTGGTCGCCAGGATTTTTATGATCCAGAAGAGCAGCGTAACCTGCGGCACCTTCGCGAAAGGCTTGGAATTTCGCTCAACGGTGGTCATGGTTTCACAGTCTTATCACAGCTAGCCGATCCTCGCATAACGGATAGGTGTAGGGCCCGTTATCTGCTTTGGCAAAGCGGATGCGTTTGCCCCTTCTCATGGCACGAACCGGCGTGTTCATTTCTTTCGTCGCAGCGAACGCTGCTTGCAAACCAGCTGTCACCACGCAGAAAGCATCGTCAGCGCCCTCAAGTCAGCAAGGGGCGAAGCAGGCAGAGGAAGATATCCGGATCGGTCGCAACGTAATGCCTTTGAGCGAAGTGATGGCGGAACTCAGCTCCGGCACCAAGAGCGCTACGGTCCTAGAGCATGTGAGGCAACGACACATCGCCACGCTGTGCGTGGATGGCGATGAGCTAAGATTCGCCGCGAATGGCGCCAGCCGCGACCTATTAGCAGCACTGAAGGACCGGAAGAACCTACTGACTCCTGCGCAAGAGACCGCCTATATGCAAATGGTAGTCGAACGCCAGGCTGATGGGGCCCGGGCCAAGCGCGCTCCCGTTACTGCAGGGCGCTAAGGCTATGACAGGGCTACGACGTAACGGTTAACACTCGCGACGACGCCTCGACCGCGTCTCGGTAGATGTCATCGCTTGTTGTAAATTCACGGCGAATCGGGCGGCGTTTGCCGGCGCGTTTTGGGAATTCTTTGGTGATGATCGTCTCGAGTTGCACGCGACAGCCAAGACAGACTTCGAGGAGATCAGCGAGGTGCTCGCTTGAAACGCTGATTTTGTCTGAGGGGACACCGTTGCCTACCTGGAAGGTTGCCCGGATGCGATCAGGCGCAGTCTGGACGAGTTCGAACTCCTGAATGTTAACGCCGATGTCGTACATCCACCGATAAGTAACATCTAGCAGCGTGCCGGCAGGGACTTCTTCGCCGGCTGCGTTATGAAACGCGTCATTGACGCGGCCATTGATGCTCGCGAGCTGAGACCACCCGCAAAGGCACGGCTCTTCGACGACAGGACGGGTGACGAAATCACCCTGCAAGTAGCGGATGAACGGCATCGCTTCGTTTAACAAATTCGTGACCGCGACGACGCCAGGCATTCCCCGTTCCTGCGGGCGCAAAGTACCCGGCTCCAGCGCTTCTAAGTACACCGCGTCCTCATGCACGTGGTAGTGGCCGCAGGGCAACTCTAGCGCCATCCGTGTTCCTTCTTCGGAGCTGTATTCATCAACGACAGGGACCCCGATTTCGTCGGACCAGCGCTGGCGTTCGAGAGCGGTCGAAGCTTCTGAGTGGACGATGACGCCGTAGAGTCCTTCGTGCGCAAACTCCTTCCAGCGCGGGACCAGCGCGCGGAGATTTGTCGGATAGCAGGAGATCACGCGGGGCCGGATCTCACGCAGGATATCGCTCGTGCGCTCAGCTGGATTTAGGCTGGAGATGAAGGCGTTATTGAAGTCGCGGCCGACCGAATCGAACCACCACGGGACGGTATAAATGTGCGCAGCGAGATGAGAAGCGGAATACTTGAGCCCAGTCTGCAACCAGAACGCCCGGAAGCCTTGCAGTGTATCGACGACAATGGCGTTGAGATCGACCTTGATCAGCAGCGTGCGACCCGAAGAGCCGGAGGAACGCGTCGAGAAAAGGTCTTCAATAGCCCAGCGAGGATTCAGGCAATCGTGCGGAAACGCGGCGATCAGCTCTTCTTTTGTAATCGGTGGCAACTGCTCGAAGTCTTCCCAGGTGCGGAGATCACCGGGCTCGAATCCGACGGCGTCATATTTTCGGCGGTAAACCGGGATTGAGGTGAAAGCCATCTTTACCAGATGCTGGATTCGCTCGAACTGAGACGCGCGAATTTGGTCACGGCTGCAGAACGGCTTCTGCAGAATCGCGGCGAAGTCGCGGTCGTAGGCGTGCTTCAGCGCGCGCGTCGCTTCGCCGCTGACGCTTTCGACTTTTGGCTTCGTTTTCTCGGACTCCCAAAATTGGAGCAGTTCAGGTTCGTTAGTAGTTGCGTTCATTGGTAGTGAAGTGGTCGATCGTTGCACACAGGAATGTGACTTGCCACAGAAATTATGATTTTCATACTTAGTGGCACTAGACGGATGCGTAAGCGCTGATCTATTCTCTGAGAAACCCCGATGGTTCGTCCGTTTTACTGCTTCGTCCTGCTCCTGAACGTTCTGTTCGCCTGCGTTGGCCGCACGGCGATTGCGCAGGAAGCGGTCTCCCGTGGCCTCATCGCTCCGCGTCTCACCGGCTATGCGGAAGTAGGGATCGCAGATAAGTACCTCTACCATGGCTTCATCGTGGAGACGCGCGGGCCTGTGGTGCAGCCGTATCTCGAGTTGTATGGCCAGTTCTACGAAGGTGCCGGGCTCTTGAGCAGTGCCTCCGCGAAGCTAGCGATCTTCAATAGCTTTCAACTCAGCCACGACGGGCGCATGGGGATTTCGGAGCCGCTGCGGAGCTGGTATGAGGCGGAGATTAAACCCGGGATAGAGCTGACGTTAGCGAAGGAACTCACCTTCACGGCATCGTATCGTCGCTTCGAGAGTCCGAACGGCGCCTATGGCTCCTCGAATGGGCTCGAGTTCGCGCTAACATTCGATGACACGAGGCTTCTCGGCGCGATCGCACTTCATCCGCACGCTCTCTGGATTGCGCCGCTTGACTTCGGGTCGAACGCGAGTGAAGGCCACTACTTCGAGGCGGGCGTCACTCCGTCGGTGGTGCTCGGTGGCGGGCCGAGATACCCGTTAACTGCTTCGTTTCCAGTGACGCTCGGATTTGGTGATCAACGGTTGTACTCAGGGCGGAACTTCGGGTTCGCCTCCGCTGGATTGTCGCTCAGTGTCCCGCTGGCGTTTGTGCCGGAAGGAATGGGCAAATGGACCTTCGCGACGAGCGGAACCTATTATCGCCTCGGCACAACAGCGGCGGAGTTCACGAACAACGGCAGCCGCGATACAGGGCAGGTGGCGGGAACGCTAAGCGTCGGATTCTAGCTCCTTGCTTCGCGGATTAAGATCGCAATCGACGCGGGCCGGCGGGTTTGAATTCAAAACAAGTCGCCGTACTACGCGACGGCTTTCGCTTGCGGCAATTGGGGCTGCTGATCGGTGTAGGGAACTCCTACGCTGATCCAGCACCGGGCCATGCGGCGGTTCAATACAAACAGGAGACAAACATGAAACTACAAACAACTCAGATAATGGGAATCGTCGCAGCGTGCTGTGTCGGCTCATACTCGACCGCGCTGGCTGCCGGACACGGTGGCGGCGGCGGTATGGGTGCGAGCATGGGTTCCCACGGCGGCGCGTCGATGGGCTCTCAGGGCTTCGGCTCGGGAAATTCCGCGTTTGGTCGCTCGCAGGCTGGCAACCCGCAAACGGGCTCGGGTAATTCGGCTTACGGCAAGAGCCAGTCGGAAGCTGCTCGCTCTAGCGCCAACGAGACAAGTACCGACACGGATACCGATAGCACGACGAAGACCAAGAAGATGAAGACAAGCAAAGTGCAGAGCACTTCGCGTGGTAATTCAGCCTTCGGCCACCGCCAGGGCGATGCTGCAACTCGGAGGACAGGGTCGCAGAACAACGCCTACGGCAAGAGTACCTCTGCGACGGCGAAGGCAAAGAGCACAACGACGACGTCGAGCGGTGCGACTGCGCCGACAACTTCACGTGGCAACTCTGCATTCGGCAAGAAGCAGGGCGACGCCAGCACCCGGACGAAGGGGCAGCAGAACTCACAGTATGGCCAGGATCGCGCAGATGCCGCAAAGCCGAGTCCTTCACCATTAGCAACTCCGACTCCCTAACCAGTCGCGGTTGTAGATTCGGGAATTGCGCTGCGGCAGCGGGTTCGGGTCGGCTGCCGCAGCTTTATGTACACGACTAGCGGCAGCAGTTTGTTGAACGGCATGCGCACGCAAAAAGCCGCAGGGCTCTGAAGAACCCTGCGGCTTTGAATCCGAGGCGGGATGTCCGAAGAACGCCGCTCCCTGCGACTAGTAGCCGCCGCGGGTGGTCGTCGTGGTCGTCTGCTGCGTAGCTGGACGTTGCACGACACTCTCGTGCTGCACGGTCGTGCTGGTAGTCGCCGGGACGACAGGTACTGGCTCCACCACGGTGCAGGAAGAGAATGCGCAGACGGCCGCCAACGACAAAGTCGCGGGGACGATCAATTTCAATTTGTTCATATCCCTGATTCGCAGTGCCGGCGGCGAACGGCTGTGCTCGTTAGGCAGTATCGCTCAGGCGGACATCGCCCGGATTTTGGCGATCGCGGCCGGAACGATCTGCAGGGCGCGATCGACATCCCCTTCAGTATTGAAGCGGCCGAACGAGAACCGAACACTGCTCCGCAGGCGTGCCTCACTGAGCTTCATCGCCTTCAGAACGTGCGACGCTTCGAGGGAGCCGCTCAGGCACGCAGAGCCCGCCGAGCAACAAATCATCTGGCGATCGAGCAGCATCAGGAGGGCGCTGGAATCGGCGCCGACGAACGAAAGGCTCGCAGTGTTTGGCAGCCGCGCGGTCCGGTCGCCATTCACAAACGTGTCCGGCACCCCCTCAATCAGCGTCTGCTCGAATCGGTCGCGCATGGCCCGGACGCGCATTCCCTCCTCGGCGATCGTCTGGAGTGCGAGTTCAGCCGCCTTCCCGAAGCCGACGATCGCCGCGACGTTTTCGGTTCCGGCGCGTCGGTTCTCTTCCTGGCTGCCGCCGAAGGTCGATGGCCGGAACGTGGAACGGCGGCTTACGTAAAGCGCACCCACACCTTTCGGTCCGTGGAGCTTGTGCGCCGAGATCGAGCAGGAAGTCGCGCCGGAATCACTGACCCGGAAGGGAAGCTTACCCGCAGCCTGAATCGCGTCGGTATGGAAGAGCACTCGGTTCCGCCGCGCAATTTCGCCGATCTGCTCGACCGGGAACAGCACGCCCGTCTCGTTGTTCGCCCACATCGCAGCGATGATCGCAGTCTCTCCAGTGATCGCTTTTTCGAGCCCATCGAGGTCGAGCCGTCCCTCGCAGTCGACGGCGACGACACTGACGCCGGCACCGCGCCCCGCGAGATATTCGCAATGTCGATACGTCGCACTGTGTTCGACCTGCGTCGTAACGATCTGTTGCCGGTTGGTGTCGAGCTGCAGCGCCGAATTCAGCGCGGCGTTGTTCGACTCCGTGCCGCCGCTCGTGAAGATGATTTCCGCCGGCTCGCAACCTAGCAACGCCGCGACGCGTGCGCGCGCTACCTCAATCGCATCGCGCACCTGCGTCGCAAACCGGTAGCTGCTCGAAGGATTCCCGTAGTACGTCGTCAGGAACGGTAGCATCTCCTCGACGACCGCAGGGTCGAGCTGGGTCGTCGCGTTGTTATCGAGATAAACGATCTTGTCCGGCCCGAGCACGTCTTACCCTACGCCTGATCTCCGCGGATCGCCTACTCGGGCGGACGCGGCTTGTTGCCCGCGCGCTTCGGCTCTTGATGCGTGTAGCGGAAGTAGAGATTCCGCAGATAAATCGGCAGCGGCATCGCCGTGCTGATCACGCCGACCGAGTCACGCTGGTAGAGGGCGAAGTAGCTAAGCATCAGCAAACTCCCAAGCGCGCTGCATTCCCAGAAGCCGAAGGGGATGACGCTCTTCCGCGCCCTTTCCGAGGCGATCCACTGAATGATGAAGCGCAATCCGAAGACGAGGCTGCCACTGAGCCCTACGATTTTCCACGGATGAATCAGGATGCCGAACACGTGCGTCTCCGCTAGAAAATGGAAGCTGCTCATGCGCAAAAGTTCGGGCAGAAGGAAAGAGCTGCCCAGCTTTTTGTCGGCGGATTGTCGCCGCGCACGATTCTCGCTACGTTCGGCGGATGTCCTCGGTCTGGGAATCCGCGAATCCGCAATTGCGCGACCTCGCCGTTTACGAACCCGGCAAGCCGATCGAGGAGACAGCGCGCGAGCTCGGCGTAAGTGCCGACAGCATTATTAAGCTGGCCTCGAACGAAAATCCGCTCGGGCCCTCGCCGAAAGCGCGCGAAGCGATGCGCGGAGCGATCGAGACAGCGCATCTCTACCCGGACGGCGGCGGCTACTATGTGACGCGGGCACTTTCGGAGAAGCTCGGCGTTCCTGCGGACCACATCATCCTTGGCAATGGCTCGAATGAGATCATCGAATTCATCGGCCACGCGTTCCTCCGGCCCGGGGCGAACATCATCACGCCAGTGCATGCGTTCATCGCCTATAAGATTATCGCGAAGGTGTTCGGGGCGCAGACGATTGAAACTCCTGCGCCAAATTTTCGGCAGGATCTCGACGCGATCCTGACGGCGATCACGCCCGACACGCGCGCCATCTTCATCGCGAACCCGAATAACCCGACGGGTTCGTTGATCGGGCAGGCAGCGATTGACTCATTCATGGCGCGAGTGCCGGAGCGCCTCGTCGTGGTGTTCGACGAAGCCTACTTCGAGTACGTAGACCAGCCCGTGAACACGTTGAAGTTTGTGCGTGAAGGCAGAAACATCGTCGTGCTGCGGACGTTCTCGAAGATCCACGGACTCGCCAGCGCCCGCCTGGGCTACGGTATTGCGCACCCGGATCTCATCAAGGTTCTGCAGAAAACGCGCGAGCCATTTAACGTCAATGGCATCGCCCAGGCCGCCGCGGTCGCAGCGCTCCGCGACGACGAGCATCAACGCGCGACCAAACGCCTGACCGATGAAGGCCGGACGTACCTGCAGGAACAGTTCGCGGAGATGCAGCTACCATTCGTGCGGAGCGCGGGAAATTTTGTGCTCGTGAACGTTGGCGACGGCGCCGCGGTCTTCCGCGAACTGCTGCAACGGCGAATCATTGTGCGCGCTTTGAAGGGCTACACGCTTCCGCGGTGGATTCGGGTCTCCATTGGAACGATGGCGCAAAACCGCGCCTGCATCGCGGCCCTGCGCGAAGTGCTAGCGGGCGTGACGGTCTGATGGCTGAAGAAACGATCGCCGCTGTTTCAACTGCAGCCGGCGAAGGCGCGATTGCGCTGGTGCGGATTTCCGGGCCTCACGCGATCGGAATCGCGGATCAGATTTTTCGCGGGAAGGAGCAGCCGTCGCAGTTCAAAGCGCGCGTGCAACATCTCGGCGAGATCGTCGAAGAGGATCGCGTGATCGATGAAGTGATGGTGTCGGTGCATCATGCGCCGCACAGTTACACGGGCGAAGATCTCGTGGAGATCAGTTGTCACGGCGGGGTGCTCGTGACGGCGAAAGTGTTCGAAGCGTGCCTGCGCGCTGGTGGGCGTGCTGCTCGCGGTGGCGAGTTCACGGAGCGCGCGTTTCACAACGGCAAGATGGATCTCACGCAGGCCGAAGCCGTCATCAATGTGATTCGTGCGCGCAGCGATCTGGCGTTGCGCTCCGCTACTGAGCAGCTGCAAGGTCGGCTTGGCGAAGCGATCGCAGCGATCCGCGATGAACTCGTGCAACTGCTCGCTCACGTAGAAGCATCACTCGATTTTCCAGACGAGAATCTGACGCCGGACGAGGGCAATCAACTGCGCGCGCGCCTTGATCGTGTCCGCGAGAAGATCATGACCTTGCTCGCGACGGCGGAGCATGGGCGCATTCTGCGCGAGGGTGTTCGCGTCGTGATCTACGGCGCGACGAACGCCGGGAAATCCAGCCTGCTGAACCGGCTGCTCGGGTATGAACGCGCGATCGTAAGCCCAGTGCCCGGCACCACTCGCGACACAATCGAGGAGGTGATCAACATGCGTGGTGTCTCGCTGCGCTTGCTCGACACCGCCGGGTTGCGCGAATCGACCGATGAGCTCGAGCAGGCGGGCATGGCACGCACTGAGCAGTCGCTGCAGGCGGCTGATTTGATCCTGCACGTCATTGACCGCACCGCGCCGAAACCGTCTGCATTTGAGCAACGGCCTAACGAGCTGCTGCTCTTGAACAAGAGCGATCTCGCTGAACATCCTGATTGGTCTTCGACCGATGCGTTGCGGATTTCGTGCGTTGCCGAGAACGGTCTCGCAGGCTTCGAAGAAACGATCCTGGCTACAATCGGAGAACAGCGCCTGCGCGCGGAGAACTCGATAGCCATCAACGCGCGGCATCGCGATTGCCTGCGGCGCGCGCTGGAGGCGTGTGAGCGCGCCGCGTCGACGTTGGAAGGAAACTATTCCGCCGAATACGCGGTGACCGATCTGCGCGTTGCTCTCGACGCTGTCACCGCAGTGATCGGCGCAACCAGTGACGACGCAATTCTCGACGCTGTCTTCGCGCAGTTCTGCATCGGCAAATGAACAGCTCCAGCGCGTACGAAAAGTTCGTCCGCCCGCTGCTATTTTCGCTCGATCCGGAGACGGCGCATCATCTCGCGATGCGGTCGCTTCAGCTCGCGTCGGATGTTCCTGCGCTGCTCGCGCCACTCCGGCGTTTTCAGCCAACGCCAGAACCGCGCACGGTCTTAGGATTGAACTTCCCGAACCCGATCGGTCTCGCGGCCGGATTCGACAAGAACGCGGTCGCACTGCCGGCGTGGGAAGCGCTCGGGTTCGGGTTTGTCGAGATCGGCACCGTCACTGCGCAGGCGCAGCCGGGAAATCCGCGGCCGCGCATCTTTCGGTTTCCTGAGCAGCAGGCGCTGATCAATCGCCTCGGGTTCAATAACGACGGCGCTGATGTCATCGCCGCGCGCTTGCAGAAGCTGCGCGCGAGTGGGCGTTGGCCGCAGATCCCGGTGGGAATTAACCTCGGCAAATCGAAGGCGACGTCGCTTGAAACCGCAGCGGATGATTACCGTTACTCCTTTCGGCGGCTGCGCGAGTTTGCTGATTACGTCGTGCTGAACGTTAGCTCGCCGAACACTCCGGGGCTGCGCTTGCTGCAGGCGCATGACGCACTCGTCGAGTTACTGCGCGCCATCACGGAGGAGAACCGAAGCGCAGCAAAGCCGATTCTGCTGAAGATTTCTCCTGATCTTTCGCTCGAAGATCTTGAGCAGATCATCGACGCGTGCGAGGCGCACGGAATTGCTGGTCTCATCGCTACGAACACCACCCTCGATCATTCCGCAGTGCCACATGAGCGCGATCAAACCGGCGGCTTAAGCGGCGCGCCGCTGCGCGACAAAGCAACCGCGTTCATCTCTGCAATTCGAGCGCAGACGCAGCTCCCAATTATCGGCGTCGGCGGAGTGAGCGACGCCGCGAGCGCGGCGGAGAAATTCAGCGCTGGCGCAAACCTCGTGCAGATCTACACGGGGTTTGTCTACCGCGGCCCACAACTACTGCGCGAAATCGCGACTCAGTAAGCCCACTTACCGCCGGGCGAAGAAAGTATCGGCAATTCGTCGGTCATGAACTGCGTTTTGCCGATCGCGCCCCACATTCGGTTGCCCACGGCGTCCTTCCACTTCTTCGACATGCTTTCGCCACTGTGGCAGCCCCAACTCCGCACCATCGCGTCATTTGTGAAAGCGACGCGATTGATTTTCGCGAGCTCGCTCTCATGCAGCCACGACTTCGACGCGCTGTCCACATTCGAGCTGTAGTCGAAGAGGAAGCAGGCCTTGTTCGAATGCCCGAAGTATTCGAAAAACGCGACCTTCACCTGATCGCGCGGCTGGCCGGAATTAAGGTAATTGATGACGTCGTCGCCGTTACGGAAGTAGACGAGATTCAGGTGAAACGTGTCACGCACTGAGCCGATGAAATTCAGCAGGTCCATCTTTTCCTGCGCGCCGCGATCGACGTAACCCTGCTTGTAAACGAGCCAGGTGATTTTGGCGTCAGGACCATACTTCTCGCGGAGCTGTTCCGTCCGAATCCGAGCGGCGCGAACGAAGTTGGCCCACCAATGATCGTGTGGCTGCGCCTTATATTTCTCCCACATCTGCAGTGAAGGTCCGCCGACGAGCAGAACGTATTCTGGCGTGACCTGCGCCCGAGCCGGCGCAATTGCCCCGAAGAGGACGAGTAACGGAACGAGAAGGGCGAGGAGTCTTTTCACGGGGTTAACAGGAGCAGTATCTATGCGCGGCCGGCATTTTCGCAAGTGGCCGGCGGTTCGCGGTTTTTGAATCCGAACGCCTCTCCGTCCGCATCTCACTGATACCGAACGTCCGCTCGATGCGCTCGCTCTCGGCCAAGCAATATGATTCAGGACTTTAAATTCGCCCTCCGCCAGCTCGTCAAAGCCCCCGGTTTCACGGTCGTTGCAGTTCTCACGCTGGCCCTCGCCATCGGTGTGAACGCCGCGATTTTCTCCATCGTCAACGGTGTCATCCTTAAGCCGGTCGTGCCGCTCCGGCCCGCGGAGATCGTCAACGTCTTCACCGCCAAGCAGGGCGCGAGCAAGGATTACCGGCAGTTCTCGCATGCCGAATACATGACGCTGCGCGAGAGCACGGATGTCTTCGCCGATGTGTCGGCAGTGCAGTTTTCGCTCGCGGGCATCGGTCGTCAGGAAGCGATGCGGCGCAGTTTCACGTTCCTCACCTCGGAGAACTTCTTCGCGATGATGGGCGTTAAACCCGCGGCGGGTCGTTTCTATAACGCCGAGGAGTCGCGGCCGAACGCGAACATTCCGGTGGTCGTCGCGAGCTACAGCTATTGGAAGCGCACGGGCGGCAAGCCTGATTTCGTCGGCAGCACGCTCTTCGTGAATTCGAAGCCGTACACCGTCATCGGCATCGCGCCGGAGGGATTCAGTGGCGTTAGTGCGTTGCTCTCGCCGGATATTTGGCTGCCGTTCGGGATGTATTCGCAGCTCGGATCGGCTTTCAGCGACGACGCCGGCATCAGCGATCTCGCGCAGCCGAAGAACTACACGCTGAACGTCATCGCGCGACTCGGCTCCGGGTTAACCATCGACAACGTGAAATCGCGGCTGCCGGTTCTTGCGCAGCGGCTAAACGCCGTGCAGCCGCCCGACTCCGGTGCCCCGCGCGAGTTGCAGGTGCAGAAGCCGTCGCGGTTCAGCATCAGCACCACGCCATCCGATGACGGGCCGATGGGCGTGATTGGCCTGCTCATGATGGCAATGGCCGGCGCCGTCCTGCTGATCGCGAGCCTGAATCTCGCGAACATGCTGCTCGCCCGCGGCACCGCGCGCGCAAAGGAGATGGCGATTCGCCTCGCCGTCGGTGCATCGCGCGGGCGCATCGTCCGTCAGCTGTTATGCGAAGGTTTTCTGCTCGCGCTTCTCGGCGGTGCGCTTGGATTGCTGATCAGCCTGTGGAGCAATAATCTCCTGCTGCGTTCGCTCGGCTCGCTCTTCGGCTCGATGAGTTTTTCGATCGTGGTGCCGTTGAAGCCGGATGCGGTCGTGCTCGGCGTCACATTCCTGTTTTGCCTCTTCGCGACGTTGCTCTTCAGCCTCGGACCGGCGTTGAAATCGACCAAGGCCGATCTCGTGAACGACCTGAAGCAGCAGGTCGGCGAACCGGCGCAGGTCGGACGGCTCAACCGTTTTTTCGCGCCGCGCCAACTGCTGGTGATGGCGCAGATCGCGCTCTCGCTGATGCTGCTCTTCGCGGCGGGATTGTTCTTCCGTGGTGCGCTCAAGGCGAGTGGCATCGATCTCGGTTTTGAATCGCGCGACGGCGTGGTGGCGGAGATGGATTTTACCCTCGGGAACACGGACCAGGCAGTCGCGAAACGCCTGATGTTTGCCGCCGTCGAGCGGGCGCGGGCATTCCCCGGAGTGCGTGGCGCTGCGCTCGCGACCATGGTGCCGATGGGCAACTTCACGAACGCGAAGCGCGTGATGCGCGCCAGCGAAGCGATCGTGGCGAAGACAGACCCGAACGCGCCCGATCAAGGACAGAACGGTCTCTACGCCTCGATAACCCCCGGCTATTTCGAGACGATCGGGGTGCGTCTGTTGCGCGGCCGCGATTTCACCCAGGCCGAAGCGGAGAACAAGGAAACGCCGAAGGTTGCAATCATTGACGAGATGATGGCAAAGAAGTTGTTCCCGGACGCCGACGCGATCGGTCAGCGGATCAAGGGCACGAACCCGCCAGCTGATGGCTCGTCGGGCGAGATGGAGATTGTCGGCATCGTCTCATCGCATCGTCACGAAGTGCTCGGCAGCGGCGACGTGATGCCGAAACGCCTC
>JBHENE010000178.1:0-11967 GCA_046262215.1 Chthoniobacterales bacterium | reverse complement strand
TGCACACGATCGGTGATGCGACCGGGAACCCTTTCATCCCGGAGCGGGAGAGCTATTAAATGAACACACGTAAGCGGCCGTTACTGCGCATTCAGATACTCGCATTTTTTATCCTCCTCGGGATGGGTGCGCTGACGATGCGCCTGTGGTGGGTGCAGGTGGCGCACGGCCCGGAGTGGACGGCGAAGATCCGCGGCAGCTCGGAAGTGACGGTGCGGATCCCGTCGGTGCGCGGTGAGATCCGCGATCGTAACGGGGTCACCCTGGTGCAGAACCGCGCCAGTTATGAGGTGGATTTTTACCTGCCAGAGATGGTGAAGGGCTACAAGCAGCGCGTCGGGGCGCCACCGCTGACCGAGTTTCGCGCGACCATCAACGGCATGCCGAAAGACCTGAAGGAAGCCGACATCGTCAAGATCGTGAACGATGGCGTCGTTCCGCGGCTGGATGATCTCAACCTGGCGGCCGACTACAACGCGAGCAAGCTTCAGAAGCACTACCGCACGAACACGGAAGTGCCGTTCTCCTACATCAAAGACATCAACTTCGAGACGATGGCGAAGTTCTCTGAACACGACGTAGGCCTGCCCGGCGTGGACATCGCGATCAAGCCAGTGCGTTCCTATGTCTTTGGTGCGCTTGCTGCGCACTTGTTAGGCTACGTCGGCGCGCCGGACGACACGAACAAGGAAGAAGCGCGGAAGTTCACGTTTTACCAAGGTGACCAGGACGGGAAGACGAACCTGGAGAAAACGATGGACGAATACCTGCGCGGCAAGCCGGGCATTCGTTATTTGCGGCGAAATGCCAAAGGGCAAATCGAAGGCACCTTGCGCGAAGATCCACCCCGCGTCGGCAGCAACGTCATCCTGACGCTCGATGCCCGGATCCAGGCGATCACCGAAGAGGCATTGCGAGCGGTGCCGCGTGGTGCGGCGGTCGTGATGGATCCGAATAACGGCGACATCCTGGCGATGGCTTCTGTCCCGTCCTTCGACCCGAACACTTTCATCCCGAGTATCAAGGCGAAGGATTGGGAGGCTTTGCGCCAGAATCCGGCACATCCGCTTATCAATCGCGCCACCAGCGCCTTTCCACCCGGGTCGACCTTTAAGCTCGTGACGGCGCTCGCGGGCTTGCGCAAGAATCTCGCGAATTCGCGCTTCAACTGCGGTGGCGGTGTTTCCTACGGTGATCACTTCTTCCACTGCTGGATCGCGGAGAAGGGCGGCAGCCACGGCGTGATCGGCCTTGCGGACGCGATCAAGGTTTCGTGCAACTCGTTCTTCTACCAATTCGGCAACGCAGCCGGCATCAACGCGATCGATGAAACCGGTGAGACGCTCGGCCTCGGCAAAAGCTCCGGCATCGAAGTGACAGGTGAGCAGCCTGGTGTATTGCCTGGACCGGAGTGGATGCGGATCAATTATCCGCGCGAGAAATGGACATCCGCCCACACCGCGAACGTGTCGATCGGGCAGGGGTTCGACCTCGTCTCGCCTCTACAGGAAGCAACCGTCTACTCGACGGTGGCGAACGGCGGTGTGTCTTACTTCCCGCGCTTGGTCAAAGATGTGGTCGGCCCGGACGGCAAATCGGTCCTTAATGACAGCGGCCAGCCAGTGATTCAGGTTGCGCCGAAAGTGCATGGAGACCTGCGGAACGACTTCACAGCGCAGCAAATCGAGCTGGCGCGCCGCGGCCTCTGGAAAGTGGTAAACGAAGAAGGCGGCACTGGCAGCAAGGTGCGGCTGCCTGGTGTGGACGCGGCCGGGAAAACGGGAACCGCACAGGCGATGCTCGACGGGAAGAAAGACAACGTGGCCTGGTTCTCCTGCTTCGCGCCGTATGACAAGCCGAGGTATACCGTCGTCGTAATGGTGCAGGGCAGCGAAGGCCACGGCGGCTCGGTCGCGGCGCCGATCGCCGGGCGAATCCTGGAGCGCTCGATGGCGATGGACGAAGGTAAGTTTCAGCCGGAAGTGGCATTCCTGGCCCCGGCCAACAAGCAAAACCCGTTCCAATTGGTTGTCTCGGTTGACTACAAAGACTCGCCGAATCTTCCCGATACCGATGAAGAGGGTAGCACCGACAACGAGAACGGTGACCACGTGAACGTGCAGATGGATGCGTCGCAAGCGGCGTCACAACCGGCGCCTGATGTTGAACCGGAAGCGGATGTGCGTGGCAAAGTAGTCCGCAAAGCGCAGGCGCCGCCGCGGGCGCAGCCGGTTGCGCCGCCGCCACAGCAGCAGCCAGTCGCGAAACCTAATTTCTTCCAGCGAATGTTTGGTGGCCGTTCAGCGCCCCAACCTCCTCCTCAACCCGTGCGCCGCGCTACGCCGCCGCCACGTCGATAGCACCTTTGATCACGTCCCTGCGCGAATGACTTCACCCATCCGTTCACGCCCATGATCTCCAAATCTCCCCTGCATTATGATAGACAAAGTGAAACGAATTTTAGGACTCGGGTCGCGCAAAACGGGCAACAAGCTTGTGATCAGCGTCGAGAAACTCGAGCGCCGGGTGGCGTTACTCGAGGACGGTCGACTCGAGGAATATAGCGTCGAGCGGAATACCTCCCGCAACATCGTCGGGAGCGTCTACAAAGGTAAGGTCAAAAACATCGAGCAAGGTCTTAAAGCGATGTTCGTCGACATCGGCTTTGAGAAGAATGCGTTTCTACATTTCTGGGACGCCATTCCGGCTGCGCTCGATAGCAACATCGAGGAAATCACGCGCCCCGAAAAAGGGGGCGGCAGGGCGAAAAAGAAACGCCTCACCGCGAACGATATTCCCAGCATCTATCCCGTCGGCTCGGAAGTCATCGTGCAAGTGACGAAAGGGCCGATCGGAACGAAAGGCCCGCGCGTTACAACGAATCTCAGCTTCGCCGGACGTTATCTCGTGTTGATGCCGTACAGCGAGCGGAGCGGGATCTCACGCAAGATTGAAGATCCGAAAGAACGGGATCGACTCCGGAAGATTTTGCGCGAGCTCGATATTCCGGAGGGCATCGGCGTCATCATTCGCACCGTTGGCGAAGGGCAGCGCGCGCGGTATTTTGTGCGCGATTTATGCGTCTTGCTCGATCAATGGGCGAAAGTCGAGCAGGCGATCAAAGAGGAGCGAGCCCCCGCGCGGGTCTTTGAAGAACCGGACCTCATCGACCGCACCGTCCGCGATTTTCTCACAGACGAAATCGATGAAGTCATCTGCGACGACCGCGCGGCGATCGAGCGGATGAACGAGATGGTCGGGCAGATTTCGCGTCGCGCTCGCAATCGCATCCAGTTTTACGATAGCGCTGCGCCGATCTTCGAAACGTTCGGCATCCAGAAACAGATCGACGATGCATTTCATCGTCAGGTTTGGCTGAAATGCGGCTGTTACATTGTCATCGACGAGACGGAAGCACTCGTCGCGATCGACGTGAATACCGGCCGCAACAAAGGCGGCCGGGACGTTGAGAAAACGATCCTGCAAACCAATCTCGAAGCGGCCGACGAGATCGCGCGGCAGCTGCGGCTACGTAACATCGGCGGGCTTATCATTGGCGATTTCATCGACATGAAAAGCCGCAAGGATCAGCAGGCGGTTTACAGCCTGATGAAGGAACGGCTTCGGCGGGACAAGGCGAAGACGCACGTCTTACAGCTGTCGACCCTTGGCTTGATGGAGATGACGCGGCAGCGCGCCCAGGAAAGCCTCAGCGACTCGATCTACGAGAACTGTCCATACTGCCAGGGCCGGGGCGTTGTGAAAACATCGATGACAACCAGCGTGGAGCTGCACCGGATGCTGAACACGGTGATGCGCAAGTATCAGGACAGCGTCCACGATATCCGCGTGATCCTGAATCCCGACGTCCTGAAGCGGCTGAAAGAAGAAGACGAAGATCTTCTCGTCGAGTTGGAGCGGCGCTACGCCGGGCGTTTGATGTTCCGCGCCGACCCGAGCTACCATCACGAGAAATTCATGGTCACAGACGCGAATTCCGGTGCGGAGCTGAAGCCTTAGCGACTGCAACGCATTCGCAAATAAAGATTTGGATTAGAAAAAACTTTCGGAATCCACTGGCAATGCTTTTTTTTTGTGCCAGAATCGGCGCGATTGAAGGGTGCAGAAATGCAGGCCTTCGAGTGTGACCGGCACATACGACGATACGAGAACCGGGCTTAACCAAACAAACAGGAGGAAACACAATATGAAGAAACTAACCTTAACCTTGTGCGCAGTGACGGCCTTGGTCTCGGCAGCCTATGCCGGCCCAGAACGTTATTCCGGCAAGGAGATGAAACAGGCAGTCGAACAAACAGCCCCGTGCCCTCAGTGGTACGCGGATCAGGAATGGAATGTCGGTATCTGGGGAACCTATGCCGCTACGACGAACAATTATCGCGAAGATCGTTACCTCGGCGTGGATCACGCTTTCGGCGGCGGTCTCGATGCGAAGTACTTCTTCCGTCGCTATTTTGGTTTGGGCGTCGAGGGTTTCGCTCTCAGCCTAAACCGCCAGAACAGTAACTTTAACAACAATGGTGGTCGCGACATCGCTGGTGCTGCACTCGGCACCTTCACCTTCCGCTATCCTATCCCTTGCTCGCGCTTTGCGCCTTACGCCTGGGCCGGAGTTGGTGGTATTTTCGGAGGCGGAAATAGCGGCGGCGTGCTCAACACGGAGAACACCAACAACGTGTTCACGAACGGTAACAACAGTGACGACGGCCGGTTGATGGGTCAGTATGGCGCTGGGTTTGAAGTTCGCTTTACGCCGCACATCGGCCTGCTGAACGACATCAGCTTCAACCAGGTTGAAGGCGGTCATAACGACTTCATCATGGCCCGCACGGGTGTGAACTTCGCGTTCTAATCGACAGAAAAGCTTAACATCTAACGCCGGGAACACTGTATGTGTTCCCGGCGTTTCTGTTTGTACGGGTGCTGCGGGCGCGCGCAAAGATGCGATCCCAATTTGCACGAGCCTGAGCATCCGCAGAGATTCACGGAGATGTCGTTCGCGCCTGTTCTAGATCAGCTTCCCATGCGCCGATCTCCGTTGGTCCGGCGTTTCGAGCGGGCGCTCGATCCGATCTCGGACACCGCGTTCGAGGCGTTGGCGCGCAATGCTGAAGCGCGGACTCTACAGAACTTTGGGCGAACCATGCGGCTGTTCGCGCCCCTCTACTTATCGAATGAGTGCATCAACAACTGTCAGTATTGCGGCTTCTCGCGCGACAATCCGATTCTCCGGGTCACGCTCGATCTGCCGCAGGTGGTCGCGGAAGCCCGCCATCTGGCAGCGGAAGGTTTTCGTCAGGTGCTGCTGGTCGCTGGCGAGCATCCGAAGTTCGTTAGCGGCACTTACCTCGCAGACTGCGTGCGTGCACTCGCGGCTGATTTTTCCTCGATCGCGATCGAGGTCGGTCCGATGGAAGCAAGCGAGTATGAGCCAATCGTGGCCGCTGGCGCGGAGGGGCTCGTCGTTTACCAGGAAACGTATGACCGGGAGGTGTACGCGGAGATGCACACCTCGGGTCCAAAACGCGATTTCGACTGGCGTCTCGACTGTCCGGTGCGCGGCTATGAAGCGGGTTTCCGGCGACTCGGCATCGGAGCTCTGTTCGGCTTGGCCGACTGGCGCGCGGAAGCGGTCGCGCTGGCAGCGCATGTCGATTATCTGTTGAAGCGTTGTTGGCAGGCGCAGATCAGCGTCAGCCTGCCGCGACTCCGGCCCGCAGCCGGTGGGTTTGAGCCGAAGTTCGCCATTTCTGATCGCGAACTGGCACAACTGATCTGCGCATTCCGCGTTATCTTTCCGCAGGTCGGGATGGTCCTTAGCACGCGCGAGAATGCATCGTTGCGCGATGCGCTGGTGCCGCTCGGTATCACGATGATGAGTGCAGGCAGTCATACAGAGCCGGGCGGATATACGCGGCAAGGAGTCGAGAATCTTCACCGCACGGTGCGGGGCCGGGTCGCCGCTCCGGACTTTCAAACGGGCGAGGATCATCTCGCGACGGGACAGTTCGAGATTAGCGACGAGCGTTCGCCAGCGGACATTGCGCAGACGCTTCGCGATCGTGGTCTGGAGCCGGTCTGGAAAGACTGGGATCAAGCGTTGCTGGCGCCATGATCGTCTGGTTAAACGGTCAAAGCGCTGATGCAAGAGGCGCGGAGACAGTGGCGGAGCTTGCCGAAAAGTACGGTCTGCAGCCGCATACGATTTTGATCGAGCACAACGGCGTTGCCTTGCACCAACGCGAGTGGTCGCAGCGGTCTCTGGCTGAATCCGACCGGGTTGAGTTCATCCGGGTCGTCGCAGGCGGCTGAGCCCAACGATCGAACGCAGTCTCAGCCGATCGCTTTGACGACGATGCGCATCCCGTCTCTCGACACAATCGCGATTGCCTGGTCCGCCACCACGAACTCCCCGTCGGTGACGACATCAATGACTTGATCGGCGAATTTGGCTTTGCCGCTCGGACGTAAGGTCGTTAGTGCCCGTCCGAGCGCGCCCGGAATGATCGCCGGAGAAGCATCGGCCGCTGGAATCTGCGCGAATGATGGACCGGACGGTATGTCGGCTGAGAGCACGAAGCGGCGGTACATGTTCGTCCGCGGCAGAAAGCGAGCGAGCACCGCGATCACGACTGCGGCGGCTACTATCGAGATGACAAGATTCAACAAAGGCTGACGGAGCATCGCGCCGTTCGGAATGAGATCGTCGCCGGGGTAGCGATCGATCATTGCCCACGCGAGTGACGCGAGAATCAAAAACAACCCAACAATTCCGAACAAGATCGTCGAGTGCGCGAAGAAGAAAATCTCAACCAACAAAAACAACACTCCCAGCAGGAAGAGCACAACCGCCTCCCAGCCTGCGAGGCCTGCGAAGTAGTGGCCGAGGAAGAAAAGCGCAAAACAAACGGCAGCAACCAACCCCGGTAGAGTCACTCCCGGAATCTTGAACTCGAGATACGCGCAAACGATCCCGACGAGCAACAGGACTGGCGCCATCGAGGTGATCCAAAACGCGAGCCTTTCGAATCCAGCTGGTTCAAAAGCGACGACCTTCCCGGTCAGCGCCGCACTGCGCGTTAATTCAGCGATTGACTCAACGATGCCGTCCGCGAGTAACGGTTTACCGTTCCATTGCGCGGCGGCCTCCTGAGCGTTCAGCGTCAGAAGCGAGCCCTTCGCGTGCACGATTTGGTCGCCGATTTTCACTTCCTTCTCTTTGTCCATGAACGCCTCACCGACGTCAGGGTTGTGCGCATTGCGGGTGGCGGAGCTGCGGATCAACGCAGCCCAATACGAGATCGTCTTGTCGCGCGCCGTCGACGGAAGGTCAGTGCCGTTGGCGAGGATCGGGGCAGCTGCGCCGATCGCGCTGACCGGCGCCATGTAGATGTGGCGCGTCGCGAGCGCAATCAGCGCGCCTGCAGAACCGGCGTTCGTGTTGATGAAGGTGTAGGTGGGAATCGTGGCGTGGTTCAGTAGATTTGTGATCTGCTCCGCGGTCTCGAGCCTGCCGCCATAGGTGTTCATCTCGATGATCATCGCGCCCGCGCCTGCGCTCTCTGCCGCCTTCTGCGCGCGCCGGAGGAACACGAACATCGCGGGCGCAACTTCGCCGCGGAGCGGGAAGACTACGATATCGCCGCGGCTGACGCGGCCGCGTCGTTCCGCCGATTGCACGACGGGACCGCATCCGAAGAGCGCGAACAGCAGCAGAAAGATAGCGGATTTCATTGATGGTTGAACGTTGCGATGGAAGCGCGGCGCCGCTGGATTAACTTGTCATCGCTTGTCCGGCCGAACGAGCCAAAAAGCAGATCAGCATGGGCTCAATTCCCGCACATAACATCGAGCAAATCGCCGCCGCGAATGACATCGTCGAAGTGGTCGGCTCCTATTTTCCGCTCAAGCGTGCGGGTTCTGCCTTCAAGGCGCTTTGCCCGTTTCACCAGGAGAAGAGCCCGTCGTTTCACGTGAATCCGCAACGCCAGTCATTCCATTGCTTTGGCTGCGGGAAGGGTGGCAGCGTTTTTCGGTTCGTGATGGATTACGAGCATCTCGATTTCCCATCAGCCGTGAAGAAGCTCGGGGCTCGCGCGGGAATTCCGGTGATCGAGGAACGCACGAGCGGCGCACGTGAAGGCGACGACAAGCAACACGAAACGCGTCGCACGCTCTTGCAGCTGCATGCGGAAGCGGCGGATTGGTTTCACGAGAATCTGCTGAAACGAGAGTGGGCTGCACCTGCGCGCGAGTATCTGAAAGCGCGCGGGATCGACGGGACGATCGCGCGTAGCTGGCAGATCGGCGTTGCGCCTGAAAGCTGGGATGCGCTGTTGAGCTGGGCATTAGAGCAAGGTTATCGACGCGCGGAGATCCTGCAGAGCGGGCTGGTGAAGCCACGCGATGAAGATCGACCAGACGGCGAAGTCTACGACCGGTTTCGAAACCGGATCATGTTCCCGATCTGTAACGCCGAAGGGGAGGTGATCGCATTCAGCGGTCGGATTCTCGGGAGCGATTCGCAAACCGCGAAGTATTTGAATTCGCCAGAGACACCGCTTTTCCGGAAGGGAAATGTGCTCTTCGGACTGCACAAGAGTAAGCGCGCTCTGATCGAGGCAAATGCAGCCATCGTCTGCGAAGGTCAGCTCGACCTCATCACATTGTTTGAAGCCGGCATTACCAATGTCGTCGCACCGCAGGGTACGGCGTTCACTGAAAGCCAGGCGCGCATTTTGAAACGTTTCGTGCAGAGCGTGGTGCTCTGCTTCGATGCCGACGCGGCCGGCCAGAAAGCGGCGGAGCGTTCGCTCGATTCGCTACTGCAAAACGATCTCATCGTCCGCATCGCGGAGATGCCCGCCGGCGAGGATCCGGATTCGATCGTTCGCGGGCGAGGTCGCGCTGAATTTGAGGAGCGAGTGCGCGGCGCGCGCGACTTCTTCGATTACTGGATCGACCACGAAGCGACCGCGACGGATCTGAATTCGTTAGGCGCAAAGATGCAGCTGGCCCGCCGGCTTGCGGACACCGTTGCGCGAGTGCACGACCCGATCATGCGGAGCGAAGTGACGAACAAGGTAAGTTCGCGGATCGGCGTGCCGACGCGTGAGTTCGAAGCGCTCATCGCAAAACCAGCGCGCGAGCGGCCGAACCACGATGGCGACACAGATGTCGCGAGAGTTGCTGCGCCGCCGCACGATCTCGCGATGCTTTGCCTGCTCGCGTTGCGCGACAGCGAGGCGCGCGATTTCCTCGTGCAGGGAAATTGGCGTGAAGTTTTGTCGCAAGCGGCCGATTCAGAGCTGCTGGTAAAAATCCTGGAAAGCGATTTGCGGCCGGACGACCCCGCGTCGCTGAACGTTTTCATGACTGAATTGCCGGCTGGCGAAGAGGGGATCGTCTCTGGTTGGCTGCTGGCGCGAATGCCATCTAACCCGGTCGCAGTAGCTCGCGGATTTTGGGCGGGGCTGCAGCAAAGCGCGGTGCGCCGTCAGCTGCAGATCGCGGAAGGTCGCCTGAAAATCCCGCACCTCAGCGCGGGCGAATTGACTAGTTTGCAGAAACAAGTTGTTGACCTAAAAGAGCACCTCCACCAACTTTCCACGTTTTCCTCCGCCCGCGTAGTGGAGAACTAACAAGGCAGCGAAAAAGGGGCAGTGATCCGGGTAATATTTTCGGTCTGTTTGGAACGTTTACGCATCCTCGAAGAGCTCACAAATTTTGGCGAAACATGTGAAACGTGGCGCGGCGAAAAAGCCGGCCGGCAAAAAAGCAGTCATACCGAAGACCCCGCGACCAGCCGCAGCTGCTAGCAAGAGTAGAGCGGCTAAGACAAACGGAGCAGTTCCCTCGGAAGACACCGGAACCGAGAAGGTGGTGCCGAAGCGCAGAGCGACAGAACAGCCTGGGATCGCGCTTGCGGATCTATCGCTCGAACCGAAAACCGCGACCGGCGACATCGAAGGGCGTATTCGCGAACTGATCAAGCTCGCCAAAGAGCAGGGCTACCTCACCTTCGACGACCTAAACGAGGCGCTTCCTGCCGATGTCACCGACGCGGATGAGCTCGACGCCATTCTGACGCGACTGCGTCGGATGGAGATCAACATCATCGAAGCGTCCGAAGTCGATAGCTACAAAGACGGCAAAAAGGACAGCGACGAAGAGGAGGAAGAGAAGCCGGAGACGAAGCTCGATATTCTCGACGATCCGGTCCGGATGTACCTCAAGCAGATGGGCCAGGTGCCGCTGTTGACGCGAGAGCAGGAAGTCGAGATCTCCAAGCGAATCGAAGAGGCAGAGAACATGGTGCAGCGGCTAATCAACCGCTTTGGGTTTATCGCGCAGGCGCATCTCGATCTCGCCGCCAAGCTCACGGAAGGCGGCGAGCGTTTCGATCGCGTGATTCTCGACAAGAAGATTGAGAGCCGGGAGCGCTACATGAAAATGTTGCCACCGCTTTGCAAGCAGGTGTCGAAGCTGAGCCGCTCGATTACCGAACAGTACGGTCAACTGCTCGGCGCATCGCGTGTCGACCAGAAGAAGCTGAAGACCTTTCAGAAGTCGGTCGCCACCCTGCAGAAGCTTTATCCGAAGTTCTATTTCAAACAGAAGGTGACGGAGGAGTTCGTGAACCTGGCGGATGAGAAATTCCTCGTCCTAACGGCCTTGCAAGCTGAGATGGGCAAACACCCCGTGAATGGCTCGCGCTCGCCGCTCGGACTGAAATCGCGTGAGCTCGAGAACATGCTCTGGCTCTCCGTGGAAGAATATACGGCGCAGTATCAGGACCTGAAGGGTTGGCTGCGAAAGGCGCTGCGCGCGAAGACCGAAATGGTCGAAGCGAACCTGCGGCTGGTGATTTCGATCGCGAAGAAATATACGAATCGCGGACTGTCGTTTCTCGACCTGATCCAGGAAGGCAATATGGGTCTGATGAAGGCGGTTGAGAAATTCGAATACCGCCGCGGCTATAAATTTTCGACGTACGCGACCTGGTGGATTCGGCAGGCGATCACCCGTTCGATTGCCGATCAGGCGCGCACCATCCGCATTCCGGTGCACATGATCGAGACGATCAACAAGCTGATGCGCGTGCAGAAGCAGCTCGTGCAGGAATATGGTCGCGAGCCAACGCCGGAGGAAGTCGCTGAAGAAATTCTGCTGCCGGTCGATCGCGTCCGCGCGGTCTTGAAGATGGCGCAGCAGCCGATTTCGTTGCAGGCACCCGTTGGCGAAAGTGAAGAGACAAACTTCGGCGACTTCATTGAGGACAAGGCTGCCGAGAATCCGAGCGACATGACTGCAATCGTTCTCCTCAAAGAGAAGATCAAAGATGTGCTTGAGACGTTGACCGAACGCGAGCGTCAGGTGCTCGAGCAGAGGTTCGGGCTCGTCGACGGCTACAGCCGCACGCTCGAAGAAGTCGGCCGGCAATTCCGCGTCACGCGTGAGCGAATCCGACAGATCGAAGCAAAGGCGCTTCGAAAGATGCGGCATCCGACGCGCATTCGGCAGTTGGAAGGTTTCCTTGAGGCCGCTGAAGCTTAGAAAGCTTGCTTCGCGGCGATGATGCTGCGCAACTTTCTCTCAGGACGTACGTTCAATTTTCTGAATCATGAAACGCGAGCACGATCAGGAGTTGTGGGATTTGCTCGGAAGAGCACCGGGTCCGACCTTGTCGCCATTTTTCGCCCGAAACGTAATTCGTGAACTGCGGCGGAAGCCGACCTGGCGCGAGTCTATCGTTGGGTGGCTCTCGCCGGGACGCGCGATCCCTGCGGCCGCGGCGCTAGCGGTGTGTGCCGTGACGGCTCTTACGCTCAGCAATAAATTGAACGTCGCTGGAGGTAGCGAGGTCGATGACGTCCCTGCCGTCGTTGCGCAAATTGATCCGAGCGATTACGAAATCGTGGCAGATCTGGACACCCTGCTTGCGGC
>JBHENE010000177.1:0-11282 GCA_046262215.1 Chthoniobacterales bacterium | reverse complement strand
CGCCACGCCGAGACCAAGACCGATCACGACCGGCAACATGCCTTGTCGCACGACCATCCGCAGCACGTCCATTGTCTGCGCGCCGAGCGCCATCCGCACGCCGATTTCACCGGTGCGCTGGGCCACGCTGTACGCTACCGCGCCGTAGATGCCGACCGTCGCAAGCACCAAAGCTACGGCAGCGAACGCGCCAAGTAACAGCATCGTCAGACGCTGCTGGCCTAACGACTGGTTAACGACTTCCGCCATCGTCGTCGGCTGGATGATCGGCAGCCCCGCATCGAGTTTGTTCAAGGCTGAACGCACGAGTGCTTCTGTCGCTTTTGGGGTGAGCGGGGTCCGGACTGTGACCGTCACGAACGGCACCGTCCGCTGCGCCCACGGCCGGTAGAACTCGACGTCGTTGATTTTGTCGAGCCGCAGCGACCGAACATCACCGACGACACCGATGACGTCGGTAACTAAACCGATGCCGTTATCCGTGCCGAAATACATTTGTCGGCCAACAGGATCTTCGCCGGGGAAGAGCTTTTGGGCCGCGCCCTTGCTGATCAGGACGACGGGCGGCTTGTCGACACCATCGCGCTCGTCGAAGTCGCGTCCCGCCAGCAGCGGGATGCCGAACGTCTTGAGGAAGCCAGGGCTGACACTGTGGTTTTGGCCCAGTGGACGCTGGTTCACGGGCGGCGGGTTGGTGTCGACACGCGCATAAGGCGAAGCCGAGTTGCCTCCATTGAGCGGCGCGCCGTCGCTGACCGCCGCTGCCTCAACGCCGCCGGTATTCAACAGCTCAGTCTGCAGTCGCTCGGCGAACCGAGCGCGGGCGGCGCTATCCGCATAGGTCGCCTCGGGCAATCCGATCCCCGCGAGCCAGAGATGATCCGGGTGAAAACCGGCGCTCTGGCTGCTCAGGCGCAGAAAGCTCGTGATGAGCAACGCCGCGCCGGCCAGCAGAACAACCGACAGCCCGACCTGTGTCGCGACCAAGCCTCGACGGAAACGCTGCTGGCCGATGCTGCCCGTCATCGAGCGACCGCCATCTTTCAAGCCGTCGACAAGATCCGCGCGCGAACTTTGCCAGGCGGGATACATGCCCATCAGGAGACCAGTGATGAGCGCAACGCCGAAAGTGAAACAAAGCACTGGCGCATTCAAATGGAGGGCGCCGTCGAGCGGCAGATTATCGAGCGCGAGCTTCGGGATAACTGAGACCACCCAAAGCGCCAGCACGAGACCGAGCACTCCGGCCAGCAGGCTAACGAGTGTGCTTTCGAGCACGAAGAGCCGCACGACACCTTTGCGCGACGCACCGAGCGCCATGCGCAGCGCAATCTCGCGGCGGCGGCTCGTGAATCGCACGAGCAACAGATTCGCGACGTTGCTGCAAGCGATCAGCAGCACTGCGCCGACGGCCGCGAGCAATGTCATCAGTGCTGGCCGGAGATTGCCGGTAGAGGATTCCGCGGCGGTGATGACGACGGGCGACCATGAGTTATCAGCATTAGCGGGGAATTTTTCGCGGTAACCCTGCTGCAGCGACGGCACTGCGGCCCGCACCTGATCGAGTGTCACGCCAGGCTTCATCCGGCCGATCACGCGCAAGAAACTCACTCCGCGCATCAGGCGATCTTCGGTCAATCCAGTGAGCTGGAATGGCTTCACCGTGAAGATGTCCGAGTTCGGCCCGAACCACGCGACCGGCATATTCGGTAAGACGCCGACGACAGTTGTCGCCACGCCATTCAGCGTAATGCTGCGGCCGACCACTTGTGGATCGCTGCCGAGTCGCGTCTTCCAGAACTTCTCTGTCACCATCGCGACATCGGTCGTCATCTCCTCCTGCTGCAAGAAGGAGCGGCCACGAATCGGCTTCACGCCGAGCATGTCGAAATAGTTCGCGCTGACGTTCGCGCCGAAGAGCTGCACAGGATCGCCAACGCCGGTGAGGATGTAGCCGTTCCCGCTGTCTGCAGCGAGAGCACTGAAGACCGTCTGGCCATCGCGATAATGCCGAAACCGCGGCACCGACATTGGGAGCTGCTCAAGATTCCGATCTTTTGCTTCGGCTTGGATCACCACGAGTTCGTTTGGTTTTTGGAACGGCAGGCCGTTCAGGAACAAGTCGTTGATGAGGCTGAAAATCGCGGTGTTCATCCCGATGCCCAGCGCAAGCGTGATGACGGTAAGGAGGGTGAAACCGGGTGATTTCAGGAGTTGGCGGAGGGCGAAGCGGAGGTCGTTCATGGGGTGTTCGGTTGGTTGGCTAACGAGTGACTACTCAGCGCGGAGAGCGACGGTGGGATCGACGTTGGTGGCGCGACTCGCGGGGATCAGGCAGGCGAAGAACGCCACGATGCTCAGGACGAGCGCGGTGCCTGACAGCGCGCCGAGCGGCAGCGCGGGCACACCGACGAGGACGCTCTGCATCGCCCGTGCCGCGAGCACGGCTCCGATGCAGCCGAGAAAGATTCCCGCTAGCACGAGCCGCAGGCCTAACGAGAGAAACTGCGTCCCGATCTGCATCTTTTGCGCGCCGAGCGCCATGCGAATGCCGATCTCACGGGTGCGTTGTTCGACTGCGTAACTGAGCACGCCATACGTTCCAATTGCCGCGAGGAGCAGCGCCACACCTGCGAAGATTCCAGCGAGCAGCGCGGGCGAACGGCGCGCAAGGAGGCTGTCCGCGACGCGTGTGTCCATCGAGCGAACGTTGTCGATGGCGATTTCCGGGTCCGCCGCCCGCACCAGGTTTCGCAGGGTAGCCGCGAACGCTTCCGGACGCTGGTTCGTGCGCGTGACGACGAAGATGCTATTGCTGCCGCGGAAAGAGAACGGCAGGTAAACCGCTCCCGAGCCGGGCGGTTCAGCGAGCTCGGCTTGTTTCACCGCGCCGACGATTCCGACGATCGTGAATAGCTCCGTCTCGTCTCGTTCGCCTCCGTGGCTGATCTTTTGGCCTAACGCCCCGCCATTCGGCCAATAACGCCGCGCAAAATCTTCATCTACTACGCAAACGCGTTCAGGGCGGTGGGAATCCGCAGAGTCGAGGTACCTGCCCGCCCGCAATGGAATTCCCAAGGCGGAAAAGTAGTCACCGCTCACGCCATAGGAATAATGCCCGTGCAGTGATTGGCCCGGCGGCGGCACATAGCCCTTCGGTGCGATCGCAGTCTTACCGCGGTCGGCACTTAGCGGAATGTTCGTGATCGTTCCGGCGGCGGCGATACCCGCTTGTTCCCGGATCGATTCTATCAAGTCGTCGACGATTTGGACCCGATGCTCACCGCGTTGCCACGAGATTGTGCATTCGCCGGTGAGGACATGATCCGCGCGAAAACCCGCAGACGCAGCCATCACTCTTTTCAGGCTTAAGCCGAGCAGCGCCGCGCCCGCGAGCAGCACAAAGGCGAGGGCGATCTGCGCAATGATGAAGCCGTGGCGAAGGCGCTGCGTCGCCCGGTTGATCGTGCCGGAGCGCGATTCCGATTGGAGCGCGTTTGCTAGATGACTGCGGAGATTGAACCAGGCGATCGGCATCGCGATGGCAACTCCAAGGATCACGGCGCCGACCAGACCGATCAACGCGAGCCAGCCGTCAAACGCGATCTGAGTGCCGAGCGGCAGCCGGCTCGCGCCAAGCACCTGGAGCAACTGAGTTCCCCATGCGCCCGCGATTACGCCGAGCAGTCCACCGCTCGCCGTCAGGACAACTGTTTCAGTCAGCGTTTGCCATGCGACGTGCCCGCGACTCGCGCCCATCGATTGACGGATCGCCATCTCTTTCGTGCGACCGCTTGCGCGGATGAGAAGCAGATTCATGAGGTTCACCGCGCCGATGAGCAGGAGGAAAAATACGCCGGCTTGCATCAGCAAAAGAGTCGGCCGGATCGAGCGGACATGATCTGCATGCAGCGAAACCACCACGGAGCGGAAGCCCGCGTCGCGCATCGTCTGCGCCTCGGGGTTGTCCTTCTCCACCGCAGCGTTGTGCGCATCGATTTGGGCCTGCGCCTGCGCGATCGTGGCGCCCGGTTTCAAGCGCGCGATCATGTGCGTTTCACTGCCGCCGGAGTGGCGCGCTTTTGGACCACGCTGTTCGATGTTGGATTTGATCGGCAGAAAAACGCGCGTCGCGGAAGACAGAAAGCTAAAACCCGGAGGCAGAACGCCCACGATCTCTCTCGGGATGCCATTGATCCGCGTGTCGCGGCCGAGAACGTTTCGATCGGAATCAAAACGCTCGCGCGAGAACGCGTCGGTCAGAATGATAACGTTTCTTTGGGCGGCAACTTCCTCTTCGGTAAAGTTGCGACCTACGGCGGCGCCCACCCCGAGCGTTGTGAAAAACTCCGGCGAGATGCGGACGACTTGCTCTTGGTGCATTGAACCGGGATCACCGACGGTTTCGGCTCGCTCCATATAAAGGGAGAGGCTTGCAAAGGCCGGAATGTTGCCGCGGCGTTCGTAGTAGTTAGTCAACGATGAGCCATCATTCTCGACGCCGGCTTTCGGGTAGGTGTTGTAGATTGCGACCAGCCGATCCCCATCCGGAAACGGCAGCGGACGAAGCAGGATCGAATTGATGACGGCGAAAATCGCCAGGTTCGCTCCGAGACAAATCGCGACGGTCGCGAGTGCGGTGACTGTGAAGCCCGGACTTTTCCGGAGCTGACGGAGAGCGAAACGGAGATTGTTCACGGACGCAGGCTCTTAGCGTGCGGCGATCGGCGACGTGTTCGGCCGGATCGTGATGCTGCCGACGCTGGCGCGGAGCACGAGCGTCTTGCCGCCGCCATTTAGTGTGCCCTGGAGACGGTCGTCGTCGGACTTCGTTGCGAGCATCGGGATTTCGGTGCGCACTTTGCCCATGCTCGTTTTTGCATCAACGGTCACGCCCGCTTTCGGCGGAACGGAGACGGCGATGCTGCCAGCGGAGCTGTCGAGACTTACGTCATCAATGATCGCGTCGGCTAACGAGAGGTCAATCGAACCCGCAGAGGTGCGCGCCATTATTTTCCCGCTGATGTTGTCGAGCGTCAGTTTGCCGCCGCTGGTCCGGACATCGGTATCACCGGTATGTTGATGCACGGCGATGGATCCGCCGGACGTCCGGGCGTCCAAGCGCCCCCGCCCCGACTTGCTGTCGATTGAGCCGCCGCTGGTGTTGATATTGGCGTCGCCAACGCACGCCGTCATTTCGATGCCGCCGCCGCTCGTTTTGCCGTCGATCGGCCCCTCGAGCTGCGAGAATTTGAGGTTGCCGCCGCTGGTCTTGGTTTTGATTTCGCCTTTCAATCCGCTAACTGAAATCGGGCCGCCGCCCGTTCGCAGGTCGACGTTGAACTGCCTCGGCAAACGCACGGTGTAACGCGCGTCCATGTTGATGTTGCCGTGCCAATTCCAGTTGCGTCGATCGTCGGGCCGGCGCGCGCGAATTGTGATGGTGTCGCCCTCTTGGTTGATCGTAAGCGGGACGGTCGCGAAGTAGTCCTTCTCCTGCGCTTCGTTATCGGAGTCGATCTTCCGGTGCGCTTCGATCGCGCACTTGTCGTCGGTGCCGGCAGTGACTTCAACGGTGCCGAAATCGACATCAACAACGAGACGCCCACCCGGAGGCGTGTCGAGATCCTTGTTCACATTTTCCTGTGAAAGAGCGAAGCCGTTGGCGGTGCTAAGAGCGAGGAGGAGGGCAATGCGAAGGTGCATAGTAATGGAATGCCTTTGCAAGCGCCGTGCCACTACTCCACAGGGTGACGTTATGGCTTCGACCTCAACGACTTAGAGATGGACGTCGTTGCGCCGATGAAGCTCGAACTTCCCGCCGTCGGGATTTCGCTGTCCCAGTTTCGGAACGACTGCCGCTACTGTCGCGCAAGGCGCCGGAACAGGATCAACCCGAGGCCGATAAACAGCACGTTCGGGAACCAGACAAGCAGCTCTGGATGGACGTGTGAGTTAGTCCGCAGCGTGTCTGCTGCGATAATGAAAAGGAAATAGAAGAACGCGACAACGAGACTCATGAGGTAGCCCATCGAGGTTTCGCGGCGATGCGCTGTGATCCCGAGCGGCACGCCGATTAGGGCAAACGCCAGACAGGAAAATGGAAACGAGAATCGCTTGCTGATTTCGGTCCGGCTCGCGCTCTGTTCCCTGCTGTCGTCGGACTTCAGCTGCTCCATTAATTGCGCGATCGACATCGCCGAACGGCTCGTGCGGTTCTTCTCCTTCTGGTAGAGCTCCTCGAGACTGATCGGCAGCGTGCCTTCCGCCATGTTGATCCCGTCCCGCACGCGGCGCAGATCAAATGGATCCCGCTCGTCGCGCTGCTGATAGCGCGCGTTATAGAGATGCAGTAGGATCTGCTGATTCGCGAGGTCCGCTTCGAGAGCGCCCGTCCGCGCATGCGTGACCCGCATCGGCATGAACGTGTCGCTCAACTCGAAGACGATGATGTTCTCGAGTAGGTTTCCCTCTTTCTTTCCGACGTAGATTTTGCGCCCAGGGAACTGATCGATCACCTGGTCGCTGCCGAACAATGCCATCGGATTACGCGTCGCCAGATCGAGCACGGTCGTGCGCACTTTCTGCTGTGCCGCCGGAGCGACAATGACGTTCAGCCAAAGGCAAATACCGGTGCAGACAATTGCGATTCCCGCGAGCGAAAGACAGATGCGTGTGATGCTGACGCCGTTCGAGCGCAGCGCGATGAGTTCGTTATCCGCAGAAAGTCGGCCGAAGACGAGGAGGATGGCCGTCAGCAGTCCCCACGGGATTGTAAAGATGAGCGAAAACGGCAGCACGTACGCGATGAACGTGAGCAGGTACTCGACCGGCACGTCGTGGTTCACGAGGAGCGGCAACAGCTTTCGGAAGATGTTGCCAATCACGAGGACGAGGCTCAGCACCGCCACCGCGAAGAGCATGTTCACGAGCAGCTCGCGACTAATGAAGCGGTCGATCAATTTCATGCGGCCTCTTCTGTTACCGCGAATGCGCGGCGCCTACAAACCACAGCTCACTTGCGCGTGTCCGGCTTCACCGAAGCCGCTGCCGCCGGAATCGGGACCGTCATTGGCATCGGCGTCGGCGTGGGCGGAGCGCTCCAATTCAGATTCACCGCATCGATTTCCCATCGTGAAGCGGGCCGCGTGAAGTGCAGTTCGACGGACGCAGGCCCGGTGGCCGCTTGGAAATCCGCGTGAAAAACGCCGGTTGGTTGGAAAAACTCTGACACGAAATCGACCCGGCCGTAAACAGCGAGATCGCTCTGCACCGGACCGAGATCGCGCACATATCCGAAGAACCGTTCCCGCCACGATGGCGGGTAGAGCACTTGCGCATGTTGGGTCAGCGTCTGGTTCAGGAAGCGCATGTCCTGCTGCAGAATCAGGCGTTCAGCGGCCTCGCGCGCAAAGCTTTGGGCATCCTGCTCCGTTTTTTGGCGGGCCGAGAGCAGCATCCAGTAGCCGCCACCGAGGATAGCCAGCACGATGACGATCAACACCATCACCTGGCCGCGTTGCTGCGCATTACGTTTCACAGCTGCTGATTGTGGAGAAAACGCCGTGAAATGCCAACGATGCTCGGTGCGAAACTTTGCTTCCTGTCCCCTGTTTGGTAAACTCGCGGCCTCACATGTCTGACGAGCTCTACGACGTCGCCATTATTGGCGGAGGACCTGCCGGCAGCACCGCGGCCACGTTACTAGCGAGCGCCGGACGCCGTGTCGTCGTCTTGGAACGCGACAAATTCCCGCGGTTCCACATCGGCGAATCGCTCCTCCCGTTTAGCATGAAGGCGTTCAGGCGCCTCGGTGTGGTCGACAAATTCAAAAGCGCGGGCTTCATGGAGAAGTTTGGCGGCGCGATGCTCGGCTCCTGCGGCGGCGACGGCGTGAAATTCTACTTCGAGGACGGTTTTCAGTCCCAAACTGATCGGTCCTATCAGGTGCCGCGCGCGCAGTTCGACAAGATCCTCCTCGATCATGCGGCCGAGAGCGGCGCTGAAGTGCGCGAAGAAACGGGCGTAGAGCAGGTGGAGTTCGCGAGCGACGAAGTCCGCCTTCAGGTCCGCGGGAAGCAGAGCGGACCGAGCGACGTTCGCGCAAAATATATCGTCGACGCAAGCGGCCGGAATTCCGTGGTCGGCCAGATGTTTAAGCTGAAGAAAACGTATCCGCAGCTTCAGAAGATCTCGATCTTTGCGCACTACGACGGATTGCTGCGTGAGGAAGGCCGCGACGGAACGCTGACGCAATTGTTGCGCTCGCTCGACCGTTGGTTTTGGGTGATCCCACTCAACGAAACGCGCACCAGCATCGGCGTGGTGCTGGACTCCGCGATCTTCAAGAACTCGAAGCTGTCGCCGGAAGAATTCCTCGATCGCGCGGTAGCTGAACAGCCGCAACTCACACGCCAAATGCCGATGGGGGAACGCGTCTCGCCAGTCAGTGTCGCGGCCGACTTTTCCTATCGCTGTTCACAGCTGACCGGCGATCGCTGGATGCTCGCGGGCGATGCCGCCGGGTTCATCGATCCGGTCTTCAGCAGCGGAGTTTTCCTGGCCGTTCTTGCTGGCGAGCAATGCGCTGACGCTCTGCACGAAGTGCTGGATCATCCCGCCAAAAAGCGCCGTCTCTTTGCTCGGTATCAAAAGACGGTGCACAAGGCCATGGACGTTTACCTGCGCTTCGTGAATGCGTGGTATTCGAAGGAATTCATCGAGGTGTTCCTCCATCCGCAGGACATTCTCCAGATCCCGCCGGCCGTGAATGCAGTCCTTGGTGGCAACGTCGGCACCAGCTGGCCAATCCGCTGGCGTATGGCCGTGTTTTACTCGCTCGTCTGGCTGCAGAAATACGTGCCCCTTTGTCCGCGGCGCACTCTCCTTCCCGACCAGCCAACTGATTCGATTGCGCGCGAGCCGCTCGCAGTATCTTAGTTCTATGCGCCAGAAATTCCTCTTGCTGGTCCTCGGCGGTGCCGTGGCGTTGAGCGGTCTAACGAGTTGCGAGACGACATCGCCGTCGCACCAGTTCGCCGAACCGAAGTCACCGTGGCAGACAAAAACTGGTCAGCTCGCTTACACCGGTCCGCACATGTCGCTGATCGGCGAAGTGCTGGTGCGTTACACGAATGCCGGCGATTTCGAACTGACCTTCTCGAAAGGTCCCGGCGTCGCGCTGCTCTCCTTGCGATCGGACGTAAACTTCGCGCAAGCAGAAGGGCCGCTCGCGCGTGGAAGATGGTCCGGACCACTCGCGGCGGTTCCCGAACGGCTGCGTGGCTGGTTCGCCTTGCGCGAGAAGATTCTCGCCGCGCGCGGCAAGTCGAGTGTCACCGAGATGGTCGGTGGCGAGACCTTCAATCTCCGCTTTTGACCCTCGCGGCTTGAGACGCGAAGGTCGCGCCTCGATCGCTCGTCATGCCGCTTCACGTCACCATCAGCCGCCTCGTTACGCAACGTCGCGGGTTGGTCTGGCTCGGCGTCGCGCTTATCGCCGCGGCGTCGATCTTCGTGCTCGTGAAGCGGATGCAACTCGACACCGAGGTGTTGAATTTGCTCCCCCGCGGCTTCGAATCCGTCGATGGGCTGAAGGTTTACAACCGCGACTTCGCCCAGGTGCGCGAGCTCACCTTTGCGCTCGTCGCGAAACCGGAAGACGTCGACAAACTGGAAGAATTCGCGCCGCAATTCGCCGACGCATTACGCCAGCAACCCTGGTGCGCGCGTGTGCTTGCGGGAACGCCGATGGAGACGCCAGAAGGTGTGCGCGACCTGCAGGCGATCGCCGTTCCGCTGTTGCTGAATCTTGAGCCAGCCGCGTTCGACGAAACAATCGCACTCCTCCAACCCGCGCAGATTCAGGAGCGACTCCGGCGCTTGCACGAAGAAGTCGAAGCGGGCTCGCCGCGGCCGCAGTTCGAGCTCGCACTCGACCCGCTCGGCGTGATCGCGCCGGCTTTGAAACCGTTCGCCGGTAATGCCGCCATTGAGGAAGACCAGCCGCTCACTTCACCGGATCGGACGATGCGCGTTTTCCTCACCGTGACGAATCAGGAGACGATCAGCGCGTTCGATTGCCAGAAGCTGATGAAGCAGGTGAACGCCTTCCGGGCGAAGGCGCGCGAAAGCTGGGACGGCGGTCTCCTCGAAGTGCTCGTGACCGGCCGGTCTGCGTATGTCGCCGAAATTTCGCTGAGCATGCGGCACGACATTGTCATCACGGTGCTCGGCTCCATCGTGCTTGTCGGCGGAGTGTTTTACATCGGCTTCAGGCGCTGGCTGCCTCTCATCGGGATGGGCTTTTCGTTACTGTTGTGCTGCCTCGTCGCCATCGCTGCCGGCCTGCTGATTTTCGGAGAGCTCAATCTGGTGACGGTTGGTTTTTGCGCGATCCTAATTGGGCTCGGGGTTGATTTCGCCATTTTAATTTTCGGCCGTTATCAACAGGCGCGCGACGACGGTAGCGACCACACGGCCGCAGTCGGCGAAGCGGTCAAGAACCTCGGACGTGCTGTCTTTTTCGGCGCTCTCACGACGGCGGTCGGCTTTCTCGCGCTACTGCTGAGCAACTCAGGCGGCTTTACGCAGCTCGGTGTGCTCATCGCGATCGGCATCTTTCTGGCGGGCTTGTTCATGATGTCAGTTTTCTTCCTCTTCGTGCCGCGAAACACGCCGCGCCGTCGCTCGGATTGGATCTTCACCTTGGTGAAGAGATATGTTCGTTGGACGGTCCGGCGTCCCGCTTCAATGCTCTGGATCTCAACGCCGCTGCTTCTTCTGCTGGCGCTCATCGCCGTCCTGCCGAAACCGGCACTAGTGTTCGATGCGAGCACCCAATCGATGGAGCCGAAATCGAGCGACGCGGGTTACGCGCTCCATACCATCATGGAGAAAATGCCCGCGCGCTGGGAACCGGCGATCGCCATTGTGCGCGCGGCGAATGCACAGCAGCTGCACGACTACTGGCAGACGATCGCCGCGAAATGGGCGGAGGTGCAGGCGGCGGGGAAAATCAAGAGCTTCTCCACGCCCGCGGCTCTCGCCCTTTCGCCGCAGCGCCTGAGTACGAATCGCGAGAAACTCCGCGCCGTTGATTTCGCAGCGACGCGGCAGGCGTTGGAAACGGCTGTCGCGCAGGAAGGATTCAGCGCCGAGACGTTCGCCTCTGCTTTCACCTTGCTTGACGACTTAACGCGCGTCGCTGATCCCGCTGCCGGGTTGCCGGATTGGCGCAACCTGTTGCCGAAGTCGTCGAGTTGGTGGTTCCTCGTCGACCG
>JBHENE010000176.1:0-12818 GCA_046262215.1 Chthoniobacterales bacterium | reverse complement strand
GAACGCAGAAACGCAGCGGCTGCCCCGCCGATCCGATGACATCTTTTACTTGGTGGAGCGCGTCTAGAAGTGTCGAGCCAACATCCCACGACATCTCCGCGCCTTTCGCGATCACGTTCTCGCCCGCGCGCGCCGAGACGGGCACAAATCTCCTCGCCTTCAGCTGCAACGACGCAAGGAATTTGGTGTACTCGCGCACGATCTCGTCGAAGAGCGTCTGCGAGTAGCTGACCAGATCCATCTTGTTTACGGCGACGATGATCTCCCGGATACCCAGCAAGCTGAGTAGATAAGCGTGGCGGCGGCTTTGCTCGCGCACGCCCTCATTCGCCGCAATCACGAGGACGGCAGCGTCGGCATTCGCAGCGCCGGTAATCATGTTCTTCAGGAACTCTTTATGGCCGGGAGCATCGATGATGACGTAGCGCCGTGTGGAGGAGCGAAACGGGATCTGGGTTGTGTCGATCGTGATGTTTTGCGCCTGCTCTTCGAGCAACGCATCGAGCAGGAATGCGTATTCGAACTCCATTCCCTCGGCTGCGCACGCCTGCTGGATCGCTGCGACTTTGCCTTCCGGCAGCGAACCGGTGTCGTGGAGGATCCGGCCGATCAGCGTCGATTTTCCGTGATCGATGTGGCCGACGAAGACGATCTTGAGGCGTTGCTCCTCGTCGTTCACATGAACCCCTTTGCGCGGAGTTTCTGCATCGCGTTGCGCTCGTGATGATCCTGCGCACGGCCGGCGCGTTCGCTGGTTCGCGTCCCATCCAGCTCCGCGATGATGTCAGCGATATTTGCTGCGTTGCTCGCGACCGGCTTCGTAATCGGCTCGCAGCCTAACGAGCGATAACGCTGCCCGTTTTTCGCAAAATACATCGACGGAATTGGAATCTTCTCGCGTTCGATGTAGCGCCAAATGTCAGCTTCCGTCCAATCGAGTAGCGGCTGGACGCGGACGTGCTCGCCTGGCGCCGGACTCGTAGCGAACTGTCCCCAAAACTCTGGTGGCTGGTCTTTGTAGGACCACTCGAACTGCGCATTGCGAGGGGAGAAATACCGCTCCTTCGCGCGGGTCGGATCTTCGTCACGCCGAATACCGGTGATCAGCGCGTCCCATCCGTGCTCGGCCAGGGCTTGCTGCAATGCAACGGTCTTTAATTCGTGCGTAACTGTCACGGGATCGTGCGTCTCGTAACCAACGCCCCGTGCACGCGCCTCTTCGTTGGTCTTAACGATCAGGTTCAGCTTGTAGTGCGCAGTCGCCCAATCGCGGAACTCGAGCATCTCCGGAAATTCGTAGGTCGTGTCGATGTGCAGCAGTGGGAACGGGATCTTCCCGAAGAACGACTTCAGCGACAGCCAAATCAGGACGTTCGAATCTTTCCCCATCGACCAGGGCATCGCGATGTTTTGAAACGCGCTGTACGCCTCGCGAATGATGTAAATGCTCTGGTTCTCGAGCTGGTCGAGATGCGTGCGCGCAGCGATCATCAGGCGGTCGAGCGTGTAGATACAGTTGCCGTTCACATGGCGCAACGCGCGCGGGTTGCACACAGTACCGCGGATGGTAAAATTCCCGATGCCGGAAACGCTTCCAGCCGCATACGACTCAAAGATTGAGGGGAACGTAATCTTCACTCGCGTTGATGCAGCGATGAACTGGATGCGCAAGAATTCGCTCTGGCCCATGCCGATGGGTCTGGCCTGTTGCGCGATCGAGCTCATGGCGACGGCGGCTTCGCGCTTCGACATCTCCCGTTTCGGCGCGGAAGTGATGCGCTTCTCGCCGCGGCAGTGCGACGTGATGATTGTCGCGGGCACAGTCACCTATAAAATGGCGCTGGCGGTGAAGCGGATCTACGAGCAGATGCCCGAACCGAAATGGGTCATCGCGATGGGTGCCTGCGCTTCAACCGGCGGGATGTATCGCTCTTACTCGGTGTTGCAAGGAATCGACCAGCTGTTGCCGGTCGATGTTTACGTGTCGGGTTGCCCGCCGCGTCCGGAAGCGCTGCTCGAAGGCTTGATGAAGCTCCAGGAGAAAATCTCTGGCGAGCATTCGTTCGCGGCGCAAAAACGAGAACTGATCAACGAGTATTCAGAGGCGCTGGCGTGACGCGCGACGAACTTCTCGGCAGCCTGCCAAAGCTCCTCGGGCCTAAGATCCAGGCGAAGTCGGAGTTTCGCGGTGAGACGACGCTGGTGATCGCGCGCGAAGACGTTCACGAAGTGGCGAAGTTTTGCCGGGACGAGCTGACGTTCGATTACCTGCTCGATATCTCGAGTGTCGACCATTTCGGTGACGAGCCGCGCTTCGAGGTCGTTTACGAGCTCTACTCGATGGCGACGGGAACTCACTTAAGGCTCAAGGTGCGCGTCTCGGAAGACGACCCGAGCGTTGAGACTGTCTCCGACATCTGGCGCGCAGCTGATTGGCACGAACGCGAGATCTACGACATGATGGGTCTGCGCTTTACAAACCATCAAGATCTCCGCCGTATCCTGATGTGGGAAGGCTACCCTTACTTCCCGCTCCGCAAAGAATTCCCGCTCGAAGGTCTGCCGAGCAATATGCCCGATGTGGCATTTACCGCGGCCGCGCCGTTGGAAGGTGGTCCATTCGTGACGTTGCCAAGTTCGGCGATGACGAAGGACCGCGAACCGCGCGCGCGCCGTCCGGCAGGCGAGGCGTAGATTAGAGGCAAGCCGTGAGCAGTTGACGGAAATCCGTCGCCGCTGCTTTTCCGGTGGTGAGCACTTCGTCGTGGCTGAGGTGAGCCGCGCTGATGCCGGCGGCCCAGTTCGTCAGGCAGGAGAATCCCGCGACTTCGAGGCCAAGCGCGCGCGCCTGAATTGCTTCGAGCACCGTCGACATTCCGATGGCGTCAGCACCGAGCCCGCGCAACATCCGCACCTCGGCCGGCGTTTCGTACTGAGGGCCAAGCAACCCAGCGTAGACGCCGCTGTGCAGCGTCATCCCAAGCCCGCGAGCCGCTGTTACGAACTCGTTTCGCCACGCGCGGGAGTAAACTTCGCTCATGTCGATGAACGACGGTGCGCCGAGCAGCGGCGTGGTCCCGGTGAGATTCAGATGATCGCTGATCATCATCCATGAGCCGGGTTTAAAGTCGCCGTTCGTCGTACCGGCGGCGTTCGTCAGGATGATCCGTTTGATCCCTGCGTCTCCGAGCAGGCGGACCCCCGCGGTGACGGCAGCGGCGGAAAGCCCTTCGTACAGATGAACGCGCCCTTGTGCGTAAACAATCCGACTGTCGCCGACTGATCCGAGGACGAACTGTCCGGTATGACCCGGCACCGTCGGCTGAGGAAGCTCGGGGAAATCGACGTAGGAAATTCGTTGCTCGGCCGACGCAGATTCAACCAGCGCATTCAGCCCCGAGCCGAGAACAATGGCTGTGTCTGCGCCCCATTCGCGGAGCCGTCGCAACCCGTCCCTCGTCACAGCTACGCAGCGGAAACCGGCGGCGCGGTGTCCGGCTTTCTGGTTACCGCCATCACGTTGCCGCGCAATCCGGCGTCACGCGAGGAAGCAACCTTCGTCTCGTGTTTCGGGTAAGCGATGCGGGTGTGCAGCATCGTCATCAACGTAAACCGGAAGCGCTCAGCAATTGTTTTCAACTCGGCCAGCGTCAGGTCGCACTCGTCGAGCTGCCGGTCAGCGAGACGCTGCGCGATAAGATCGGTGACCAGTTGCTCGATCTTTTGCGGGGTCGGCTTTTCCAGACTGCGCGACGCACTTTCCACCATGTCAGCAAGACTGATGAGGGCGCTTTCCTTCGTTTGCGGCTTCGGCCCGGCGTAGCGGAAATTTTCCTCGCTGACCTCCGGGATGTCGTCCTCACGCATGTTCATGATCTTGCCGCCCGCGCGCGCATCCTCCTGCTGCTGCAGCGCGCGCTTGTAGAAGTAGTAAACCAGCGACGTGCCGTGATGCTCCTGGATGATGTCGATGATGCGGCGGCTGAGGTTATGCGTCAGCGCCAAGTCGACGCCTTCTTTCACATGCGCGATAATGATCAGCGCGCTCATCGTCGGCGCGAGATCGTCGTGCGGGTTCCGCTCGAAGTTCATGTTCTCGGTGAAGTATTCCGGCTTCACCAGTTTCCCGACGTCGTGGAAGTAGGCGCACACGCGGCACAGCGTGCCATTGGCGCCGATCGCTTCCGCGGCCGCTTCGGCGAGGTTCGCGACGACAAGACTGTGGTGATACGTGCCCGGCGCCTCGATCGTCATGCGACGCAGCAGCGGATGGTTCAAGTCCGATGCCTCCAGCCACGAGATATCCGTCGTAATTCGAAACAGTTGCTCGAGGATGGGGAGAACGCCGCCGACGATCGTCGCAGTGACGATCCCGTTCCCGATTGCGAGAGCGCTCTGAACCGCGAGGAGCTGCCAATCGTTCCCACGCGGCGTGAAGAGATCAATCGGCCCGACCAATCCGAACATCAGCGACAAAAGCCACAGGACAACGCCCACGCCGAGGCCGGCGCGGATTAGGCGGCTGCGTTTTCGCACCTGCAGCGTCAGGTAAACGGCAGTGAACCCTGTCGCCACACCGGCGACGAGCAGTGGCGCGTCGGCGTTACCGAACAAGAGCGTGCTCCACAAGCTCACGAAGATCGCAGCGTACAAGCCGTGATTGCGTCCGAGTAGGACACTCAGCACGAGCGGCGCAAGCGCATAGGGCGCAAGCAATGGCGCCATCTCGGGTTTGAGGAATGGGAAGGTGGCGTTGCGGCAGAGAGCCACGCCGAGCTGCGTCGCAGCGAGCTGCACGAACATGACGCCAAAAACGAGCAAGAGGCGCGAACTGCGAACAAACGTCTTCGGTTGATTGATCCACAACTGCGTGACGGCCGCGGCGAGGAACAGCAGCGCGACGACGAAGTTCTTCGTCGGCTCTGGCTGATGTCCAGCGAACAAGAGCAACGCCAGCCCCGCCGCGAACCCGGCGATGATCACGCCTTTGATGTAGGGCGTGAACTCAAGCGAGTGGACGAATTCGTTTTGCTCGTAGCGGCGGCGCGTCTTCCCCGACGCGAGACCTCGCTTGACGAGCGTATTCCGCTTCAGGAAGTCGAACATCCGAGATTATTTACGCGGCGCGGCGCCAACCGCGTTCGCTGGTGAGCGATGCTGCTGGTAGGCATTAATGATCGCGCGGACGAGTTCGTGTCGGACAACGTCGCGTTCGTTGAAGTAGATCATGCCAATCCCGGAGACGCTCTTCAGCGCCTGGAGAGCTTCCACGAGACCCGAGCGCTTGTTCGAAGGCAAGTCGATTTGCGTGACGTCGCCAGTGACGACGCACTTCGACCCCTGCCCGATACGCGTAAGCAGCATGAACATCTGCTCGGTCGTGGTGTTCTGGGCTTCGTCGAGAATCACGAACGCATTGCTAAGCGTCCGTCCGCGCATATAGGCGAGCGGCGCGACTTCGATCGTCTGCCGCGTCATCGCGCGCTCGATCTCCTCCGGTTCCATCATGTCGCGGATCGCGTCATAGAGTGGCCGAAGATACGGCGTAATTTTTTCCTGCAGATCGCCCGGGAGAAAGCCGAGCGCTTCACCGGCCTCGACTGCCGGGCGTGTCAAGATGATGCGGCTTACTTGTTCTTTCTTCAGTGCGGCGACTGCCATTGCGACGGCGAGGTAAGTTTTGCCAGTGCCTGCGGGGCCAACGCCGAACACCACGTCGTGCTTCTGGATGGCTTCCAGGTAGTGCCGCTGTCCCAGCGTCCGCGCGACAATCGGTGGCTTACGCGGCGACGTTGCGATCTTCACGTCGACAACATCACTGAGATTATCTGGGCGAGCCTCGGTGACGGATTCGAGAGCGTAGCTGAACTCGTGCTTGTGAATATCCACGCCTTTTTGGCGAGCCTTTTCCAGCTGTTCAAAGACCCGCTGCGCGCGATCCACTTGCTCTGGCTCGCCTTCCAGTTTCACCCAGCCTTCGCGCGTCGTAACGCGGACGTGCAAGGTGTCTTCGAGCGTTTTGAGGAGCTTGAGATCGCCCGCGTAAAGCGACTGCAAAGCGCGCGCACTCTCGAACTGCAATGTGCGCGATTCACTCATTCGCGGATCCCGATTTTAGGCACGCGGTACGCGCTGTCGAGACACGAGGCGATGGCGCGGCGATGGATTAGCTCCATCCGGGAATCTGCTACCGGAACCCGTAGACGAGCGCCCAATGGGTGCGTTCTTCCGGCGACGCTTCGATCGTCACGATAATGAAATAGCTGTCGGTGCTCTGCGGCGTGACGTGGGCAGCGGCGAAATGGCCCTTCTGCCAGCTGTCCGGCTGCTCGATTAGCTTCCCTTCCTTATCGTAGATGTGGACAGAAATTGTCGCCTTCTCGACCTCGGTCCCAAGCCAAAACCAGTAGTCGTTGCCTTTGAAAAGCTGTTGCTTCACAGCCTTCTTCTCGCCGGCGCCGAGGTCACCACCCCAGTAGTCTTCACGCACTTGGAAGCCCTCTTTCACGTACGGCTCGGCCGCTTGGAGAGCGAATGACTGCGCGTCGTCGACTGACGCGTAAATGGAATGCGGGAGGACCGCCACCGCGAGTGTGACGCAGAGCGCGAGTCCGGAGAGCCGTTGAAGAAATGCGCGCATCATTGGGCTTTCGTCACGATCGCGTCATCGATTCTTGTGGTGATCTCATTGATGCGTTTAACCGAATCCGCGGAGATCGGCGCCTCGCCCGTATCAATCAACGGGCGAACTTCGCCGAGAGCAGATTGGATATCCTGGAGCAGCTTAAGGTTGAACTCGGGCATCCCCTGTAAGCGCTCTTGGAAGTAGGTCAGTAGATCGGGCTGGTGCAGGAGTTCCGCGCCGTCCGCCGAGAATCTCTTGTTCACCACGGACGTCAAGACCTCAGTGCCGCGCAGCCAGCCGCCGAGACTGACGAGGTACGAAAGCTTCTCGTCATGCACTTCGTTCATGGCGTTTTGCACACTGTTTTGCGTTCGATCAAGTTCCTGGCGAACGCCGACCCAGTTCCGTTTGTCGGCTGCTTCCGTGATCGCCTTGGCGTGAGGCGTGATCGAATTTCCGACGCCGATCCCCTTCGCGAGACCTAGCACGCGCTGGCCAATGTCTTTCACCGTCGGCGCGTCCTCCGCCTGCACGGCGATGAAGCCATCGGCAATCACAGTGCCGAGCAGCAGCGCAATCCGCGGGCGTTCGGTAAAGTTGTTCCCCTTCGCGCTCCGGACGAACTCCTTCCAGTTCACGCCGCCGAGCTTGTTAAGCGCGCCAAAGACTTCATTCGGCAGCGGGACAACGACATCCTCGACGCGTTTCGACAGTTGCTTTACATCGATTCGCTTCGGCGCCTCTACGGCACTGGCGGAAAGAGAGAGACCGATGGTCGCCAAGAGGGCAACTTTGAAAGTTTTCAAAACGTGAATCATGCGAGCTTCGACTATAAATTCGATTTCCTATTCAGGATTAGTGCTTCAATCTAGGCAGAACTCCGGCCCGCACAAATTCGCACACCTCAGACTTTGACATCCACTATTCGCACGAAGCTCCGAGGCTGGCGGCATCCGGCGAGAATTCTTTCGGCGATCGCCGCCACGCTGGAATGACTCCTGCGCGCGCGCACGAGATCCTGAGTCGCGCCGCCTCGAAGCGCGTGCTCGTGATGGGCGATCTGATGCTGGACGAGTTCGTCTGGGGAAAGGTGGGGCGAATCTCCCCCGAGGCGCCGGTCCCGGTCGTAGAGGTGACGCGCGAAAACTCGTATCCCGGAGGTGCGGCGAACGTCGCGCGGAATCTCCGCGAGTTTACGGCCTCCGTTGGTGTTGCCGGTGTGATCGGTGCCGATCGCGGTGGGCGCGAATTGCGTCGGCTGCTGGAAGAACAAGGCATCAACACCGCCGGCGTGATCGAGGACGCCGAGTTTCCGACGATCATCAAGACGCGCATCATTGCGCGGCAACAGCAGCTCGTCCGCGTTGATCGGGAGAGATCTCGCGCCTCGACGCCATCTCAGGTCGACGATGCAGCTGGTTACGTGCGGGCCGAGCTGGATAATTTCGATGCCATCATCTTCGAAGACTACGGGAAGGGATTCCTTACCGCTCCGCTGGTGTCGGCGGTTTCGCAGCTTGCGCACGCCGCAGGCAAGATCACGACGGCCGATCCGAATCCAAAACAGGCGTTCGACTGGCGGAACGTCAGCGCTGTGAAACCGAACCGGAGCGAAGCTTTCTTCGCCGCGGGCGTGCCGCTGAGTGATCCGGTTGAGCCAGCCTCAGCCGACGAGGCGCTACTTGAGGTTGGCCAAATCCTTCGCGAGAAATGGGATTCGAAGTATCTGCTCATCACCCTCGGCGAACAGGGCATGATGCTCTTCGAGGCAGGCCAGCCGGCGCATCACATCCCGACCCGGGCGCGACAGGTGTTTGATGTGTCAGGTGCAGGTGATACGGCGATCGCGCTGTTCACCCTCGCGCTTTGCTGCGAAGCGACGGCACGGGAAGCGGCGCAGATCGCCAACCACGCGAGCGCTGTCGTTGTGGCGAAGCTCGGGACGGCGACTGTGACGCGCGACGAACTGCTGGAAAGCTTCAATGACAACGCCGGCGGCTAACCGCAGCCCTGCCGTGTTTTTCGATCGTGACGGAACGTTGATGCACGACGTCGCGTATTGTTCGGACCCGGCAAAAGTCTCCGCCTTCGAAGGTGCCGCCGAGACGCTCGGGAGATTCCGCGCAGCGGGTTACAAGATCGTCGTGATCACAAATCAAAGCGGCATTGGCCGTGGCTACTTCACCGAACGGGAGTATCGCGCCGTTGAACACGAACTAGCGCGCCAACTCGAGCCGCAACTGATAGACGCGACCTATTTTTGTCCTGACGCGCCCGACGCCGCTTCTGACCGACGCAAACCCGGCGTCGCAATGGTGTTCGAGGCAGCGCGTGATCACAATCTCGACCTCGAACGCTCGTTCTTCGTCGGCGACAAAAGCATCGATGCCGAATGCGGGCGTAGTGCGGGCGTGCGGACGATTCTCGTGCAGACCGGCTGCGAGCGACACGGTAACTCCGCTGCGGCGGATTGGATCGCGGAAGATCTGCGGGAGGCAGCCGACATTATCTTGCACCATGCCTCCTAGAGCGGTTGGAATAATTCCGGCGCGCTGGGGCTCGACGCGGTTCCCCGGCAAGCCACTGCACCTGATCGCCGGCAAGCCACTGCTGCAGCATGTCTGGGAGCGCTGCCAGCGCGCAAAAGAACTCGATGCGACGATCGTCGCGACTGATGACATGCGCATCGCGGAGGCAGCATTCGGTTGGGGCGCGGAGGTTTCACTTACTTCAGCGGAACACCAGAGCGGCACTGACCGCGCCGCGGAGATCGCCGGCAGTGCGCGCAAGTTCGCGCACATCATCAACGTGCAAGGTGACGAGCCGCTCATCGATCCACGTCTGATCAATCGCCTCGTGCGCGCGCTGCGCCAAGATCGGAATCTGGAGATGATCACAGCTGCGCATCCGTTCTCCGATCCCGCCGACATCACGTCGCCGCACCAGGTCAAAGTGGTGCTGAACTCCGACGGCGACGCGCTCTACTTTTCGCGTAGCGCAATCCCGTTCCTTCGCGATGAACAGGCGCAGGTCAGGCGTTTGCGCCACCAGGGCATCTATGGGTACACGCGTGATTTGCTGCTGCGGCTTGTCCGCTGGAAGCAGTCGCCACTGGAGCGCGCGGAATCGCTCGAGCAATTGCGTGCGCTGGAGAATGGCGTAAGAATTCGGGTGCTCGTCACGAAGACAGGATCCCCCGGAATCGACACGCCGGAAGATGCCGCCGCGCTCGAGAAAGTGCTCGCTGGCACTAAGCCGAAAGTCGCTCGACGATGAAATACATTTTCGTCACCGGCGGCGTCGTCAGCTCGTTAGGCAAAGGTCTCGCGGCCGCTGCGCTCGGCACGTTGCTGGAGCTGCGCGGACTGCGCGTGGTCTTCCAGAAGTTCGATCCTTACCTCAATGTTGACCCGGGCACGATGAACCCGTTTCAGCACGGCGAAGTCTATGTGCTGAACGATGGCGCCGAGACTGATCTCGATCTCGGTCACTACGAACGATTCACGAATTGCGTACTCTCGCGCCACAACAATCTGACGAGCGGGCAGGTCTACGAAACCGTGATTTTGCAGGAACGCCGCGGCGATTATCTCGGCAAGACAGTGCAGGTAATTCCGCACGTCACCGACGAGATCAAAAAGCGCATCCGCGAAGTTTCCGCGGAGAGCAATGCCGATGTCCTCATCACCGAAATCGGGGGCACGACGGGTGACATTGAAGGCCTTCCGTTCCTCGAAGCGATTCGGCAGTTCATCCTCGAAGTCGGGCCAGGGAACGTCGTCGACATGCACGTGACGCTGGTGCCATTCATCAAAGCCGCCGGCGAACTAAAGACAAAACCAACGCAGCAAAGCATCGCGAAACTGCGCGAAATCGGGTTGCAACCGCAGGTCCTCCTCTGCCGGACAGAACACCCGCTTGATGCTGAATTGCGGCAGAAACTTTCGATGTTCTGCAACGTCGCTGTAAAAGCGGTCATCGAAGCGCGTGACGTGCCGCACACGATTTACGAGATGCCACTGATGCTGCACGACGAGGGGCTCGACGAGCTTGTTTGCGATCTCCTCCACCTGCAGACGCAGCCACCGGATCTGACAAACTGGCGCAAGTTCGTGCAGCGAATCGTCAGTCCGAAAAAGCAGGTCAAGATTGCTGTCGTCGGCAAATACATCGACCTCCAGGACGCTTACAAAAGCATCTACGAATCGCTCACGCACGCAGCAGCGAGCCAGGATTGCGGCATCGATTTGAAGCTGATTGATGCCGAGACTTTGCAGGAAGGAGTCGATGGCCACTTAAAGGATGTCGCTGGCGTTCTGATCCCAGGCGGCTTTGGCGAGCGCGGCGTGGAAGGGAAGATCAAAGCAGCGCGTTTTGCCCGCGAGAACAAGTTGCCTTACCTCGGGCTCTGCCTCGGCATGCAAGTCGCGACGATCGAGTTTGCGCGGAACGTCTGCGGGATGGAGGACGCGAACAGCACCGAGTTCGACAAAGATGCTGCCGACCCAGTGATCTCATTGTTAGAAGAGCAACGCGAGGTCGTAAACAAAGGTGCAAGTATGCGGCTTGGAACGTGGCCGACGAAAATCGAGCACGGCACCAAGGCTGAGAGCATCTACGGCAGCAACGAAGCGCTCGAGCGCCACCGGCATCGTTACGAATTCAACATGAAATACCGCGAGCAAATGCGCGAGAAGGGCTTCACGATTTCCGGGACGTCACCGGACGGAGCGCTCGCGGAGTTGATCGAGCTGCGCGATCACCCGTACTTCCTCGCTTGCCAGTACCATCCCGAATTCCAGAGTCGTCCGAATAAGCCGCACCCGCTTTTCAAAGGCTTCGTGCAGGCGTGCCTGGCGCACCAGAGCTGACCCGCTGCTGTCGGCAGCAATATTTACCTGGCGGCGGCGCGAGTTAGCCGATCCATGATCGCGCTACCCAGCCCTCCAATTGGAATTCGCTCCGCGACGATCAGGTCCAGGGAGGCCTCGTCCAATTCGCGCAGGTAACGGAAGAGATTCGTCGCTGCTTCGCCCAAGTCTGCTGAGACACTCAGTTGCCGTCGTTCAGCGAACCCCTTTTGCATCATGGTTGTCCAGGCGAGCAGTCCACAGCGTTCACCCGCTGGAAGCTCGAACTTCGCCACGTCGCCGACAATTACGAGCGGCGTCCGCGGCGCATAGTGTGAGGGCAGCTGCCCCGGAACAAAGATCCCGCTTGATGGTTTCCTAACGCCAACTTTTGCGAATTCGCGCAACTGCTCCGCTGTCACTGGGCCTGGACGCAAGATCTCAATCGTCCCGTCTCGTACCGCGACGATCGTCGATTCCAGTCCGTGTTCCGTCGCCCCGGCATCAACGATCAGCGGAATACGGCCGTCGAGTTCTGCCGCGACGTGCGCGGCGGTCGTCGGACTGATGCGTCCAAATCTGTTTGCGCTCGGCGCTGCCAATGGATTGCCGAACGCTCGCACAATTGCGCTGAACACCGGATGTGCGCTGACTCGTACGGCGACCGTCTCCAGTCCCGCTGCGACGATATCCGGGACCGATGATCTGCGCGGAAGAACGACCGTCAGAGGCCCAGGCCAGAACCTTGTCGTCAACGAGGTGACGAGGCCGGAGCTGTCAGCATCGATCTTCGCGATCCGCGTGATCCACTCAGCGTCAGGCAGATGAACAATCAACGGATCGAAACGCGGCCGCTCTTTCGCTTCGAAGATCTTAAGGGCCGCGTCGACATCGAGCGCGTCGGCCGCTAACCCATAGACCGTCTCTGTCGGCAGCGCGATCGCTTCAGCGTCCCGCAACATCTGGACGGCGATCGCGACTGCCGATTGCAGTTCATCGCCGCTGCCCGTGCGCAGGATTTCCGTCTTCAACTCGACTTCGCCTGCAGAGCCGCGCGCGCGCTCATCACCCGCTCGATCGCATCCTCAGCAGTCGTCGCCAACGCAGTCAAATGCCCCATCTTCCGCCGAGGCCGTGGCTCGGTCTTGCCGTAGAGATGCAGATGCACGCCGGCTGTTGCGAGCAATGCCGGCCAATTAGGCTCACCGCCTTGCCATACATCGCCGAGGAGATTAGCCATCGCGCTTGGCCGCAGGATGTCCGTCGCGCCGAGTGGCATCCCGCAAACCGCGCGAACCTGCTGTTCGAACTGGCTTGTGGCGCAGCCTTCGATTGTCCAATGC
>JBHENE010000175.1:0-15518 GCA_046262215.1 Chthoniobacterales bacterium | reverse complement strand
TTCGCAGCCGTCCGCTTAGCTGCTTCTCGAAATGCGTAGCACCGTTCACCTGAAATCCGCGTCGCCGGAAAGTTCAACGGCAATCACTTTCCCGCCGAACTCGGCGCAAAGATGGACATTGCCGAACGGCCTCACGTTGATTGTGCAGGAAGATCACAGCGCGCCGGTGGCGAGCGTGCAGGCGTGGTGCGGCACCGGAAGCATTCACGAGGACCAGCATCTTGGCGCCGGTCTCTCGCACATTCTCGAGCACATGTTGTTCAAAGGAACGAAAAGCCGCCCCGCTAATGCGATTGCCCAGAAAATTCAGGACGTCGGCGGTTACATCAACGCCTACACATCCTTCGATCGCACCGTTTTCTGGATCGATGTGCCGAAAGACGGGGTGCCGGCGGCGCTCGATGTCTTGTCCGATGCAATGATGGACTCAACCCTTCCGGCCGAGGAATACGCCAAGGAACAGGAGGTCATCCGGCGCGAGTTTGCGATGGGGTTCGATGATCCCGATCGCATGATCGGGCAGTTGCTCTTCGCGACGGCATATCAACAACACCCGTACCGGCTGCCCGTCATCGGGCTGCTCGACGTCTACAACCAGCTCACGCAGGAGCAGGTGATGCAGTACTACAAGACGCGCTACGTCCCAAACAATCTCACGTTCGTGGTGGCGGGCGATGTCGATGCCGAGCAGGTGCATCAACAGCTCGTCGCGTTGTTCAAAGATTATCCCGCGAAGTCGCTCAAACCGATCTACATCCCGCAAGAGCCGGCGCAGCTCGGACGGCGCGAAGTGCATCAGGAATTCGCAACGGAACTCACGCGCCTTTCGCTCGCTTGGCACATCCCGGAGATCACACATCCAGATGTGCCGGCGCTCGACTTACTCTCGACGATTCTTGGGACCGGCCGCAGCTCACGGCTCTATCGCCGCGTGCGCGAAGAAGCGGCGCTGGCATTCGGCGTCTCCGCGTTTTCCTACACGCCGGGGGAGCCGGGGATGCTCGGAATTGATGCGACAACGGAACCAGCCAAACGCGAAGCAACGCAGCAGCTGATCTTGGAAATCGTTGAGGAGATCAAGCAGGCGCGCGTCACGCCAGATGAGCTGATCAAATCGAAGAAGATCGCGCTGAGTCATCAGCTCGGCAGCCTCACGACGATGCGCGGCCAGGCGTCGGACATCGGTTCGAACTGGTTCCTGACGCGGAATTTGAATTTCAGCCGCGACTATCTCGAGGCGATCCAGAAAGTGACGCTCGAAGACGTGCAGCGTGTCGCGCAGAAGTATCTGACGGACGACAATCTCACGATCGTTTCGCTAAACCCGAAAGACTCTCTCGCAGCGCGTTCCAAAGCCGCGGAGGAGGTGGCTGCCGGCGAGATTCAGAAGATCGAGTTGTCGAACGGATTGCGCCTGCTCGTCCGCGAAGATGCACGGCTGCCGCTGATCTCGCTGACCGCAGTGTTCCGCGGCGGCTTACTCGCCGAGACGCGCGAAACCAACGGCATCACGCAGCTGATGGCGAAGACGCTGCTGAAGGGCACGACGACTCGCTCGGCGGAGCAGATCGCCGATACGATCGAAGCCGTCGGCGGCAACATTGGCAGCGACTCGGGCAACAACAGCTTCAGCATCACGCTCGATGTCACGCAGCCCGATCTGCAGCTCGGCGCGGAGTTGCTGTCGGATGTTTTACTGAATGCAACGATGCCGGAACCGGCGGTGGCGCGCGAGAAAGAGGTGCAGCTCGCGGGGATCAAAGACGACGAGGAACAGCTCACGACGGTCGCGCGGAATATCCTGCGGGAAGCGCTCTTCCGCGATCACCCGTATGCGTTGCGCAGCCGTGGTTCGGCGGAATCTGTCGCTAAGCTAGCGCGCAAGGATCTTCTCGCGTTCCGCGATCAGTATCTGGTCGCTAAGAACGGAGTCATCTCCGTCTTCGGCAACGTCAAAGCAGCCGAAGTGAAGGAGCTGTTTGAGCGAACGCTCGCGAGCATGAAACCGGGCGAGCTGGCTTTGGCAAATGTCCCGGCGAGCAGCGCGATTCCCAAAACAATCGAAGTGGAAAGCCTGAAAGAGAAGGCGCAAGGCGTGTTGATGGTAGGCTTTCGCGGCGCCGACATGTTCAGCAAGGATCGTTACCCGCTCGAGCTGATCGATGAGGCGAGCAGCGATCTTGGTTCGCGGTTCTTCGTCCGTATCCGCGAGCAAATGGGGCTCGCGTATTACGTAGGCTCGAATCAACTGCAGGGCTTGGTTCCCGGGATGTTCATGTTCTATCTCGGCACCGACCCACAAAAGCTCGCGCCGGTGAAGACCGCGCTGCTCGACGAGATCAACAAGCTCGCGACGGAAGGCCTCACGGCCGACGAACTCACGCGCGCGAAGAAGAAGCTGATCGGGCAACAACAGATTTCGAACCAGAGTAACGACTCCTTAGGCTACATGACCGCACTTGATGAGCTCTATGGTCTCGGGTTCGATCACTACAAGTCGCTCGAACGCGAGATCGAAGCCGTCACGCTCGACGAAGTGAAATCAGTCGCGGCGAGGTATTTCCGCGGGCAACCTTATGTGCTCGCGACGGTTCGTCCTGCCACCACGACTGCCGCGACGAAACAATCCGGAGCGGCAAAGAAGAAAAAATAGCTATGGCTGAAGTTCAAACATCCCCCCAATCCGGCGCGCTCGCGCAGCGGTTTATCGAGTTCGTGATGATGCAGGCGCAGAACGCTGCCTTGTTTCTCGGCCAGATCCCGAATCCGCAAACCGGCGAAGGCGAAGTGAACCTCGATCTCGCGCGCATGTTCATCGACCAGCTCGCGATGATCCAAGAGAAGACGCGCGGGAATCTCAGCGGCGAGGAATCAACCGTGCTGAAGAATACGCTCGCGAATCTACAGATGGCGTTCGTGGAGGTTTCGCAGGGCGGGGGCGCACGCAGCTCCTCGCGGTCATCGGAGGTCGAGCCAGAGCCGATCAGCGAAACACCTGCTCCCGCGCAATCCACCGCCGCGGCTGAGCCGACGCCGGAAACGCCTTCACCGGAGACGGAGTCGCGGAAGAAGTTCACGAAGAGTTACGGCGCGTAGTCTCTGCCGCCGCGTGGCTCGCGCAATGAATTGCAGCCTGCCGCACTGCTTCGCGCGTATCTGAATACGTGCCCGCCCTAGAAAAGGTTCCCACGTCGCACGACGAGGTCGACATTGTCACTGAGCCGGAGGAAGCGGCCAAGGAAGCGGGTCTCCGCTACGTCAGCGACGATCAGCCGGGCTACACTCGCAAGCAGAAGGGCGACGACTTCGAGTATTTCGACACGCACGGCAAGCCGATCACCGACGAAGCGCGGTTACTAAGAATCCGGCGGCTCGCCGTTCCGCCAGCCTACGCGGATGTCTGGATCTGCCCGACGGCCAACGGCCACCTCCAGGCAACGGGACGCGATGCACGCGGCCGAAAGCAGTACCGTTATCACGAGAAGTGGCGGGAAGCGCGCGACGAAACGAAATACGATCGGATGCTCAGTTTCGGCACGGCGTTGCCAAAAATTCGCAAGCAGATTGAAGCAGACCTGGCGCTTCCAGGGTTGCCGAAGAACAAGGTGCTGGCGACGATCGTGTCCATCATGGAGCGCACGTTCATCCGCGTCGGCAATGAAGAGTATGCGCGCACTAACGACTCGTACGGCCTAACGACGATGCGCAATAAGCACGTGGCGGTGAAGGGCGCGAAAGTGCAGTTCAATTTCCGCGGCAAGAGCGGCGTCGAACATCAAATCGCCGTCGCCGATCGCCGGCTCGCGCGCATCGTGAAGAAGGTGCAGGACCTCCCAGGGCAGGAGCTCTTCGCCTATGTCGACGAAGAAGAGGTCGTGCATGATTTGACCTCCCAGGATGTGAACGACTACCTGCGCGAGATCACTGGCGAGCAGTTCACTGCGAAGGACTTTCGCACTTGGGCGGGGACTGTTCTCGCTGCCGTCGCGCTCAACGCGGTTGAGGCTTTCGAAAATAAGACGCAAGCGAAGAAGAACGTGAAGAGCGCCATCACGGCGGTGGCGAAGATCCTCGGCAACACGCCGAGCGTCTGCCGGAAGTGCTACGTGCATCCTGCTGTGCTCGAGAGTTATCTCAGCGGCGGCATGATCGAAGGACTGAAGCGCAAGACGGAGGAGGCGCTGGAGCGCAATGCACCCGACCTGCGCTCAGTGGAGGCCGCTGTGATGCAGTTCCTGGAAGAGCGGCTCGCCGCGACCGCGAAAGCGTAGCGCCAGGCAGCTTTGATCAGCCGCCGGGATAGAGAACTCCGCGACGGCGTGAACGCGTCGGCGAGGGTTCGCTCTGCAATCCGCGTGCTGACTTGCGGACTGTGATGGTGTCACGCGCCGCGGGCTCGTCGTTCGGGTATTTTTTCGTGCTCGGCCAGATCAAACGCCACGGCTGAGTCTTAACCGTCTGCGTGAGCTCCTTCACGTTTGTGCCGGTGGCTTTCAGATCCGGGCCGATCGAGCTGATCGCTGACTTCAGCTTCTCGGATGATTCGCGAAAATTCTGCAGCGTGATCGCGATGTTATTGTTCGCGGTGATGTCGGTGGTCACCTTGTTCAAGTTCCCGCTGATCGTCTCGACGTTCTTAAGCGCGAGCTGCAGCGGGCTGTCCGTCGCGGTCATGCTGGTGAGGTTTTCCGCGAAGGTCCGCATCTGCGCGAGCGCCATGTTCAACTGCGAGTTCTCCTCCGTGATCTTGCTCAGATTCTGCGCCATGTTCTGCAGCTCTTTCAACGTGCCGGTGGCTTCTTTCGCAACCGGCTGAATGATATCGATCATCTTCGCAATCGCTTCGCCGAAGTCCGGCACGCGCTCGCCGGCGAAGTTTTCGCCATCCTGCGCTCGGCCGGAAGATTCATTTCCCTGGGTGATGTCGATCGCCGTTTCACCGAGGAGACCGAGCGTGATCAAGCGCGCGCGCGAATCTTTGAAAACCTGTGCGTCCTTGTCCACGCGCACGTCGATGCGCGCCTCGTACTTTGGCTTCGGCGCCTCGCCGTCCGGTGTCGCGCTTGGACTCGGCTGGCGAATCGCGTTCGCGGCATTTTCGGCAGCCGCGGCGTCCGTACTCGACACGGGCGAATGCAAGCTCTCGACCTGGCCAATCTTGCGCCCTGCGAGTAGGACCGGCGCGCCAAGTTTGATCCCCGCGGCGTTATCCAGATAGATGTGGTAGGTGACGAGCGGTTTAAACAACCCGGGTGCACCGAGCAGAATCAGCACGCCCGTTAGCACCGCTACTGTGACGAGGACGAGCAGCCCCGTCAGGATTTCATTTCGTCGCAATTGCATCTTCGCTTCCTTCCAGGATCGGTCCCTCGGTGCTGCCGCTTAAGAATTGCGCGACGACCGGGTTCGTCGACCGCTTGAATTCGTCCGGCGTGCCGACCTCGATGATCTTGCCTTTGTAGAGCATCGCCATCTTCGTGCCGATGCGGAAGGCGCTGTCCATCTCGTGCGTCACAATAATCGAGGTGACCTTGGACCGCTCGGATAGGCTGATGATCAGTTCGTCGATGACCGAGCTGATCACCGGGTCGAGGCCGGCGGAAGGCTCGTCGAACAGAATCAGCTCCGGTTCCATGACAAGGGCACGCGCCAGGCTGATGCGTTTGCGCATTCCACCGCTGAGCTCCGATGGCATGCGGTCCTTGACGTCTGACATGCCGATTAGTTCGAGTTTTTCGTCTACGATCTTGTCGATTTCAGCCCGCGTTTTGCGGCTTAGCTCCTCCAACGGCAACGCGATGTTATCGCGCACGTTCCGTGAGCTTAGAAGTGCAGAGTATTGATAGACCATGCCGATCTTTGTCCGGATCTGCTGCAGCTTCCGCCGGCGCAGTCGCGACACCTCGAATTGTTTGAAGAAGATCGCACCGGAGGTCGGCTGCAATATGCCCAGCACGAGCCGGAGGATCGTGCTTTTGCCGCTGCCGCTTTGTCCCATTACGACGAGGCGCTCTTGCGGTTGCACGCCTAACGAAACGTCATCGAGCACGAGTTTGTCGTCGAACTGGAGCCGCACATTTCGCAGCTCTACGATGGCTGGATCCGGCGGGGTCACGGAAAGAAGACGACGTAAACAATGTTGAAGACCGTGTCGAAACCGATCACCGCCGTGATCGCGGTAACAACGCTCGAAGTCGTCGAGGTGCCAACGCCAGCAGCGCCGCCTTTGACGTTCAACCCGCGATAGCAGGCGATGGCGCCGATCAACAAGCCGAAGAGAAAACTCTTCGCCACGCCGGTGACGATGTCGCGGATCAACAGGCTGTGGATGACGAGATCGTTGAAGTAAACGAACGCGATGTTGAAGTAGGCGCGCGAGATCAGGCTGGTGGCGAAAATCGCCGCAACGCTGGAGATGACAGACAGGCACGGCATCAGCGAGATGAGCGCGAGCATTCGTGGCGCAACCAGGAAACGCAGCGGGCTAATGCCCATCGCTTCGACTGCTTCCACTTCTTCTGAGACCTGCATCGTGCCGAGCTCGGCCGTGAAGGCGGCGCCGACACGTGCCGCGAGCATGATGCCCGTGAGCAGCGGGCCGAGCTCGCGCGTGAACGCGATCGCCACGAGCCCGGGAACGAGCCGCTCGGTGCCGAACCGCTGCAATTGGTAACCAGTCAGCAGCGCCATGGTGAGGCCGAGAAAAAAGGAGACCATCGCGACGAGTGGCACGGAGCCGACACCAGCGCGTTCTGTTTGGCGGAAGAAACTCGCGAGGCGAAACGGCACCCGACCGCGACGTACGTTATCGAACGTCTCGGTGACGGTGTTGATGATGAACCAGAACATCCCGCCGATCTCCGCGAGGACGCCGCGGCCGACCTGACCGATGCCCTGTACGACGACGACAGGGTTCGTCGAGAGTACTTCGACGACCTCATCGCCTGCTTTGCGGGCCGCGTTCGCCATTTGGACGGGGAAGCTGCCTCACTTGGCACGGGGACGAAAGAGGAACTCGCGTCGCCGCTTCGGTCATCCCGAGCGAAGTCGAGGGACCCCGTGGCTGTACGAGCGGTGCTGCCGGCGGCCGAGCTTCGCTCACGAGGATTTTCACCATCGTTGATCGCCCTGTCGCAGCGGGGTTCCTCGACTCCGCTCGGAATGACTGCGCGCGCGAAAGTTGTAAATCGCGGCTGAGTTGCTACCTATCTTACCTCCGCACCCGCGACGCACCCGAATGCTCCCCGGCTTCTCTCTTGTTATCCCGGCCTACAACGAAGCCGACCGTATCGCGCTGACACTCCGCACGGCGATCGATTATCTGCGCGCCGAGAGCTCGGGCAGTGAGATCATCGTCGTGGATGACGGATCAACCGACGCGACGCATGCAGTAGTGTGCGACGTTTTCTCAGAAGCGACGGGTGTAGAAGCGCGCCTCATCGAGCGTTCGCCGAATGCCGGGAAAGGCTCTGCAGTTCGCGCGGGTTTGATGGCGGCGAGCCGGGAAATCGCGCTTTTCTCGGATGCGGATCTCTCGACGCCGATCGAGGAACTGCCGAAACTGCTCGAGCCGATTTTTGCCGGTGAACTCGACGTCGCGTTCGGCTCGCGCGCGCTCGACCGGCGGCTGATCGGCAACCGCCAAGCGTGGCATCGTGAACAAGCCGGGCGGATTTTCAATCTCGCCGTGCGGCTCATGACGGGCTTGCCGTTTTGGGATACGCAATGCGGCTTCAAGGCGTTCCGGCTCGAAGCGTTGCGCCCGCTGCTTCCGGACGCGCGGAGCGACGGCTTCGGGTTCGACGTTGAACTGCTTTATCTCGGGCACCGCGCGGACTTGCGGATGCGCGAAATCCCAGTGCGGTGGAATCACCACGAAGGGAGCAAGGTGCACATGCTCCACGATAGCCTGCACATGTTGCAGGAGGTCGTGGCGCTGAGGATGCGCGCGCGCTAACGCTCCGGCGAATGGGAGGGGCCTTGGGGCATGTGCGGACCGCACTTCTGCTCGATGAAAATCACCGAAGACGTTCGGAAGTATGCAGCGGAACAAAAGCTGTCAGACGAGCAAGCTCTGACCGCCGGCATGGAAGACAAAGCGCGAAAGTTCAGCGAAGCGGGCGCCGAGATCTACTCGAAAGCGTGAGCCTGATAAAACGTCGCTATGGAAATCAAACTCACCGCTGTTTTCCGCAAGTTCCCTGAAGGTTACGCTGCGTTCGTGCAAGAATTGCCGGGTGCAAATTCTCAGGGGGTGACGCTGAAGCAGGCGCGGGAAAACCTGAAGGAAGCGGTCGAGATGGTTTTGAATGCGAATCGCGAACTCCGTAAATGAAAGCGGCGCTTTTGCAGCGTGAGATTATCACGAAGAACGGCAAGGCGATCTCGGTGATTCTGCCGATCAAGCAATATCTGCAGATAATGGATCGACTTGAGGACGCCGAAGACGTTGCTTGGCTGAGGAAGGCGCGCCGGAAGAAGCTGCACTATCGACCACTCGAAGAAGTGTTGGCTGATGTCGCGAAATCGTAGGACAACTTACCACCTCACAGTGATCGAACTGCCGCAAGAAACACCGAAGACGTTTGCCGAATTCTTCGCGGGTATTGGGCTCATGCGCATTGGGCTTGAGCGCGCCGGCTGGCGCGTGGCGTATGCGAACGACGTCTGTGCTGAGAAGTTCGATATGTATCGAGCGAACTTCGATGACGCGGATGACCACTTCGTCGTAGAGGATGTGCACTGCGTGAAAGCGTCGGAAGTTCCGACGGTGCTGCTGGCGACGGCTTCATTCCCTTGCAATGACTTGTCGCTCGCGGGCGGTAGAGCTGGCCTCGCCGGAGCTCAGTCCTCCGCATTCTATGGCTTCGTGAGAGTTCTGCGCGAAATGCGCGCAAGGCGGCCGCGTTTTGTCCTATTAGAGAACATCGCGGGCTTCCTCAGTTCGCATGACGGCGAGGATTTCCGCGAAGTGATACTAGCTCCAACTCTAGCAGCGGTGACTTAGCAACGTCGCAGAATGGATCAACGAGACGCCCGGATCCTTTGTGGGCTGCTGCTTTCGAAGTACGGCGACGAAGCTGTTGAGAGCCTGGGATTCGATAGCTATGCCGAGGCATACAATGTTCTCGGATCTGCCCTCGATGCTCCACCGATGACCATCAAGAACTACCGGGACGAACTCGATCCGTATTTCCCAAATCAACGGAAGGGTTGGCATCAACGGACGTTGCGGAAACACACCGCCGACGTGCTTGCGCAGTATGGTGCCCTGCCGCTCGCCGACTTATCGGGAATGGTTAAGACTCTGTTCGATCCGGTGGCCGATATTCCGGACATTCCCGAACCGGAAGAACTTGAAGAGCCATCAAATCAAACGGCTTTCGCGAAGAGACTGATCACTGGTCGCGCCGCAGAGGGCTTCTTTCGGACGAACTACCGCGAACGCGAAGAACTTGCGTCCGGCATCCTCGTAGACACGACATCCTTCGGCTGCGGGTTCGACTTCCGCGTTAATTTCCCGAACAGCGAAGCGTTTTGCGCCGTGGAGGTGAAGGGCATGTTCGAAGACGCTGGTCCAATCATGCTGACGGATAAGGAACACCGGCGCGCAGCACAGCTAGGCGATCGCTATTTCCTTTATGTCGTTCGAGGTTTTCGCGAAACGCCGTTCGCATCTATCTGGCGCAACCCGCTGGAGTCGGATCTCAAGTGGGAGTTGCTGTCTCGTCAACTAACTGTTACCTCGTGGCGCTCTACGATATGAACTCAGCTACCTGCATCTTAAGCGGTTTCTCCTCTGACGGCCTTCCTAGGTCCTTTGAACTTCGCCGGGAGGTCCAACACTTCCTATCCGATGTTCGTGGCTGTAGGGTCACGGGAACGGGACAGAGCTGTAGCGATCCGTCGTCATTCGACGTAGAGGTCGAATTCCGTTCACAATCAACGGGACATAGAATCGTTCGTGCGTTGGCCGAGAAGTTCTCGACGCGTTGCACTTTCGACGTTGATTGGGTGCACTAACGAGTCGCGTTGACCTTTCGAGGTAGCGGAGATCGAAGTTTGGCCTTTTCGTTGGCCCTAACGAGCCAAAGGAAAAGGTCAGCCAACTTCTTAACAGAGCAGAATACACCGTGTTCGAGAAGTCCTTAAGGCATCAAAGCTTGGCGCAGTGTTGAACGAGAAAGACATTCCGTCGGGGCGCGCTATCAAGCTTCCCAAGTCTTACCGCGACCGGATCGTGCCTGACCCAATCTACGAACTGCGAAAGCATCCCGTACGCGTATTGCACGACGCGCGTCGACAATTGCGAATCTAGCTCGCACAATCAGCGAACGGAATGTGTCCAAGGGACTGCGGCGTACGCTGCAGACAGGCGCGGAGGCTGGAACGACTCGCTACGCAGCGACTGAACGAGTTCGACGAAGCCTTTCCGAAAGAACGCAGTGGCGAAGAGACAGGCGAAGAAGTCGCTGAGTAGCGAGCGCTTTAGCTACGCGATGTCGCGCGTCCGGTCGTCCCGCTCCGCGATAGAAGTCGCGCTCGGGCGCGCACTCTGGGCAGCGGGTTTCCGCTATCGCAAACAGTATCCGATCTTCGGCCGTCCTGACTTCGTTTTGGTCAGTGATCGCATCGCAATCTTCTGCGATAGCGAATTCTGGCACGGCTACCGATGGGGCGAGCGTCGCAAAGCGCACCATAAGACGAATCAGACCTACTGGTTCGCCAAGATCGAACGTAACCGCGCGCGTGATCGCGCGGTGAATCGCCGGTTGCGTCGAGAAGGGTGGACGGTGATTCGCTTCTGGGAGGACGAGATCAAACAGGCCGTAGAACTTTGCGTTGGGCGGATCACAGCAATCCGATCGGTGCAGAAAACCCGCGCGCTCATCGACAACCCAAGATCCGGAAGCGGATTGCGGTAGCGCTTGAGAGGGCGGTTGTATTCGATAGCATCCGTCACATGGCGAGATGCACAGCACCAGTTGAAGGCCATCGCTCAGCGAGCGCTGCAGCGGCCTGCCCTGCATGCCGTGGCGCTTATGGCCGCGGTAGCTACAGCGGTTACAGCGGCGGCTACGGGTATTCGTCTCCATCTTACCCCACGTCGGTTAGCAGCGGCGGCGGTCGGAGCAGCGGCGGCGGGTCCGGCAGAAGCGCAAAGGCGAGCTGGTCGCGAGCCGGTTCGTCCGTGTGGTATACACATGCGGAGGTACAGGCACTCACGCCCGTCCGGCGCAGCGTCGAGAATCGAGCGGCGGTGCCTGACCTCGGGACGTCTTCCTCTGTCACGCGTGGGACGACCGGCAGGGAGCCGCCAAGGAACTGCACGATGCACTCGAGTCGCTTAATGTCAGGGTCTGGTTCAGCGAGAAGGATGTTGGACTCGGCACCCCGTTGCTCCGCGCCATCGACAAGGGCTTAGCCAACTCGCGAATAGGGATCGTGTTGGTGACCCCTGCACTGCTGCGCCGCCTCCCAGCAGAGGGGATCGCCGACAAGGAACTTTCGGCGCTCCTCGCACGTGATCAGCTCGTTCCCGTCGTGCATCAAACGACGTATGAAGCTCTCCGGGACGTAAGCCCTCTGCTCGCCTCGCGAACCGGCCTGAGCACGGCGGAAGAGTCGATGAAAGATGTCGCCGCCAAGCTCGCCGAGTTGGTCGCCGTCTAGCTCAAGTTTCTGATTTCCTGAAGCAATCAGCAGTGCGCTGAGCATCGCACGCTACTGTTGGTCGACCGGCGCAGAAAGCGCTGCCTGTCTCCGACGCGCGCTAGGCACAATGCGGCTCCGAGTTCTACTAAAACGAACCGGAAGCGTTGTTACTTCAAATCTTGACCCGCGCGCGGCGGGCACTATCGGGGGCGGATGAACGAGACGAGGCGGACGCATCTCGAGGCCATCCCGCCGCTTCCGGCGATCCTCGCCGGCATCGTCAGCGTCCAGGCCGGGGCGGCGCTGGCCAAGGGCCTCTTCCCCGCGCTCGGGCCGATCGGCACGGTGGGGCTGCGCGTCGCTCTCTCGGCCTTGATGCTGCTGGCGGCGTTCCGTCCCCGGCTGCGCGCGACGAGCGCGGCGCAGTGGCGGGCGGTGATCCCGTATGGCGTCGTGCTCGGGACGATGAACATCCTGTTTTACCTTTCGCTCTCGCGCATCCCGCTCGGCGTCGCGGTGACGGTGGAGTTCGCCGGTCCTTTGGCGGTGGCGGTGTTCGGATCGCGGCGCGCGGTGGATATCGCGTGGGTCGTTTTGGTGGCGGCCGGTATCGCGTTGATCACGCCATGGTCGGGCGGCGGAGCGGACGCGCTCGGTGTCTTGCTCGCACTGGCAGCCGGCGCGTGCTGGGCCGCCTACATCCTGCTGGGCGGCCGGGTGTCGCGCATCATGCCCGGCGGCGCGTCGGTGGCGACGGGAATGGTGATCGCTTCGTTCGTGGCGCTGCCCGCCGCCGTTGCCACGGGCGGGTTCGCACGGCTGACGCTGCCGCTTTTCGTGGCGGGAATCGGAGTCGCGCTGCTCTCGAGCGCGATTCCTTACACGCTGGAGATGATCGCCCTGAAGGGACTTCCGGCGCGCACGTTTGGCATCCTCATGAGCCTTGAGCCGGCGGTGGCTGCGCTCCTTGGCCGGGTCTTCCTGCACGAACTGCTCTCCGTCCGTCAATGGCTGGCCGTGGCGCTTATCATCGCCGCGAGCACGGGATCAACCCTGACCTCGCGCCGCCCCGCGCCGGTTGTCGGAGGCGAGGCAGGAGACGGGTGGCAGGGAGGATGATCCTGCGCTGACGGCGGGCGCCGCAACGATGCGATCGGCACGTTTGTCAGGTATGCGCGGCGCCACGAGAGGCACGTCACAATCAGTCTACTCCGGCGGCAGGTCGTGCCGGGCAGCCTTGATCCATTCCACCGCGGCGGCGCGGATGGGAAAGGCCGCGATGCGGCGGCCAATCGCGCGGTTAGAATCAATGAAGCCGAGGATGGCTGGGAGCCCCTCGGTCGCGGCGCTTATCACGACCGCGCGACAGATCGGTTTTCCCGGGATAGGCGATTCAGCCACCATTTGAGCGGCAACTGCCTCGCTGACCTGATTATGGGTGGCGCTATAAAAGTCCCACACCCGATCGTTCGAAGGATCGAAAGCTGGATCAGTCAGCACCTGCTGCCGGGCCGCGATAAGTTCGGCGTCTGTTATCACTCCCTCCAAGACGGTGATGGTAATCCTTTCCTCCGGTTGTAAAATCAGGCTGACGGGCATGGCTGCGTTAACGATAGCCAGAATCGTTCTAGGTCGGCTTTTTTAACCGTCCCGCTTAGGGGCACGTTGAGCCGCGTCAGTGCACACGTAACACTTGAAATCCGCCTGCCGTCGCTGCCAAGACGAACGCGCTGACGCGACGGTGCAGCCCCGACTTAGCGGACGAATTGCTCGCTCGTCGGGCGGTGGCCATCCGGGCGGCCGGCACGCTGTTCTGCACCCCTACCATCGACGCAGGCGAGATCAGTCCCATTCCGGCGCCTGCGACTAACGACGCGGCGATGACCCAGCCCAATCCACGTTCGATTGCCACCACCAACAGAGCCGTGCCAGGTGCGACGACACGCAGCCGATCAAAACAGCGCAATTCTTCAACGCCGGCCGGGTGGAGGCCGGCGGTGAAGATGCAAGGCGACTAGTGCCGTGTGGTGGTCGTGTCGTGACGGTGATCGTCGTGCTTCTTCTTCATTAGCCCGGCCAGTCCGAGCAGTCCGAGCAAGCCGATCCAGCCATAGTCTTTATGGTCGTCGCGATCATCGGTGGTTCGGGTCGTCGTCGTGGCACCACCAGCGGGCGAGGTCTGGGCGTTGACGGTCAGGGGCGCGATCGCTGTCGTGACGCAAACCGCCGCCATTAGGAATAGTTTGTTGTATTTCATTACAACTGTAACGGCGCAGGCTTCAGCCATGGCTGCTCCGAAGACAAAGCGATCGCCTAACGAGCGCCGGCTCCTTGCCGCGCATGTGCGCCGACAAGCTCATGCACTGCGCCACCGCTGTTCGCGCGCGTCAGATCTTCTCCCACGCCCGCTCTACGACGGGATCGCGGCCTTCGTCGAATTGGATGTGGTCGATCAGGGTTTCGATCGGTTTTCCGGTGAGGCCACTTTCCGCGATGCGCTGCGGCAAGACCTGACTGCGTTCATCGCGCCAGCCGAGCTTCGCAATGAAGCGGTTCCAGACGTGGCATTCTTCGTCCGTCCGCGAGGTGCCATGCGCGTGCGCCCATTCCAGAACGGCCTCGTCGCTGCCGCCGACCAGCGCGCGATCCCGGATCTGCGGGTAGGAGACGTCAAGAAAACGACAGCAGCGCCCGTCGAGCGTGAACGGGTGCGGGTCGCCGAGGTTCTCCACGTACACGGGCGGAAGCTGACCCGCGGCGTGCAGCCGAATCTTGTCCAGCATGCGCCCGAAGTAGATCAGGCGGCCGACTTTGTCATAACAACTACGCAGTCCGCGGATGCTCGGCATAGGGCAACCTTGCGTTGACAATCGGAAGAGGAAACGGGGAATCGGGCCAGAGCTGGACGTGGACTATTTTACCGCATCAACTTCGTGCGCCGTGTGCAGACTGTGAGTTGGCAGAGCCAGCACGCAGGCGAATGTTCCGGCGCTCACCGCAACCAACATCAACACGCCCAGCCGGAATCCGCCTAGAGTCGCGGCTAACACAAATGCGCTGACGCCGAGTGCAGCACCGACCTGGCGGATGAATTGCTGGCTGGTCGTGGCGCTGCCCATTCGCGCGACGGGGACGCTGTTTTGCACCACTACGGTCAGGGCAGGGGAGATAAGTCCCATGCCGGCACCTGCGACTAACGACGCGGCGACGACCCAGGCGAGTCCATGTTCAAATGCCAGCATGAAAAGGAGGAGTCCGAGGATGTGGACTATGATCCCGATCACACTCGGAAGCCGTTCGCCGATTCGATGCACCAATCGTCCGGTGATGAACGACAACCCGCTCCAGGCGATGGTGAACGAGCCGACCACCAGACCGACGACCGCACGGTTGCCATGGAATGCGGCATTGGTGGCGAGCGGCAGATAAGAGCTCAGGCCGAACCCGCTGAAGAAGGCGAGGAACGAGCCGGAGATCGACGACGCGTAGCCGCTGTGCCGAAAGAAACTCAGCGGCAGAATCGGATGCGGCGTCCGCCCTTCGTGCCAAACAAAGACGGCGAGCAGGATCATTCCGGCGGCGATGAGCGCGGCCTGCCTCAGCCCGATCTTTCCCTCACCGAGATCCACGAAGGCCCACATCAGGCAACTGCCTCCGGCACCGGCGAGAAGGGCGCCGGCAAAATCGAATCGGCCGTCGCTCTGCCCGACGCTCTCGTGCATCCCGACGATAACGAGGCCCGCGGCAACGATCGCAATCGGCACGTTGATCAGGAATGCCCAGCGCCATGAAACATGCGTCACGATTAATGTTCCGAGGAGTGGTCCGGCCACACTCGCCACGGCCCAGGCGCTGCTGGCCGC
>JBHENE010000174.1:0-3355 GCA_046262215.1 Chthoniobacterales bacterium | reverse complement strand
GTCGTCTCAAAAAACGAAGACGAAATGAAGAAGCACGCGAACAGCTTTGACTTCATCATCGACACCGTTTCCGCCAACCACGACCTGAACGCCTACATGGCGCTGCTGAAACGCGATGGTGTGATGACAATCGTCGGTGTGCCACCGGAGCCGGTACCACTGGCAGCGTTCTCGTTGATCGCACCTCGCCGCATTCTTACTGGGTCACTAATTGGCGGACTCCCGGAGACGCAGGAGATGCTCGATTTCTGCGCGGAACACGGGATCACCAGCGACATCGAGATGATCGCGATGGACAAGATCAACGAAGCCTACGAGCGCATACTGAAGAGCGATGTGAAGTATCGCTTCGTCATCGACATGGCTTCGCTGCAGTAGCAGCTGAGCAGACTAACGCTGGGCCACGGTCATCCCGAGCGGAGTCGAGGGATCTCGCCAACGCATCGGCGCGTTTTTGCGACGGGTGCGCTCCGCCGCCGCTCCAATGTTGTTCACGCACAACGTGACTCGCGTGAATCTCGACCTGCTGCGGGGTCCCTCGACTTCGCTCGGGATGACCGTTCTATACGTAAAAGTTTGAATTGACCGGTCGCCGCGCGTCGGACTTTTCTCGGCGATGATCAAACGCGTGTTGAAGTGGCTCCTGAGCATCGTCGGAGTCCTGCTCCTCATCGCGGCGGTCTTCGCGGTGAACGCCATCTGGTTCAAGCCGTGGAGCCTCAATGTTTTCTACACGAAGGTTTTCGCGGAGTTTCTCTTCGAAGAACCTGAGCTGCTTTCGTCCCTCGGACTGGTCGAACAATTCGGCATCACCGGCCACAACGGCAAACTGGGCGACGCTTCCCCTGCGCATCAGCAACGGCAGCTCGATCGGACGAAGAAAAACCTCGCGCAGCTGCGATCGTATCCGCTCGACAAGCAGACGGACTCGCAGCGGCTCTCGACGCAGGTGCTCGATTGGTTTCTCGATCGCGCTGTCGAAGGCGAGCGCTGGCAATTCCATAACTATCCGGTGAACCAGCTCTCCGGGGCGCAGAGCCAGTTCCCGTCGTTTATGGCGAACACCCACCGGCTGCTCGCGCCGCACGATTGCGAGTATTACGTGCAACGGCTCGACGCCCTGCCGCGGAAGTTCGACCAGGTGCTCGAAGGTCTCCGAATTCGTGAGGAAAAACAGATCATCCCGCCGCGCTTCGTCGTTGAAGAGGTTTTGAAGGAGATGAGCGCGTTCGTAGCGCAGCAAGCTGCGGAGAACATCCTGGCGACGTCATTCAAAACGCGCGCGGCGAAGATCGACAAGCTGACTGAGCAGCAACGCGCCGACTTTCAGACGCGCGTCGAGTCAGCTGTCACGACGGAAGTCTATCCCGCGTATCAGAAGCTGATCGCGTATTTCACCGCGCTGCTCCCGAAGACCACTACGGACGACGGCGTTTGGAAACTGCCCGATGGCGAGGCGTTCTACGCTTACATGCTGCATGAGAACACGACGACGAAGCTGAACCCGGCAGAGATCCACGCGCTCGGCGTTGCGGAGGTCGCGAGGATTGAAGGCGAGATGCGCGCGATTCTCGACGCGAATGGCTACGCCGGTCAGCCGATCCGGGAGGCGATTGATGCGCTCGGCAAAGATCCGCGTTTTCTGTTCTCAAACGATGAGCCCGGACGTGTCGCGGCGCTGGCTGAATACACCCGGCTGATCGACCAGGCAGTGGAACGTTCGAAGCTAATGTTCGCGACCATCCCGAAGGCGAAGATCGAGGTGCGCCGCGTACCGGAGTTCAAACAAGCGACAGCGCCGGGCGCGTACTACGAAGGCGCTGCGCTGGATGGCACCCGGCCCGGCATTTTCTACGCGAACATGCGCGAGATGACGGAGGTGCAGAAGTGGAGCATGCCGACGCTGGCGTATCACGAGGGCGTCCCGGGACATCACTGGCAGATCTCAATTGCGCAGGAATTGAAGGGGCTGCCGCAGTTCCGGAAGCTGATTCCGTTCACTGCTTACCACGAAGGCTGGGCGCTCTATAGCGAGTGGCTGGCGAAAGACGCCGGCTGGTATGAAGGCGACCCGTTCGGCGATCTCGGGCGCTTACAGGCAGAGATGTTTCGCGCTGTGCGGTTGGTCGTTGATACCGGCATTCATGCGCAACGCTGGCCGCGCGAACAGGCGATTGCTTATATGCTCGAGAAGACCGGCATGGGCGAGAAGGAGGTCACGGCAGAGATCGAGCGCTACATCGTCTCACCGGGTCAGGCGTGTGCTTACAAAGTCGGCATGCTGAAAATCCGCGAACTACGCGCGCGTGCGCAACAGGAGCTCGGCGTGAAGTTCGATCAACGCGAGTTCCATGATGCGGTGCTGAAGAACGGCGCGTTGCCGCTCGATATTCTCGAGCAGCAGGTGAACGCCTACATCGCGCGCAAGAAGGTGTAGGGACGCACGCGTTGCGACTGTCATCCCGAGCGAAGTCGAGGGATCTCGCACTGGGTCTGGCGTCACGCGAGCGGCCGGATGATGCACATCGTCGGTGCGGTATAGCCTGTGTCTTGGCACGAGAAAGCACAGCCTGCGTAGGCGAGATCCTTCACCGTCTTCGCGGTTCAGGATGACAGCTGCGCCGGGCGGTTACTCCGTCCGCAGCGCCGTCATCGGGCTCACCCGCGTCGCACGCCGCGCGGGAACAAAACACGCGAACAGCGCGGCGACCCCGAGCAATCCGGACGCGACCGCCAGCGCGACCGGATCGGCCGGGCTTACTTGGAACAACGCTTGCGCCAGCACTCGGCCAACCCCGAGCGCAAGCAACACGCCCACTCCGAGCGCGAAGGCTGTCTGCAGCGCACCCTGCTTCATGATTAACGCGAAGACGTCGCTCGGATGCGCGCCGAGGGCCATCCGGATTCCGATCTCACGCGTGCGTCGCGCGACCGCGTATGCCTTCACGCCATACACGCCGACGACCGCGAGCAGCAGCGCGATGCCGCCAAAAATGCCGAACATCACCGCGCCCAGTCGCACTGCCCAGAGGCCGACGTTCTTCTCGATGTAATCGCTGAACGGCGCGATCTGCAGCACGGGCAGATCGGGGTCGACGTTGCGCAATGTCTGTCGCAGCGTGCCGATCATTCCGGTGACGACCGCGCGCTGTGTCGATGCGGTGCGCACATGCAGGCTGACTGCGCCGTTGTAAGCCTGCGCGAGCGGAACGAAGAGGCGTTTCGGCATCACGTCGCCGCTGCCGAGCACTTCGTGACGATGCGATGAGACGATGCCGACAATCTCCATCTCGCCCGACGAGCCATCAGCTGGCGGGTTCGTGCCCTTGATCCGCTGACCGATCGCGTCGGCGTC
>JBHENE010000173.1:0-7498 GCA_046262215.1 Chthoniobacterales bacterium | reverse complement strand
CAGGAGAGCCTGCATCTGCGTCTGCAACAGCAGAGCGGCCAGCTCGAGCAGCCAAGTCGGTTGCGCTTGTTGCGCCGGCAAGTGGCGCAGCTCGAAACCGTGCTCTCGCAGCGCGCGCAGAAGACGGAGGCGAAGTAATTTATGGCCGAAGCAACTGAACAGCAGAGAACTGAAGCCGTTACCGCGGCACCAGTCGAAGAGACTGCTCGAGGTAAGCGTAAGACGCGCACCGGCGAGGTGATCTCGAGCGGAATGAACAAAACGATCGTCGTTCAATCTGTCACACGCGTGCCGCACGCGAAGTTCGGCAAGATCGTGAAGCAGAAGAAAAAATTCTACGCCCACGACGAACAGAACAAGGCGAAGATGGGCGACACGGTTCGCATCATGGAAACCCGCCCGCTTAGCAAATTGAAGCGCTGGCGTCTGGTCGACGTCGTCGCGAAGTAAGGAGCAATTTTTATGGTCTACATTAGATCCAGACTCGACGTGGCAGACAACAGTGGCGCGCGCATGGCCACAATGATCGGCGTGATCGGACAGGGCACCAGCCGGTCCGCGGGAATCGGCGATGTCATCACCGCGAACGTGAAAGAAGCGAGCGCGAATGGCACCGTCAAAAAAGGCGAAGTGGTCCGGGCGGTGTTGGTGCGGACACGTCAGCCGATCAAGCGCGATGACGGCTCGGTTCTGCGTTTCGATAACAACGCGATCGTCATCATCGACAAAGATTTGAACCCGCGCGGCACCCGTATTTTCGGGCCTGTCGCACGCGAGCTGCGTGAGCGCAATTTCATGAAGATTGTCTCGCTCGCTCCGGAAGTTTTATGAACCGAGTCAAGCTGCACGTCCGTAAGGGCGACCAGGTGGAAGTGATCGCCGGGAACCATCGCGGTTCCACCGGCAAGGTGCTCGAAGTGCTCGCGCGGAAACAGCGCGTGCTCGTCGAGGGCGTGCGCATGATCAAGCGCCACCTGAAGAAGTCGCAGGACAATCCTCAGGGAAGAATCGCCGAGCGCGAAGGCCCGATTCACCTCTCGAATGTGAAGGTGATCGAGCGGACGGAGCGCGACGCGAAGGGTAAAGGGAAGAAGAAGGCGGCGAAACCTGCGGCCGAGAAGCCGAAGAAGGCGCCAAAGCGGAAAGCCGCCGACAAAGAAGAAGCGTAAGCGATGAACAACGAATTTTATCAGGACTACAAAGAGCGCGTTATACCGGCTCTCCAGGAACAGCACGGCTACAAAAACGTGCACCAGATTCCGAAGGTGGAGAAAGTGGTGATTAACACCTGCGTCGGCTCGCAGTCCGATGTGAAGCAGGCGCTGGAAGATGCCAAGACCGAACTCGCGCTCATTTCTGGGCAGAAGCCGGCTGAGACTCGTGCGAAGAAAAGCATCGCGAATTTTAAGCTCCGCCAGGAGCAGGCGATCGGCGCGAAAGTGACGCTCCGTGGCGCGCACATGTATGAATTTCTCGAGCGCCTGATCAAAACGGCGCTGCCCCGTATTCGCGATTTTCGCGGTGTCTCGCCAAAGGCTTTCGACGGAAACGGCAACTATACGCTCGGTGTCCCCGACCAGTCGATCTTTCCTGAAGTCGAGCTCGACAAAATCAAGCGCAACATCGGTTTTGATGTTACCATCTGCACCTCCGCGCGGACAAACGACGAAGCCAAATCGCTCCTGAACGAGATGGGAATGCCGTTTAGCGATCGCGCGAAGAAACCTGCCGCAGCCCCTGCGGCCTAATTTTTCATGAGCACTGTTACTGACCCGATCGCCGATCTTCTCGCCCGCGTGCGCAATGCCGCTGCGGTGCAGAAGCAGGAGATGTTTGTCCCGTATTCGAAGATCAAGAGCGAAGTCGTGCGGATCTTGAAGGACGAGGGCTACATCACGGACTTCTCGGTCGATACCGAAGGCGCACATCCGCGCATCAAGATCACGAATAAGATTGCGAACCGCACGAGTGCTATTACCGGCCTGAAGCGAGTGAGCCGCCCAGGACTGCGCCGTTATGTTGGGGCACAGGAAATTCCGCGCGTTCTCGGCGGCATGGGCGTGGCGATTCTTTCCACATCGCGGGGCGTCCTTTCGGGACGCGAAGCGAAGAAACAAAACGTCGGAGGCGAGCTGCTGGCTTACGTCTGGTAAGCAAAAGCTTTTAGGTTATGTCACGAATTGGAAACAAAGCCGTCGAAATTCCCGACAAGGTGAAGGTTAACATCGGGAACGATGGCGCCGTCGCGGTCGAAGGGCCGAAGGGGAAGCTGAGCTGGACGTTGCCGCGCGAAATCAAGGCAAGCGTCGCCGACAACAATATCTCTCTCGTCCGCAGTGCCGAGACACGCAGTGCGAAAGCGTTGCATGGTTTGTCGCGCAGCCTTGTGCACAACATGGTGCAGGGCGTCAGCGCCGGGTTCACCAAAGACCTCATCATCGAAGGCGTTGGTTTCAAAGCGGCGGTCCAGGGAAAGATCCTGAACCTCAGCCTCGGTTTTTCGCATCCGATTCTGTTCCCGATCCCGCAGGACATCAAAGTCACGGTGGCCGAGAACACGAAGATCAGCATTGCCGGGATCGACAAAAAAGTTGTCGGCCAGGTCGCAGCCGATATCCGCCGCTACTACCCGCCGGAGCCTTACAAGGGCAAGGGTGTGCGTTACGCAGGCGAAGTTATCCGCCGCAAGGAAGGCAAGACAGTTCAGTAGTATGAAGAACGATCGCAAGCAGATCAGACACCGCATTCACACGCGGATCCGGAAACGCGTCAGCGGAACTGCGGAGCGTCCGCGGTTGGCTGTGCACTTTTCAGGTCGCCACGTTTACGCGCAGGTGATCGATGATACGGTTGGCCGCACGCTTGCCGCGGCTGGTACAACGGAAGAAGCACTCGCCGCTGGCGGGAAAGCGGCTGCGAACGCAGCGTCTGCCCAGAAGGTTGGCAAGGCCGTCGCAGAGCGGCTTCTGGCGAAGAATGTCGACAAGGTGATCTTCGATCGCGGCGGATTTCAATATCACGGCAAGGTAAAAGCCCTAGCCGATGCCGCGCGCGAAGGCGGCCTTAAATTTTAAATACAAATGGCACAACAGCACGGCGGCGGAAGACGTCAGGAACGTCAAACAGATAGAAGCTCAGCAGCGCGCGGGGATACGACCGAGAAGGTCGTGTTCATCAATCGTTGCGCGAAGGTCGTCAAAGGCGGCCGTCGTTTTAGCTTCAGTGCGTTGATTGTCGCAGGCGATCACGACGGCAAAGTCGGGGTCGGGTTTGGCAAGGCGAACGAAGTCGCGGAAGCGATTCGTAAAGCATCCGACGCTGCGCGCAAAGGCATGGAGAAGATGTCCGTGCACGAGAACACGATTCCGCACGAGACGATCGGTGAGTTCGGCGGCGGTCGCGTGTTGTTGCGACCTGCTTCGCCTGGAACGGGCGTCATCGCCGGCGGCGGCGTTCGTGCCGTAGTCGAAGCCGTAGGCATCAAGGATGTACTCGCGAAGTCGCTCGGCTCGAGCAATCACTCGAACGTGGTGAAGGCGACGATCGAAGCGCTGCGCGGACTGCGCCGGAAAGATGAAATTTTCAAAACACGCGGCATTCGTCACGCGACGCCTGTAGCTGCGGACGGAGGAACTGATCAGCCATGATGCGGTTGCATAATCTTAAGCCACGGCCAGGTGCGAAGCACCGCGTGAAGCGGCTCGGCATCGGCGAAAGCTCTGGCCACGGAAAGACGAGCGGAAAAGGTCACAAGGGCCAGAAAGCTCGTTCCGGCGGCAGCATCCGTCTCGGATTTGAAGGTGGCCAGATGCCGCTTATCCGGCGGTTGCCGAAACGTGGCTTTAATAACGCGCGTTTCCACAAGACCTACGCGACCGTGAATCTTGAGGATTTGAGCGCCTTCGATGCTGGCACCGTGATTACGGAGCAGCTCTTGCGCGACGCGAAGTTGATTCGCGGTAATGGTGCGGGTCTGAAGATTCTCGGCGACGGTGAACTGCAGCACGCGCTTACGATCGAGGCTCACAAGGTGAGCGCTTCAGCACGAACCAAAATCGAGAGCGCTGGCGGCACGATCAAACTGCACGAGCCGCGCGTGCAAGGTCCTCGCTTTGCGCCTAAGCCTGCGGCGGAAACGCCCGAAGCTGCTGCCAAACCTGCAGCTAAAAAGAAGACTGCTGCAAAGAAGAGTTCTGCGAAGAGCTAACGAGGCGCGCGGCCCTTTAGCATTCTCTAGTCGATGGTTTCGGCGTTCCTCAATACCGTAAAGATTCCGGAGCTGCGGCGCCGGATTCTCTTCACGCTCGCGGTGATCGTGATCGTGCGTCTCGGCGCGGCGATCAGCACACCGGGCGTTAACCCGGCCGTCTTGCAAGAGTGGTTTCGCGATTCGCTGACACAGAAATCGGGCGGCGGTGTGGCCGCTCTGTTCAATTTGTTCAGTGGCGGCGCGCTCGAAAATTGCGCGATCTTTTCCCTCGGCATCATGCCGTACATCAGCGCATCGATCATGCTGCAGCTGTTGACTGCTGTGATTCCGAAGCTCGGACGGCTCGCCCGCGAAGATGGCGGCCGGCAGAAGATCATGCAGATGACGCGCTACGCGACTGTGGCGCTTTGCATGGTCCAAGGTTATCTGCTCGCCGTTTCCTTTCAGCATCCGGAGTCGTATCAAACAATGCTGCCGGGAATCACCGAGACGATTGGCAAGCTCGGCATTCCGCTTGTCGCTGATCTCGGAATGGTGTTCCGCATCGTGACGGTGCTGACGCTGACCGCGGGCACGCTTTTCCTGATGTGGCTGGGCGATCAAATCACGGAGCGCGGCATCGGTAACGGTATATCACTCATCATCACGATCGGTATCGTCGCTCGTCTTCCTGCGGCGTTGGCCCAGGCGTGGAAGACTTTTGTGCCGTCAGAAGGTGGGGGGAGTCAGGTGAACCCGGCGATCCTAGTGTTGATGATTGCGTTTTTGTTTATCGTGATCGGCGCGGTCATTGCGGTCACCGAAGGCGTCCGGAAGATCACAGTCCAATACGCGAAACGTGTCGTGGGCCGGAAAATGTACGGCGGGCAGACGCAGTTCATGCCTTTGAAGGTAAACTACGCGGGTGTGATGCCGATTATCTTCGCGTGGGCGCTTTTACTTTTCCCGACCACCATCGTTGGAATGGCTTTCCCGAATAGCGCCAGAGCGCGTGGTATTGCTGACGCACTTTCGCACGGCTGGCCGCACTACGTCGTGCTCGCCGCGATGATCTTCTTTTTCAGCTACTTCTGGGTGGCTACACAATTCCAGCCCGGCCAGATCGCCGACGACCTGAAAAAGTACGGCGGCTATATCCCTGGGGTGCGTCCGGGTAAGCCGACGTCCGAGTTCTTGGATTTCACGATGACGCGGCTGACTTTTGCCGGCGCGATTTTTCTGACGATGATCGCCATCCTCCCGAGTCTTCTTAGTCAAGGCCTGAACGTCCCGCCGATCACCGCGCAGTTCTTTGGCGGGACCAGTTTGCTCATCATCGTTGGCGTGATGCTCGACACGATGCGGCAGGTGGAGACGCATCTGATCCAGCGCCATTACGACGGGTTCCTGCGTAAAGGCAGAATCCGGAGCGGTTTCGATCGCGGGAATTACAACCGCGGCGATACGGCACGTGAGAGCACGTTGATGTGGCTCTACGTCGGTATGGCGGTGCTAGTTATCGCCGGTGTAGCAATCTTCGTCTACGGTCGTTAAGTGAAAAAGCGACTTGTTCTTCTCGGTGCGCCCGGTTCCGGCAAGGGAACCCAAGCCGAGATGATCACCCGCCACTTCGGAATTCCTGTCACATCGCCCGGTGCAATTCTCCGGCGGGAGATGGAACTCGGCACGCTGCTCGGCATCGAGGTCAAGGAAGCGACTCAGCATGGTGAGCTCGCGCCCGACAAAATCATCATCGAACTGATTGAAGATTATGTGCGGCTGCATGGCGCGCATGGCTTCGTCTTTGACGGATTTCCCCGGACGGTTCCACAGGCCGAGGCACTGCTGGGCATTCTGCAACGGCATCGCACCCCGCTCGATCTCGCGATCTGGTTGGACGTTTCCGCGGATACGATCAGTGACCGCATTTCGCACCGGCTGCAATGTCAGTCCTGCGGCTTCACTACGAGTGAAGGCTCGGCGACGTTTTCGGAGAGGGCCGTCTGTCCATATTGCGAAGGTCCTCTCGTTAGGCGGACTGACGATGACGCGGCGGTGCTGGAGAAGAGGGTTGCGGAGTTCAACACGAAAACGCAGCCGCTCGCAGACCGTTATGAGCACGAGGGATTACTGCGCAAGATTGATGGGAACCGCGATCGCGACGCCGTCTTCGCGGACATTCAGCGTCTGATCGAGCAGACGGCATGATCCCGATCAAGACGGCCAAAGAGGTCGAGAAGATGCGGCGCGCTTGTCGCACCGCGAGTGACATCCTTGAGCGCGTCAGCGATCTCGTTCGGCCCGGAGTTTCAACGAAAGAAGTTGATCAAGCCGCGGCTGACTTGATGCAGGAAGCCGGCGTCAAAAGCGCATTTCTCGGCTACCGCCTTGGCCACCGCGTTTTTCCCGGGAATATTTGCATTTCGTTGAACGACGAAATCGTCCACGGCATAGGCAGTCAGCGCCGCATTCAGTATGGCGACATTGTTAAGCTCGACATTGGTGTGGTCCAGGATGGCTGGGTGGGGGACACCGCTTCGACCGTCGCCGTTGGGATGGTCGATGAGCGCACGGAAAAGCTGCTGCGCGTCACTGAGAATGCTTTGCGTCGTGCGATTACGATTGCCTCCGAGGGTGTTCGACTGGGTGACGTTTGCGCCGCGGTCGAGGAAGAGGCGCTCGCCAGTGGGTTCAATGTCGTCCGTGAGTTCGTCGGCCACGGGGTCGGACGTAAACTGCACGAAGAGCCGCAGGTGCCGAACTACGGGAAGCGCGGCACTGGTCCGCGATTGAAATCGGGCATGACGCTGGCGATCGAGCCGATGATCAACGCCGGCACGGCGGCGGTCAAATTACTCGACGACGGCTGGACGGTCTGCACGGCTGATAGCAAGCCGTCCGCGCACTTCGAACACACCGTTCTAGTCACTGCTGCGGAGGCGGAAATCCTCACCGCGCGCGGCAAAACACAGCTCCGATGAACAGCTGTGGAAATTACTGCAAAACAGCGTTGGATGATCGATTCGCACCTTGCCAGCCTGTAAACCTCTGCTACAAGTTTCCCCCTACGATTTGTCGGAGGGGCGGACATGTTCCGCCGGGAGTGACAACGCGGAGATGTTCTCCGCGTTTTTCGTCTCGATGAATCACCGCCAGCTATGAAAGTGCGACCCTCAGTAAAGAGACTTTGTGAAGCGTGCAAGATCGTGAAGCGCAAGAACGTTGTGCGCGTGATCTGCAAGAACCCGCGCCATAAACAGCGCCAGGGCTAACCAACTAATTTATGCCACGTTTACTTGGAGTAGAAAT
>JBHENE010000172.1:0-8442 GCA_046262215.1 Chthoniobacterales bacterium | reverse complement strand
CCGCCGCGTCTGCGAAGATCTGCCACGGGATTCCTCGACTTCGCTCGGAATGACACCGTGCGCGCAGCGTCTACAGTGCACCCATGATCGCGTTGAAGGAGAACCTCGGGAGCGATTTCGTCGAGCGCGTCGGCACGATCTTCTCCGAGACGGGTTTGCTCGCGAAGGCGAAGAACTTCGAGTATCGCGCCGAGCAGCAGCAGATGGCTGTCGCGACGGCTGAAGCGCTCGAGCAGGAGCGACACCTCGTCGTTGAGGCCGGCACGGGCGTTGGCAAATCGATCGCGTATCTCGTGCCAGCGATTCTGTTCGCTCTCGAGCAGGGGAAGAAGGCCGTCATCTCGACGCATACGATCAATCTGCAGGAACAGTTGCTCTACAAGGACATCCCGATCCTGAAGAAGATTCTGCCGGTGGAGTTCGAGGCCGCGCTGATGAAGGGGCGGCAGAATTATCTTTGCCCGCGGCGCTTGGAGCGCGCGTTGCAACAGGCGGGCGAGCTCTTCACGACATCGGAGCAAGCGGAGCTCGCGCGCATTGCAGAATGGTCGCGCGTGACGACGGATGGATCGTTGAGCGACTTACCGATCGAGCCGGATCAAAAGGTGTGGACGCAGGTCTGCAGCGAAGCGCACCTCTGCACCGCGAAAACGTGCGGCCAGAGCGGCAACTGTTTCTTTCAGCAAGCGCGTAAGCGTCTGCTCGCGGCGGACGTGATCGTGGTGAATCACACGCTGCTCTTCATGATGCTTGGAACGCCGGATGAGCAGGAAGAACGCGAGAGCGGTTACCTGTTCCCGAACGACTTCCTCATCTTCGATGAAGCGCACACCGTCGAGCAGGTCGCGTCACGCCAGATCGGGATCACGATCTCCCAATACGGGCTGCGGTCGACGATTCAGCGGCTTTACAACTCGCGCACGAAAAAGGGGCTGTTCACCGTTACGCGCGATGCTGCAGGCGTGACGCTCGCGGCCGCGTTAGCAGATGAGGTGGAGCGATTTTTCGATGCGATCGGCGAGCGCGCTGACTTCCGGAAAGGTCGCGAGATGCGAGTGCGTCAGGCGGACTTCGTGCCGGACACGATTAGCGCGCGACTGACCGCGTTGCAGAGCCGGATCATCGAAGTGGTGAAGAACACTGAGGACGAATTCCTGAAGGCGGAGCTGCAGGAACTCGGACGCCGAATTCGCGACGCTCGGGTCGGCATCGTCACCTTCCTGGAGCAGAGCGCGGAAGGGTATGTCTATTGGGTCGAGCGCACCGGAAAAGCAGCGCAGTTCATCTCGCTGAACGCGGCGCCGATCGACATCGCGCCGGTTCTGCGACGGATGATTTTTCGCGAGGACTGCTGCTGCGTGATGACGAGCGCGACGCTCGCGGTCGGCCAACCGGATTTGTCCTACTTCCGTCGGCGCGTTGGCGCGATGGAAGCGGAGGCGTTGCAACTCGGAAGCCCATTCGATTTCAAGACGCAGATGAAGCTGTTCGTCGTGCAGAAAATGCCCGATCCACGGGACGCGGGTTACAGCGCCGCGCTGGCTGAATGGGTCGGACATTTCGTGGAGGAAACCAACGGCCGCGCGTTTGTGTTGTTCACGAGCTATCGCGGGATGCAGCAGCTCGCCGAGGAGATGGAGCGGTTTTTCGCCGACAACGGAATGAACCTGCTGGTGCAGGGCCAGGGCGCGCCGCGCGGGAAGTTGCTCGAGCAGTTCAAGACGACGGAGCGAAGTGTGCTCTTCGGCACGGACAGCTTCTGGATGGGCGTCGATGTTCCGGGCGAGGCACTCTCGAATGTGATCATTACCCGGCTCCCTTTTGCGGTGCCGGATTCGCCGTTGATTGAGGCGAAGCTGGAGCTGGTGCAGGAACGCGGCGGAGATCCGTTCAGTGAATACTCGCTCCCGGAAGCAATCCTGAAATTCCGTCAGGGCGTTGGGCGTTTGATCCGGACGAAGAGCGATAAAGGAATCGTGGTCGTGCTCGATAACCGCATTGTGACGAAGCCGTATGGGCGCGCCTTTCTGCGAGCGCTGCCGAGTTGTCCGGTGAAGATTATCTGAGTGTGCGGATGGGAGGGGTCATTCCGAGCGCAGCGAAGCGAAGTCGAGGAACCCCGTTGCAGTACGATTGGTTACGCCACGGGGTCCTCGACTTCGCTCGGGATGACCCCAAATACGTTCACTTGAACATTAGCTGCTCTTCTTTATCATGAACGACGTGAAGCGATTCATCGTGCCGATCACCCTGGCGATTGCCGCGCTTGTCGCCGGCATTGCGATCGGCCGTTCCACGGCGCCTGCTCCCGCAGCCGTGTCGGCTAAATCTGCGACGGATTCAACCGCAGTGGAATCCGACATCGTTTCTCCTAGCACCGCGAAATCTGCCGCCACTTCCGTCACCAGCGACGCCGCCCAGCCCGACGCAAACTCTTCCGGCGACAACATCATCGCGCGGATGAAAGCGGCGCTGGCGCGTCCGAACAGCCGCCACACCTACGCGACCTTCAGCAAGCTGGCCGACGCCATCGATCCGAAGAATGTGCGCGAGGTCCTCGCCTTCGCCGACAGCCTGCAAAATCCGCAGGAGAAAAGCATGCTCGTGTCGCTTGTCGTTGGCCGTTGGGCGGAGTTCGATGCGCAGGCGGCGATCGCGTATGCGCAAAGCATTCCGCCGGGAACTTCGCGTAATTGGGCGATCACCAGTGCAGTCTCAGGTTGGGCCGAACGCGATCCAACTGCCGCGACGGCCTGGGCGCAACAGCTTCCGCCGGGACCGGCGCGCGATCAGGCGATGCAAACCATCGTCTCCTCGTTAGCCGAGAAGGATCCGAACGCCGCGCTCGCGTTTCTCCAGACGCTGCCGCCGGGGCGCAATCGTCAAAATCTCTACTGGCCAATCTTCACGAAATGGACCGCGACTGACCCTGCAGCGGCGGCGGAACGCGCCTCGCAACTGCCGCCCGGTACGAGCCGCGATGCTGCGATCCAGGTGATCGGTTCGAACTGGGCGAATCAGGATCCGGAAGCCGCGTTTGCGTGGGCGAATACCTTGCCGCCCGGGCAGGGGCGGAATCATGCGCTGCAAAACATTCTCACCACCTGGGCGAACAAAGATCCGCAACGCGCGGCGGCGATCGTAAACGAGCTCGGCACTGGTGCGGTCCGCGATCAATCGATCGCCAACATCGCGCGGCAATGGGCGCAAACGGATGCACGTAGCGCGCTCGCATGGGCCGAGCAATTGCCCAATAGCGAAGCGCAGCGGAACGCCTTGCGGTTCGCGCTGACGAGCTGGTCGCAGACCGATCCAGCGAGCGCCGCGGAGTATGTTGCTTCGTTGCCGGCCGGTAAGCTGCAGGAAGACGCGACGGCGACGGTGGCGATGCAATTAGCCAACACCGATGTGCAAAGCGCGGTGACCTGGGCGCAGCGGCTGCCGCAGGGTCAGGCGCGGCAGAATGCGCTGACGAATATTATATCGCAATGGAGCGAGGCTGATCCGCAAGCAGCAGCGGATTTCGCGGTCCGCGCAAGTGATGCCGATGGGCGGAAAGCGTTGCTTGAAAATGTTTCGCGACAGTGGGCGCGGAACGATCCTGAAGCGGCTTTGCGGTGGGCGGGAACGCTGCCGGATGCAGGGATGCGCGAGTCCGTTTTACCGTCGATCGTGGCGGTGGTCGGTGAATCAGATCCGCGCGAAGCGGCGAAGTTGGTCGCGCAGATGCCGGCGGGCGAAGCGCAAGGCAACGCGACGGCGTCAGTCGCATGGCAATGGGGCGGTGAAGATCCGCAAGGTGCGAGCGCTTGGGTCGCAGCTTTTCCGGAAGGCAAAGCACGGGAACGCGCGACCGAGAGTTTGATGAATCGCTGGTCGCAGAACGATCCTTATGCCGCCGGTGCATGGCTTGGCACGTTACCGACTGGCGGTTCACGCGATGCTGCTGTCACCGCGTATGCGCGGCGTGTTGCGGCGACTGATCCGCAAGCCGCTGCGCAATGGGCGGAATCGATCGGCAACGACACGATGCGCAGCAGCCAGATGGAATCGATCGCATCCGCGTGGCTGAAAACGGATGCGAACCGCGCGGCGGCGTGGATCGCAAGTTCATCACTCTCGCCGGATGTGAAAGCCCGGCTCCTCCCGCGACAGTGAGTTCGTCATCCCGAGCGAAGTCGAGGGACCCCGCGGCAAAACGGAGGGGGACGCGACGGGGTCCTTCGACTGCGCTGCGCTCCGCTCAGGATGACGCGCGGGCGCAACGCGCCGCGGAAGTTCGCTGTGTCATTGCGATTTTGCACAAGTGGGGCATTCACACGATCGGGCAATTTGCGGCTCTCGATCGACACGAAGTCAGCCTGCGCCTGGGCGCGGAAGCAACGCGGATGTGGGATCGCGCCAATGGCAACACGACGCGGCTGCTGAAGTTAATCCAGCCGCCGGAGTCGTACGCAGAAGAGTTCGAGTTTGAGAACGAAATCAAAACGAGCGAGCCGCTGCTGTTCATGCTGCGGCGGTTTCTCGAGCAGCTTTCGTTGCGGCTCGGCGTGCTCTATCTGGTCGCGCAAGAGCTGAAGCTGCGAATCACTTTCAGCGACAAGAAGAGCTACGAGCATCTCTTCAAAATCCCGGAGCCGAGCAACAACATCGAAGTGCTTTTCCGGATGCTGCACACGCACCTGGAAAGTTTTACATCTGCGTCGCCCATCGTAGCCGTCGCGCTCGAGGCGCAACCGACGAGGCCGCGCGAACAGCAGTTCAGCCTCTTTGAAACAGCGCTGCGCGATCCGACGCAGCTGGCAGAGACACTCGCGCGGTTAATTGGTTTACTCGGTGCGGATCGCGTCGGCACGCCGGTGCTCGAAGAGACGCATCAGCCGGATGCTTTCCGGATGGAGGCATTTAATTGTCAGCTCGCGGAGAACCAATCGCCGCAAGAGGAACCCATGCCAGCATTTGCGCTCCGCCGGTTTCGCTCTGCGCCGCCGGCTTCGGTGTTGCTGAGCGAGAACAAGCCGGTGCAGCTACGGAGCGCGGAAGTGCAGGGCGAAGTCGTGCAGCAAGCGGGCCCATATCTCACGTCGGGGAATTGGTGGGATAACGACGCCTGGGCGCGGGCCGAGTGGGACCTCGCCCTCGGCAATGGCGCGTTGTGCCGCTGCCATGAGCATCCACACGGCTGGGCGCTCGATGGCATTTACGACTAAGCGGTGATGTCGACGCGCCATGGCTTACGTCGAACTCCACGCGTGCAGCGCGTTCAGCTTTCTCCGCGGCGGATCTTTTCCTGAGCAATTAGCGGAGGTCGCTGCCGATCTCGGGATGCCGGCAGCGGCGTTGCTCGATCGCAACGGCGTTTACGGTTCACAGCGTTTTTCGACTACGGGCCGCGAAAAAGGGCTGCGCCCGATCGTCGGTTGCGAGCTGACGATGGAAGACGGCGCCGTGCTGCCGGTGCTGGTGAAGAGCAGAGAGGGATACAACAATCTCTGCTCGCTCCTGACGCAGGCGCATTTGAGGAGCGAGACGAAAGGCGAATGCGCGGTAACGTGGAGTGAGTTGCCGGAGTTTGCGGAAGGCTTGGTGGCGCTGTGTGGTCCAACTCCGGGTAGCGCAGGCTGCCAGCCTGCAGTTTTCGGCAGCCTGCCGAAAACATCTGCGGGCGTAAGACGTAGCCACGCCGAAAGCGTCCGGCAGGCTGCCGGACGCGACAGGCTGGCAGCCTGCGCTACCCAGACGCAGAGTTCTGCTAACCGCACCCAGCGCCTGATCGACGCATTTGGCCACGACAATGTTTACGTCGAGCTGCAGCGGCATTTTGTGCGTGGCGAAGAGAAGCGCAATCAGCAGCTGATCGACCTCGCGGCCGCGCACAACCTCCCGTTGCTCGCTACGAACGGCGTCCAATATGCGACCAAAGCGGGACGCGAAGTGCTCGATGTTTTCACCTGCATTCGCGAGCACACGCATCTTGACGCGGCTGGTAAATCGCTCACCCAAAACGCTGAGCGCCATCTGAAGACAGATCGCGAAATGCGCGAGCTGTTTCGCGATTTACCGGAGGCCATCACGAACACGGAACGTCTCGCGGATCGGCTCCAGTTCTCGCTCGAAAATATCGGCTACAGCTTCCCCGATTATCCGGTGCCGGCAGGGCACGATATGAATTCGTTCCTGCGCACGATCACGTGGTTCGGCGCGCAGCAACGCTACGAAGCGATCAGCGCAAAGGTGAAGCGGCAGATCAACGAAGAGCTCGCGTTGATCACGAAGCTGGGGTTCTCCGGCTACTTCCTGATCGTCTGGGATATCGTGAATTTCTGCCGCGAGAGCAACATCATGGTGCAAGGTCGCGGCAGCGCGGCGAACAGCGCGGTCTGCTATTGCCTCGGCATCACGCCGGTTGATCCGGTCAGCAACAATCTCGTTTTCGAGCGGTTCCTGAGCGAAAGCCGCAAAGGTTGGCCGGACATCGATCTTGACCTGCCGAGCGGCAATCGGCGCGAGAGCGTGATCCAGGAAGTCTATCGTCGCTACGGGAAACACGGCGCCGCGATGACAGCGAACGTGATCACGTATCGCGGCAAAAGCGCGGCGCGTGAGATCGGGAAAGCGCTGAACTTTCCGCCGAGCATTCTCGACCGTTTCTCCCACCTTTTCGCGAGCGGCGATTTCCCGCACACGCTCGATCTCGCGGCGCAGATCGAGCAGGCGGGTTTACCGAAAGCGCATCCGCGGATGCCGGCATTTATCTCGCTCTACAACGCGATCTACGGCTTGCCGCGCCACCTCGGGCAGCATTCCGGCGGCATGATCATCTGTCAGGATAAGCTGAGCTCGTTCGTGCCGCTGGAGAACGCATCGATGCCCGGTCGCGTGGTCGCGCAATGGGACAAAGATGACTGCGAAGATCTCGGAATCGTGAAGGTGGACTTGTTAGGACTCGGGATGATGTCGGTGATGCAGGATACGTTTGAGCTTTGCCGCGAACGCGGCCGGCCACTCGATCTCGCGCACCTCCCGAAGGATGATCCGGCGACCTTCGAGTTGATGTGCAACGCCGACACGATCGGTGTCTTCCAAATCGAAAGCCGCGCGCAAATGGCGACGCTGCCGCGCATGCAACCGAAGTGTTTCTACGACGTCGTCATCGAGGTCGCGATCATCCGGCCGGGACCAATCCAGGGCGACATGGTGCATCCGTATTTGAATCGCCGAGCCAAGCGCGAAGAGGTCACGTATTTCGATGAACGGCTGAAGCCGGTCCTCGAGCGCACGCTTGGAGTGCCGCTGTTTCAGGAGCAGTTACTGAAGATCGCGATGATCGTGGCGAACTTTTCCGGTGACGAAGCCGAGGAGTTGCGGCGCGCGCTGAGCTTTCACCGTTCCCAGGAACGGATGAACAAAGTCAGCGTGAAATTGCGCGACGCGATGGCAAGAAACAACGTCGCGCCGGAAGCGATCGATCAGATCTTGCGATCGATCACCTCGTTCGCGCTCTACGGGTTTCCCGAATCGCACGCGATCAGTTTCGCCATTCTCGCTTACGGAAGCGCGTATCTGAAGGTGCATCGCGCACCGGAGTTTTACGCGAGTCTGCTGAACAATCAGCCGATGGGTTTCTACTCACCGGCGACGATCGTGAAGGATGCGCATCGGCACGGTGTGAAAGTGCAGCCGGTCTGTGTGATGCAGTCTGATTGGAGCTGCCTTGTCGTGTCGGATAACACGATCAGGCTCGGGTTTTGTGTGGTGAATGGAATGCGGAGCGAACATGCGGAGGCGATGTTGCTAGAGCGCGGGCATGAGGCATTTCAGTCGGTCGAGGATTTCAAAAAGCGTTCCGGTTTAACGAAAGAAGAGCTCCACACGCTCGCGGAGCTCGGTGCGTTAAATGCGCTGGCCACGCATCGGCGCGAGGCGTTGTGGCGAGTGGCAGAAGCTGCGCCGGAACCGTTGTTTGCTCAGCCTCCTCGGTCGAAACCGGAGGATGATGTTTCGCCACTGCTGCCAATGACGATGCCGGAGCGTGTGCAGGCTGATTATGAAGCGATGAGCCTAACGACTGGTCCGCACCCGATGAAATTGTTGCGCGGGCAATTGCCGAACGCGTGGCGGGCGACCGATCTCGCGCAGGCACGACATGGCGCGCGGGTGGAGATTGCTGGCAACGTGATCTGCCGTCAGCGTCCGGGCACCGCGAAAGGTTTCGTGTTCATCAGCCTGGAAGATGAAACGGGCGTGTCGAACGCGATCGTGATGCCGACGTTATTCGAGAAGCTGCGGCTGCTGATCACGGAGGAGCCGTTTCTCTCGATCATCGGCGAGGTGCAGAACTCAGACGGTGTGGTGCTTGTTCGCGCCGAAGAGATTTGGCCGATCGCGACCGCGCAGCTAACCGGGAGCGCGTCGCACGACTTTCATTGAGCTGCCGACGGC
>JBHENE010000171.1:0-11501 GCA_046262215.1 Chthoniobacterales bacterium | reverse complement strand
TCTCGTCGTCGGTAACGATTTCTGCACGCCTGCGCGATTGGCTAATATCTCCACGCGCGTGCCGGTGCGCAAAGGCGACGGCGCAGGCATTGCCGGCTTCATCGTCACCGGAACCGGTGGGCGCAATGTGATCATCCGTGGTATCGGCCCATCACTGCAAGTGGGCGGAAACCCGGTCCCGGGCCGGCTGGAAAATCCGACTTTGTCGCTCCACGACGGCCAGGGAATGTTGATCGCGCAGAACGATAATTGGCGCGAGTCCGACCAGGCCGCCGCGATTGATGCAACAGGCATCCCGCCTTCTGACGATCGCGAGTCAGCGATCGTTCGCCGGCTCGACCCCGGCAATTACACCGCCGTGCTTCGGGGCGCGAACGAGACAGAGGGGATCGCGCTCGCCGAAGTCTACGATCTCGACGCCGGTGGCGCATCGGAATTGGCAAACATCTCCACCCGCGGCTCCGTCGAGACGAGCGACAATGTCCTGATCGGCGGATTTATCCTGCGCGGGAACTCCGCCAACGTGCTGCTGCGTGCGATCGGGCCGGAGCTGACGGCGCGCGGCGTCCCGAACCCGCTACAGGACCCGACTATGGAGCTGTTCAACGCGAACGGCGCCAAGCTGGCGGCGAACGACAACTGGACCGACACCCAACGGGCCGAGATCAGCGCGACGGGTATCGCGCCGACCGATGAGCGCGAGTCCGCGATCCTTCGATCGCTTCCCGGCGGCAACTACACGGCCGTTGTGCGAGGCAAAGACGGCAGCAGCGGTATTGGTTTGATCGAGGCCTACAGACTCAGCACGCCGTAGGGCGTGCCACGCCCATGGGGCAGAGCGCGAGGCTGTGCTGAGGCAGGAATCCATCGCGTCGCGTGCAGCTTCCGGGGAGCGCACGCGACCCGCGTGCTCGCGCTGGCGACCCGCCAGCGCAAACCTTTCTTCTACGCTGTGCCCGTCGTGATCGCGCAGGCAAAGCCTGTTTCGGCGAGGCGCGAAACCGGTCGCCGCGGCGACCGCTCCCCGAAGAAGACTCTCGCTCACTCGGGACCACTTCTTGCGCCGCGGTGTTGGCCCTTCAGCCAATCGAGCGCTTCCTCGCGCGTACGCAGCGTGCCCTCGAGCTGGCGCGTTTCGATCTCGTCGAGAATTTCTTTGAACTTGGGTCCCGGTTTCATCCCGAGCGCGATCAAATCATCACCGCGCACCAGCGGCGGCGGAATGATCGGTGCCTTCGCAAACTCCTCGCGTTTTCCGAGCAGGAATTCGTAGTTATCCAGCATCCCGTGGCTACTCGCGCAGTCGACCCGCTGCAGCTCCAGCTCATCGACGAACGTCGGCCGCGCCATGAAGCGCTTCAGCTTCGCGACGCGCATGTTCGGCACGTCCTTGAAGACCATGTGCTGCCGCACCATCTCGACGGTCGCGTCGATCTCCGCGCGCGAGAAACGCAGCCGCTCCATCGCCCGCTCCGTCATCTCCGCGCCGACGCGATCGTGGCCGTTGAACCGGATCCGTCCGGTCTCATCGATCGTGCTGGTTGGTGGTTTACCGATGTCGTGAAACAGGACGCTGAACACGAGTGGCAGCGTGACCTGCTCGGGCAGCAGCTCAAGCATGATTCGCGTATGTTTGAACACGTCGCCTTCCGGATGGAACTGCGGTGGCTGTTCGCATCCTTTCATCGCCGTGAGTTCGGGTAACACCGCGGCCATCAGGCCGCTCTCGTCGAGCAGGTCCCAGCCGCGTACCCGCTGCGGCGCCAAGAAGGTGCGGACGAGTTCTTCGCGAATTCTTTCCGCGCTAATTTCAACAATCGAACCCGAGTACCTCTCGAGTGCCGCCCATGTCGCAGGTTCGATTTCAAACCCGAGCGTCGTCGCAAAACGCAGCGCGCGCAGCAGACGCAGACGATCTTCCGCGAAGCGCTGAGCCGGATCACCGATCGCGCGAATCACGCCCGCATCGAGATCCGCACGCCCGCCGACGAAATCGATTACCTGATCCGTCGCAGGATCGAGGAACATGCCATTGATTGTGAAGTCGCGCCGCGCCGCATCTTCGTCCGGCGTTGAAAACGAAACGGCGGCAGGACGGCGACCATCGACGTAAGCCCCGTCGGATCGGAAAGTGGCGACTTCGAACTGCACACCCTTCTCCAGCACAACGACCACGCCGAAGTGCGCACCGACGGCGTACGTCCGCGGGAAAAGCTTCTGCACCGCTTCGGGCGGCGCGCTCGTCGCGATGTCGAAATCTTTCGGCATCACGCCGCGTAAAGCATCCCGCACGCAGCCGCCGGCGAAGTACGCGACGTGACCGGCATCGTGCAGGCGGCGCGCCACTCCGCGTGCCGTCGCGGCCAGTGGCGAATTAGTTTCCGCAGGCACGTTCATCAGCGGAGATTGTCGCGGGTGCCGCAATCCCTGTCGAGAGGAGCGATGTCGCGGCGCCGCTGCGGACTGGCGCCGACGGCGGCCCGCGATGTGCCGCAAAACCAGCGGCGGCATCGGCTTTGCTGAAGTGACGAACCTTTAGCGGAGTCCGATTCTCTCTCGCGCCTCTTTGTTCGAGCGAGTGTTTGTTGTTGTTGTCGTTTGCGCCGTCGTTGTGCACCCGCTCAAAACCAGACTCCCGACGGCCAGCGCCATCAGCGCCAATCCGCATTTCCGCGTAAGCCCGGAGGTGGTCGAGGTGGTCATTTGGTTACCCTGGTGTTGCATACGGACGGCTTAGCAGAGCCGGCAATAGACTCCAAGCTGCGTGTGAACGCGGCGGCCTGAGCGTTTCAGCTTTGCGCTGCCACGCGCCGGCCAGTAGATGAACCGAGGTGAAAATCCGACCCTCGCTGGACTGGCTGCTGGTCTTCGTTCCAATCGCGCTCGCGCTGCGCTTCGTCCCAGCGTGGAGTAACCCGACCGCCCTTTTCATCTGCGCGGCGCTCGCGATTATCCCGGTCGCCGGCTGGATCGGCCATGCCACGGAAGCCCTCGCATGTCACGTCGGCGAAGGACTCGGCGGGTTGTTGAACGCCACGTTCGGGAACGCAGCGGAGTTGATCATCGCCGGGATCGCGCTGTCGAAAGGTCTAACGAGTGTCGTGAAGGCTTCGATCACCGGCTCGATCATCGGTAACGTCCTGCTTGTCCTTGGTCTTTCGATCGTCGCCGGCGGGACCAAATTTCGCGAGCAACGGTTCAATCGCACAGCGGCGCGAACGTCCGTGATTTCGCTCTCGCTCGCTGCGATCGCGCTGATCATCCCGACGGTCTTTCACTCTGCGGCGACCGCAAGCCCGACAGGCTGGAGCCCTGCGACCGAACAGCATCTCTCGCTCGGGATCGCAGTCGTGTTATTCGTCACCTACGCATGCGTGCTCGGGTTCTCGCTCAAGACGCACAAGCACTTCTTCCAAGGCGGCGAACCCGACACGCATGACCTCACGGATGTCTGGCCACGCGCGAAGGCGATCACAATTCTCATCATCGCAACAGCCGTCGTCGCGCTGCTCTCGGAGTTCCTCGTCGGCACGATCGAGAGCGTGCGCACATCGCTGGGCATCACCGAAGTGTTCGTCGGCATCATCGTCGTCGCGATCGTCGGGAACGCAGCCGAGCACTCGACCGCAATTGTGATGGCGATGAAGAACAAGATGGATTTGAGCGTCGGAATCGCGATCGGTTCGAGCCTGCAGATCGCGTTGTTTGTCGCGCCGGTGCTGGTGTTTCTCTCTTACTTCTTCGGCCGTCCGATGAATCTCGAATTCACGATGCCCGAGATTTTCGCGGTTGTAGCTTCGGTTTACATCCTCTTCCAGATCAGCGGCGACGGTGAAACGAACTGGATCGAAGGCATCCAGTTGCTCTCCGTTTACCTGATCCTCGGAATTCTATTTTTCTACCTACCCGAGCCGCATCCCCCGTCGCACTGACGCATGGCGGACCTCAACGCATCGAAGTGGAAAAGCCCGGTGCCAGGACTGATCTGCGCGGGACTGACGATCATTACGCTCCTCGTCTTCGCGCAGACCTTCACGTTCGAGGCGCTGAATTTTGATGACGACCTCGTCATTACCGAGAATCCGCATCTTGCGGCGGGCCTGAGTCGAACCGGCTTCAGCTGGGCGTTCACCGCAAACCTGACGCACCACGATCCGAACGTAGAATATTGGGAGCCGCTCACCCTCATCAGTCGCCTGGCCGATGTGCAGTTCAGCGGGATGAACGCCGGCGCTCACCACCGCACAAGCGTCTTTCTGCATCTCGCGGCCGGGCTGATGTTGTTCGGGGCATTGCGCGCCTTGCTCCGATCGGATGTGAAGGCTGGTGTGATCGCAGCGCTGTTTCTCATTCATCCGCTGCACGTCGAGCCCGTCGCGTGGCTGGCGGCGCGGAAAGATGTGCTGAACGGCCTTTTCTTCTTCGCGACGATTTGGGCTTACGTGCTCTATGCGCGCCAGCCGGGCTGGCGACGCTTCGCACTCGTCTGCTTCGCTTTCGTCTGCGCGAACCTCGCGAAGCCGATGGGCGTATCGCTGCCGTTCGTTCTGCTCCTGTTGGATTTCTGGCCGCTCGGCCGTTGGCGTGCGCCGTTCTTTAGCCGCGCGGCATTCCGGCTCCTGCTCGAGAAGCTGCCGCTGATCGCGATTGCCGCTGCTGTCGCGGTGCTCGCGATGCGCGATCAACAGCAACAAGGCGCCGTGGGCGACGATGCGCTTTACCCGTTGCCGATCCGGCTCGGGAACGCCGCGATCTCGTACTGCGCGTATCTCGGGCAGACAATCCTGCCATTCGACCTGGCAATCTTTTATCCGCACCCAGGAACCGCGCTGAACGTCGGCACGGCCCTCGCATCCGCGGCATTTCTCGCCCTGGTCACTCTCGGATGCATCCTGCAGGCGAATCGTCGGCCCTGGCTGCTGGTCGGTTGGCTCTGGTTCGGGATCGTTCTCCTGCCCGTCGCCGGTATCGTGCAAATCGGAGAGATGTCCCGCGCCGATCGTTACACGTATGTGTCCTTAGTCGGCCTTTTCCTCGCGTCCGTGCATCAGCTTTCGATTTCGCTGACTACCCGCATCCGGAACTCGCCTCGCCCGACGGCATGGCGCGTCTCCATTGGAAGCGGTGTGGCCATCCTCGTCGCTGCGCTCGCCGCGACAGCGTGGTCACAGACGTCGACCTGGCGAAACAGCGTCTCGGTCTTTCAACGCGCCATCGACGTCACTGATGATAACTATGTCGCACAAGCAAATCTTGGCTCAGCCTTGTTCGCCGCGGGCGATCGGGATGCGGGTTTGGCGCATTATCAAGAGGCCGTCCGTCTGCATGCGCCGGCGCTCGCGTTTCATCGCCAGACGGCAATCGCGGCGGAAGAAGCGCACGACCTGCCGCGTGCGATCCAACATTATGGCAAGTTCCTTACCCTCGTGCCGTGCGATGCCGATGTGCATCAACGGCTCGGCGGCGTGCTCTTCGAGAGCGGTGATTACGCGCGAGCCCTTGTGCAATATAACGAAGCATTGCGTTATAATCGGGAGGCGATTCCGCCGCGCCTCGGGGTGGCGCGTGTGCTTATGGCACAGCAGCGCACCGCTGAAGCGCGCGGGCTCCTGCAGCGGATATTAGAAATGGATTCCTCGAATGAGGAAGCATTGCAGCTGTTACGCCGTCTTCCGCAGTGACGGATAGGCACGCATCGCCTCAGTGGCTACTCGGAAGGTCGCTCGTCGTGCTGCGTTTACCTTGTCCGAGCGAATGGATGATGAAGCAGACGACCGCGACGCAAATGCAGGCGTCGGCGACGTTGAACGCGGGCCACGGGTGCGCGAACGGCACGTGTAGATCAAAGAGGAGGAAATCGATAACGTGTCCGTGCGTCAGCCGGTCCGTGAGATTGCCGAGGATGCCGGCGAGCAGGAGCGCCAGCGATACGTCGCGCAATTTGTCAGGCGCATGCCGGCGCAGCAGCAGGGTCGTTACAACCGTGAGCGCCACGACGGAGAGCGCGATGAAGAAGAGGTTGTTGTTCTTGAATGAACCGAAAGCGGCGCCGGTGTTCGTGACGAAGACGAGTGCGAAAAAATCCTGGACGACGATGCGTGGCTCATCCGGAAGGACGTTGCGCAGCGCCCACGACTTCGTGAGTTGGTCGAGCGCGTAAAGCGGGAGCGAAAGGAGGAAAATGATTTTCATTTCTCGTTACTTCGTCGCGCCGCTGACGACTTCCTCGCAACGGTCGCATAGCTCCGGGTGCGCAGCGTTTTCGCCGACGCTCGACCGATGCCGCCAGCAACGGCTGCATTTCCCGTGCGGCGTTTTCGTGACGGTAGCCACTGCCTCGTCGCCATGTTCAATCGTGAGGTCGCTGAGGATGAAAAACTCCTCCAGCTCAATTTTCGGAATGTTCGAGATGTTGGCCGTATCGCAGCGGAGCACGACGGCCGCTTCCAGTGCGTTGCCGATCAATTTTTCCTGCCGCGCCTGTTCGATCGCCTGGCCGATTACGCCGCGCAGTTGCAGCAACTCATCGACCGCGAGGCCAGCCGCGGCGTTCTCGCGCTCCGCGTCGGGATCCGGGAAAACTTGCAGGTGGATTGACCCGGGCGCGCCGAGATAACCCCATGCTTCTTCAGCGGTGAAGGAAAGGATCGGCGCGAGCAACTTGGCGAGCGCGGTGAAGATCTCGTGCATCGCTCTCTGCGTCGCGCGACGGCGCGGCGCATCGACGGCATCACAGTACATCCGATCTTTTGTGATATCGACGTAGAGGCTGCTTAGATCGACCGCGCAGAAGTGATTCAGCGTGTGGTAAACCTTGTGGAACTCGTAGGCAGCGTAAGCCGCACGACAGTCGGCAATGACCTGCTGCAGCCGATGCATGATCCAGCGATCCACGAGCGTGAACTCTTCTTCTGTAGCGGCGGTCTGTGACCGCCGATCGTCGCTTCCAGTGTCGCCGTTTCGGCGGTCATAGACCGCCGCTACAGGATAATCGTTTAGGTTGCCTAACAGAATGCGCAGCGTGTTCCGGATGCGGCGGTAAGTGTCGCCCAGCCGCGTGAACATCTCCTCCGAGAACGGAACGTCGTCCGTATAATTCACGCTACTCACCCACAACCGGACGATGTCGGCGCCGTGTTTGCCGACGAAATGGCCAGCATCCATCGGCTTCGTGTAGCTGCTCGATTTCGAAATCTTCTTCCCGTCGACATCGACGACGAATCCGTGGGTGACGCAGCTCTTGAAAGGCGCGCGACCGTTAAGGGCGACGCTGGTCAGGAGCGATGACTGGAACCACCCGCGATGCTGATCCGTCGCCTCAATGTACATATCGGCTGGATTGCGCAGCTCGCGGCGGGTTCCGAGAACAGCTTGGTGACTGACACCAGAATCGATCCAGACGTCGATCGTATCATTGCGATGCGTGGTCCCTTCGGGCAGGCCGAGTTCGCGTGTCATCGCTTCATCATCGAGCTCAAACCAGACGTTCGAGCCGCGTTGGGCAACAAGGTCGGCCAGCTTGCGGATGGAGTTCGCGTCGAGCAGCGCGGTGCCCTCGGCTTTGTAGAACACCGGGAGCGGCACGCCCCAGCTGCGCTGCCGCGAAATTACCCAGTCGGGCCGTGATTCAACCGTGCCAGAAATTCGTGCCTCACCCCATGGCGGAATCCAGTTCACTTCCTTGATCGCTTCGAGCGCACGGCCGCGGAGCGCGTCAATCCGGATGAAGAACTGCTCGACCGCGCGGAAGATGATCGGCGTCTTCGAACGCCAGCAATACGGGTACGAATGCGGGTAAACTTCCTCGGCTACCAGCATGCTCGCGTCCCGCAGGATCCCGACGATGTCGGGATTCGCGTCGAAGACGTATTTGCCGGTCAACTGCGGCAAGCCGGCTTCATCGGTATAGCGGCCGTGATCATCAACCGGCGAGAGAATCGGCAGTCCATTTTTGTGGCCTAACGCGTAATCGTCCTCGCCATGTCCGGGCGCGATGTGGACGGCGCCAGTGCCCGTGTCCATCGTCACAAAATCAGCGGTGAGGATGATGGCGGTGCGAGGCAGAAACGGATGCTGTGCGCCGACGCCTTCCAGTTTCGTCCCGGGGAATGATCGGGTCGGTTCACCGTCCGGCTGCCACCCGGTCGCCGCGCAGAATTTCTCGATGAGCGATTCAGCGAGCACGAACGTCTCCGCCGCGCCGCCTTTCGTGAACTCACGAGTGACATAGAGCTCCTTCGCGTGCACCGCGATCGCGAGATTCGCCGGCAGCGTCCAAGGCGTCGTCGTCCAGATTACGACGTTCCCTTTCCCTGCCAGCTCGCCCGTCACGATCGGGAACTTCACGTAAACCGCGGTGTCTTCGCGGTCGTGGTATTCGACTTCTGCGACGGCCAGCGCAGTCTGCGCACCAGTGCTCCAGAACACCGGCTTCTTTGATTCGTAGACGAGCCCCTTCTCCACGAAAGTCGCGAAAACTCGCAGGATCTCCGCTTCATACGCGGGATCGAGCGTGAGATACGGCCGCTGCCAATCGGCCAGCACGCCGAGCCGTTTGAATTGGCCGCGCTGGATTTCGACGAACTCGCGCGCGAACTTCTCGGACCGCTTCCGCACCTCGAGCGGCGCAAGGCCGCGCGTCTCCTTCACGACCTTGAACTCGATCGGCAAGCCATGGCAATCCCACCCTGGCACATAGGGCGCACGGAAGCCGGCCATCGACTTCGATTTCACCACCAGATCCTTCAGAATCTTATTGAGCGCCGTGCCCATATGGACATCGCCGTTCGCAAATGGCGGGCCGTCATGCAGCACGAAAGTCTCCGCGCCTTCGCGCGCTTTCTGGATCTGCTCGTAAAGCCGCGTTTCCTCCCACGATTTCAGAATTTCCGGCTCGCGAGCGGTGAGGCTCGCCTTCATCGGAAACTCCGTCTTCGGGAGGTTCAGCGTCTCTTTATAATTTGCGGCCATCAGGGAGCGGCTACGTAACATCCAAGCCGCAGCCGTGCAATGCGCCGAGCACGGGGATGTTCTTCGCGTCCGGTCAGGCACGTTCGCACGATTGCGGCGTGCCGCGCAGACGTGTCAAGACGAAGTGTCAGGGTTGGATGTAGGCGGTGGAGGACGCCATGCTGAACGGCTCCGAGGGGGAACTCTGCAACAGCAATGATGATTCGCTGACAGCAGATGACATCGTCAGCGCTCGGCACAGATGCGAGCACCGGCTCAAAAGCCGCTTGAGGATCGCTTCCGCGACTGCCCGCAATGTCTCTATCTTCTTCTCCGGCACATCACCCGTGCCTCCGCCGATGCTGAGCGGATGTAGCTGGTTCTGTTCAGCACGTCGATCGCGGCGCCGAAACGCTGCGGCATGATGAACGCCGCTTCACCGATGCCTGGAGTTCTTTCGGACGGGTAGGCTCCTTCTCTTCCCTCCTGCCTTCGCCCTCTGGCTCCTTTTCTTTCTCGAAGTCGCGCTCGAACGTTTGCCTCTAAATGCCGCGCGGACTCGGCGCATCACCTCGCCGTTGATAGACTGCGTAGGCGATCGACTCCGGAGCGGTCGGCATTTCGATAGAACACTGCGAGACGCGCAGTCCCGCGCTGATTGCGTGGCTCGGCTTCTCTGCTCTGCACATGTGCGCCCTGATCGATTCTAACTCTTCATCTGAGGCGAATTCTTCCAGCGGGCAGTACGGAAGAATTAAATCCTCCTCTTGCTGAAATATCATTCGACGCGGCTGCTTTGAAATATTATTAGAAAACATCCGCGAATTCGTCGGCATGCGATTTGACGCCGAGCGTACTCCTCACCACCCCCACAACCACCTCGTTAACCTATGCGCAATCACACACCGTCCGAATCAGGCTTCACCATTCCCCGCCTTCTCGCAGCCTTCATCCTCTGCGTTTCGAGCGCGATGCTCGCCGTTCTCGCCTTCGCTTCCACTCCTTCGAGCGGAACACTCTCGGACACCACTCCGCTCCTGACCTACACCGCGGGTCCCTTCAATACGCCAAATCAGACGCCGGTTCCTTTGGTCGACAAAGGCCCTACGTGTAACGGGACGACAAACCCCTGCGACAGCTACGCACTAACTTTGTCTTTGCCCGCCGGTTACGTGACGACTAATCCGAACGCTTCAATCAAGGTGACGATGTCGTGGAAGGACACCGGCTCCGGCCAATCGGACTACGACTTCTATGCCTACAAGGGCACCGTCGGAAACACGACTTCGAGCACGACGCCTGATGCCGGTCGTGCCGCCAGCAGCGCAAATCCTGAGGTGGCGAGCATCGGTAATCTCGTGGAAGGCACCTCCAATTATACCTTTAAGATTGTTCCCTATCAGCCGACCGGCGAGACCGTCACCGTGCGGATTGAGTTGATCGCGGGCGCTGCTGGGCCAGCAGTTTCAGCTCAACCTCCGTTCGGCGGTCCTACCGCCACGGCACCGGGAGTGCCGCGTTACCAGGTCTTCGTTCCGCCGACTGGATCGTCAGCCGAGACGAAGAGCGGCGAATTCAACATTGGATTTAACCCGAAGACCGGTCGCATCATGGCGATGAACATCGGACCAATCTTGCGTCTAACGCCACCTGAGCGCCTGACACCAGCAAAGCCTGAATGCTGCGAGGCGCTCTGGGAAGATAAGTCTGCAGCCAGCACCAGCACAGGCCTGGATCCGATCCTTTTCACTGATCGAGTGTCCGGTCGCACGTTCGCTTCGAATTCAACGGCTGGTGCGAATGCGGGGTACGCATACACAGACAACGATGGTGACCTCTACGTGCCTATCGGGTTTGCGCCACCCTCGGGCGCCGATCACCAGACGATTGGCACCGGCCCTTATCCGGCGACTCTGTCGGTACTGAAAGATCCCGTGAACCAAGGGCAGTTTGTGTTGTACTGCTCGCAGGACCTTGTTGGTTCCTTATGCCAGCGTAGCGATGACCTCGGCTCCAGCTACGGACCGGCTGTTCCCGCCACCGGACCCGGCACCAACGCTTCTAAGGGCTGCGGCGGTCTGCACGGCCATGTCCATATTGCGGCGAACGGCACCGCGTGGCTGCCCGACAAATCCTGCGGCACCAAGCAAGGCGGCGGCATCAGCAAGGATGGCGATACGACCCCTTGGACGGAGTTTGTCGTGGAAGGCACTAACGACGTTAAGGGCGGCGCGCCGTTCACCACCGTTAAGCAGGCCGATGGCGCCGATCCGTCGGTCGCCCTCGATGCCGATAGCCGCGCTTATTTCGCTTACGTCAACAGCGAAGCCAATGGCGTTGAAGGCCATGTCCACGTCGCTGTGAGCGAAAACAATGGCACCAGCTGGGTACGTGATGTCGATATCGGGTTGCCGGTCGGCATCAAGAACGCGGCGCACGTCGAGGCGGTCGGCGGCAGTTCAGGCCGTGCGGCGGTCGGCTTCTTCGGCACGAATAAGGCTGGCAGCGATTACGAGGAGCCCGGCTTCCCAGGCGTCTGGTATGCGTTCATC
>JBHENE010000170.1:0-12129 GCA_046262215.1 Chthoniobacterales bacterium | reverse complement strand
GTGCAGGTCGGGCCGGGCGAGGCTGACGCCGGTGGCCATGGGGACGGCGCGCCCATGGATGAAGTGGGCGCCGTAGCCATTGACGAAATAGGGGAAGCGGGAGGAGCAGCCGATGCCGGCGAGGGTGACGATCTTCTCGTGATCGAGCTGGCGTTTCTCGAGGACTTTGTAGTAGGCGGCGAGGACGGCGAAGTCGCCACAGCCAGGACACCAGGTGGGGTGATCGGCAGTGATGGCTTTTTTGGTTAATTTTTCCCGCGGCACTTCGGCGAGCGCAGTGGGGATTGGGGCGGTTAGGGTGTCGCTCATTTTGGTGTGTGGGGTGAAAGGCGTTTAGGCGGTGAAATCCGGTGTGCGTCGAGCGCTGTGCCAGAAGTGGAGGACGTTCGCGACGCGGCGTGACTCGTCGCATGTGTAGTAGATCAGGAATGGCGGCGCGGACATCTTGCGGATGCCGCGGCTGCGGTCGTGGAACGCAAATCTCTGCGGCATCGCAGCGAGGCTCAGCGTGCAAGCGAGCAGCTTATACCCCAGACGGTCTGCCGCCGCTGGGTCGTCTTGCGCCACGAATTCCACTGTTTCCCTCAAGTCGTTCAGCGCGCTCTCCGCGATCAGGACTTTGAAGTCCATCCGGGAATTATCTTTTTCACGTCGTCAATTTCATGCACGCGCCCGGCTGCGACGTCGGCGAGGCCGCGCTGCAAGGCGGATTCGAGCTCAGCATCGTCAGGCTCGCTATCGAATGCGAACAGCTCGGCCGTAAGGAGCGCTTTCTCACGTGGATCCAGCTGCGTAATTGCCGTTCTGATCTGTTCGAGCGTGCTCATCTCTGATTTGCCTCACCGGAGCCGCTGATCGCGATCGCGGCGTCTTCGGCGCGTTCGCTTGTCGGATGTTTGGAGTGGTCGAGCGTGCCTGCTGACGCGTGCGCGGCTTCGGTGCCGGGCTGATTTGGTGTGTTGTCCATTGCGCGGTCGCGTTCGGGGGAGACAGTCGCTTCGGCGCGATGGGTGGCGGCGGCGATCCGCGCGTCGCTCGGTGCGCCAAGACCGGCGCCGTTTCGGCCGGGGAAGGTTTTGTCGGTGAATGTTCGTTCGAGGATTTCGCGCACCCGAAAGGTGAGACCGTCCGTTTTCGTGACGCTCTCGATCTTCGGTTCGCAATAGCGCGCCCGCAAAATTGTGGCGAGCTGACCGAAACCGTAGATGCCCTGGTCGTTCATCTCGACGACGACGATCCGTTTGTATTTGGCGAAGATTTTTTCGAGGCCGTTCGGTAGCGGATGAACGTGGCGGAGATGGATCGCGGCGATCTTTTCGCCGGTTCGGCGCGCGCGTTTCACCGCGTCGTGAATTGGACCGTAGGTGGAACCCCAGCCAACGAGAAGCGTGTCGCCATCGCTATCGCCATAAACTTCCGGAACCGGAAGTTCCTCAGCTAGTTTTTGCAGTTTCGCCCGACGCTTCGCGGTCATCGCCATGTGCAGCTTCGGGCTGCCGGTCGGGTGGCCCATCTCGTCGTGCTCGAGGCCGGTGACGAGCGGATATTTGCCGTCGAGCAGACGCGTGCCGGGCGCGACGTGCTGCGTGATGCGGCTAAGGTCGTACGGCTTGAAACTGTCGGCACGGGTAGTGAGGTCAGGCTTCGACTCTTGCATCAGCTCGGCGAGGTTCGGCTCGTCGAAGGCCTCGATGCGCGTAGCAAGCGAAGTGTCGCTCAGGATGAAAACCGGCGTGCTGTATTTGCGCGCGATGTGCGCGGCTTCGACCGCGATGTAGAAGCAATCTTCGACGGTCTTCGCGGCGAGCACGACGCGCGGGCTATCGCCATGTCCTCCGTAGATCGCCTGGAAAAGGTCGCTCTGCTCGACGTTCGTCGGCAAGCCGGTGCTCGGCCCGCCGCGTTGCACGTTGATGATGATGAGCGGCATCTCCGCCATTGATGCCCAGCCGATCGCTTCTGTTTTGAGGGAGATGCCGGGACCGGCGCTCCCGGTGATCGCGAGATTACCGGACAAGGAGAAGCCGATCGCGGTGGAGACGGCGGCGAGTTCATCCTCTGATTGCACAAAGAGGCCGCCATACTTTGGCAGCTCGCTCCGCAGAATCTCCATCACAGATGACCAGGGCGTGATCGGATAACCAGCCCCATAGCGCACGCCGCCTGCGAGCAATCCGTAGGCGAGCGCCTGGTTGCCATCCATCGTGATCTGATCGCGCGCGCCGGGTTTCTTCTCGACGTGCTCGAATTTGTAGACCGAGGAAATGAAGTTGCCGACCGGGTAGTTGTAGCCGGCTTGGAAACCCATCAGCGCGGTGTTGACGATGCTCTCGTCTTTGCCCGCGAACTTCTCGCCGATGATGCGCTTCAGCTTATCGACATCGAGGTGGAAGATTTTCGTGATCAACCCGAGCACGAACATGTTCTTGCCCTTGTCCTTCGCCGTGCCGCCGAGCGCTTCGACCGTAAGGCCGGTGATCGGAACACCGAGGTACACGAATCGCTTGTCGTCGAGATCAGGCTCGACGTTATCGGAATCGTAAAGGAGGACGCCGCCTTCTTTCAGGAAGCTCCGGTGGTCTTCGTAGCTGTGCTGATAAAACGCGACAAGGAAATCGGCTTCATCGCCGGCCGACAGCACTTCGCCTGTGCCCATGCGCACCTGGAAAATGGATGGGCCACCGGAGATAGTTGCCGGGATGGTCATGTAGGTCATGACGTCCTGGTCGCTGCGACCGGCGAGCCGGGCGAGGAAGGCGCCCGCGCTTTGGATGCCGTCTTGCGAGTTACCGGCTAAGCGGATGACGGCGTCTTTGATGCTCTCGGGCCGAAGATCGGCGCGCTTGGATGTGCCAGTGCCGTTCTTCGGCAGATCCGGCGTTTGTACTGCGGTGATGTCAGGATTTACGGGGTCGCCCATGATGTTGGCCAATGGAAATCAGGCAGCTGGCTGTGCCGCTGCACGGTCGGGTTCACACGGTCTATGCTGACAAACTTTGCGCACTGCTTCCAGCCTTTCCGCATGGGAACTTACGCGGCACAGCGAACTGGTCAGTAGCGAATTTTATCTGCCTTGTTGGCCCAATCGTGGAAGAGCTCGGTGGCAATTTCGCGACCGATTTGCGCGATCGGGAGCGAACGCGCCGAGCTGTGGAGCGGGATCTGTTGGTAGATGAATTCGTCGTCGAAACCCGCTTCCGCAGCGTCTTCGCGAGTGCAGCCATAGAAGATGCGATCGAGCCGCGCCCAATAGATCGCGGCGAGGCACATCGGGCAGGGTTCGCAGCTGGTGTAGAGATCGCAGCCGCGCAGCTCGAACCGTTGCAGCGTGCGACAGGCGTCGCGGATCGCGGTGACCTCCGCATGTGCCGTCGGATCGAGCTGGGTGGTCACCTGGTTCCAGCCGCGGCCGACGATCTTGCCGTGGGAAACGACGACCGCGCCGAACGGTCCGCCGCCGCTCTCGTGCATGCCGCTGCGGCCGAGCTCAACGGCTTCGCGGATCCACTGCTCGTGTTCTTGCATCGAGGCTCGGCGGTGACAAACCGCCGCTACAGCGCGGCGAACGCCTGATCGAGCACGGCGAGCAGGAAATCCGCGTCGGCTTCGGTGACGCACATCGGTGGCGAGAAGCGGATCGTCTGCCCGTGCAACCCGCCTTTCCCGAGAAGCAGGCCCATGTCCTTGCAGGTCTCCAAGACTTGCGCGCACTCGGCTTTCGCCGGCTCTTTCGTCCCGCGGTCTTTCACCAGCTCGATGCCAAGCATGAGACCTTTGCCGCGGACATCGCCGATGATGTTGTGCTTCTCCTTCAATTGCTCGAGGCCAGTCGTTAGGCGGTTGCCGATCTTCAGCGCGTTCGTCTGGAGGTTCTCGCGATCGATGACTTCGAGGACGGCCATGCCTTGCGCGCAGACGACGGGGTTGCCGCCGAAGGTGTTGAAGTGAACTCTTTGCGCGAGCGCCTGCGCGATCTTCGGCGTGGTGACAACGGCACCGAGCGGCGCGCCGTTACCAATGCCTTTCGCCATGCAGACGATGTCGGGAATGACATCCTGCGTTTCGAACCCCCAGTAATGTGAGCCCGTGCGGCCGAAGCCCGACTGCACTTCATCAGCAATGCAGAGACCGCCGGCGGCGCGCACGTGCTCATAGGTATGCTTCAGGTAGCCGTCCGGAAACACGACTACGCCACCGACACCCTGGATCGATTCGGCGATGAACCCCGCGACCTGACCAGGCGTCGCGTACTCGATCAGGTTCTTCACATCGGCCGCATAGTTCCTGCCGGCGTCGGCATCGTCACGGCCCCAGATGCCGCGGTATGGATCGGGCGTGATCGCGTGATGCACACCGAAGCTATGCGGCACGTTGAATTTCCAAGTGCTATGTGCGGTCAATCCCATGCCGCTCGCGTTACCGCCGTGGTAGGCGTTGCGCAGCGCGATCATGTCGTAATTCCCCGTGTAGGCGCGCGCCATCAGGATGGCGAGGTCGTTCGCCTCGGAGCCGGAGTTCACGAAATAGCAGACCTTCAGGTCGCCCGGCATCTTCGCCGCCAATTTCTCGGCGTACGCGCCGACGTTCGGATTCAGGTAGATCGTCGTCGAATGCTGCAGCAATTCGTTCTGCCGGCGCGCCGCTTCGACCACGTGCGGATGACAATGCCCGACGCTCACGGTGACGATCCCGCCGAGAGCATCAAGGTAACGCCGCCCGGCTTCGTCCCAGACATACTGCATCTTCCCTTCCACCATCATCAGCGGCTTCTTGTAATAGAGGAAGATGCCGGGATTCAGGAATTGCTTGCGCGTCGCGAGCACGGCATCGGCGGACGGGCCGGAGTAAGGTGCGGGCTTGTGCTCGAAGGGCGGGAGTTCAGGCTTGGTCATGTGGTGATAGGCGAGTCGCGACATTAGCTCGTCATCCCGAGCGAAGTCGAGGGACCCCGTAGCAGTATCATCAGTAAGTCAACGGGGTTCCTCGACTGCGCTGTGCTTCGCTCGGAATGACGGCTAGGCGCAAACCGGTATAAACGACGGACGCGATTCCGAAACCGACAAACCACGCATAGCTGTAAAGCGCGACGAGGAACGGCGGGACGGCAGTAGTGTCGAGCAGCTTCACGTTAACGAGGAAGCCAGGGAGGTTCGGTAACACCGCGACCGTCAGTGCGATCAACGCGACGATGCTGAAGCCGTTGGTGTAACGGTATTCGCCGTGCTCATCGTAGAGCGCGGGCACATTTAGTCGCCGGCGACGCACGACGAAATAGTCGGCGATCATGATGCCGCCGATCGGACCGAGCAACGCGCTATAGCCGAGCAGCCAGGTGAAGATGTAGCCGGATGGATCGGCGACGAGTTTCCATGGCATCATCAGCACGCCGATGATCCCGGTGATCAACCCGCCGAGCCGAAATGAGATCCGACGCGGCGCGAGATGCGCGAAGTCATTCGCAGGGCTAACGACATTCGCGGCGATGTTTGTCGCGAGCGTCGCGAGACAGAGCGCGAACATCGCGACGACGAGCACGATCGGATTCGTGAAATGCGTCAGGACATCAACAGGATCCCAGATCGTTTTGCCATAGATGATCGTGGTAGCCGACGTCACGGCGACGCCGATGAAGGCATAAAGCGCCATTGTCAGCGGCAGGCCAAGCGCCTGTCCGATGATCTGGTCGCGTTGCGAACGCGCGTAACGCGAGAAGTCGGGGATGTTGAGCGAGAGCGTGGCCCAGAAGCCGATCATCCCCGTTAACCCGGGAATGAAGAACGCCATGAATTGCCCCGCTTTCGGCTGACCCGGAGCAAACGCCGACGGCTGCGAAAGGATCGGACCGAACCCACCGGCGGCTTGATAAGCCCACGCGAGCAGCGCGAGGCCGAGCGCGATCAGCAGCGGCGCTTTGATGTTCAAGAGCAGCCGGACCGACTCGATGCCTCGGTAGACGACGAGCATGTTGATGCCCCAGAAGAAGAGGAAGCAGAGGAACTCGGCGAGCGTGATGCCGAGGAACGTCGGAGCGCCCGCGGCAGTCAGCGCAGGCACGAAGACGCCAATGATTTTGTAGATCGCAGCCCCGCCGATCCACGTCTGAATGCCAAACCACCCGCACGCCACGAATGCACGCATCAACGCGGGGACATTCGCGCCGACAGTGCCGAACGAGGCGCGACAGAAGACCGGAAACGGAATGCCATAACGCGTGCCCGCGTGGGCATTCAGGATCATCGGGATGACGACGATAAGGTTGCCGAGAAAGATCGTGAGGATCGCCTGTGAGCAGTTCATGCCGCCGCCGATCAGCGACGACGCGAGCATGTAAGTCGGGATGCACGCCGACATCGAAATCCAAAGCGCCGCGAAGCTTCCGACGCGCCACGTGCGTCGCGCGGGCGGCACCGGCGCGAGATCGGCATTGTAGAGCGGACTCGTCTCGAGCGCGGCGAGCTCGTGAGCAGTGGCGGCGCTCTCCATCGGGCGCAGATGCTGCCGAAGTTCGCGCCGAGCGGCAACAGCAAAGCGCCTTGTCAACGAGCGGGCGGCGCGCGTACAACCCTCGCGTGCCGCTTCAATTAATCAGCGCGCTCGGTATCGTAGCGATGATCGGTTGCGCGTGGTTGTTCTCCGTGAACCGGAAGCGCTTTCCATGGCGCACGGTCATCTGGGGAATGGCGCTGCAATTTCTCTTCGCCATTTTCATTCTCAAAACGCCGATCGGTCTCGGGCTGTTTCAAGGCGCGCAGGTCGCGATGGATCAACTCAACGCCTACGCCTACGAAGGCGCGAAGATGGTGTTCGGTCCGCTCGGTGATGCCGATACTTTGCGAACGGCGTTCGGACCCGCGGGCGCCTACGTCTTCGCCATCTCTGTCACCGCGACGATCATCTTGATTTCCGCGCTTTCATCCCTGCTCTATCACTGGGGCGTGCTCCAACGCGTCGTCGGCGCAATGGCGTGGGTGATGATGAAAACGATGCGCACGAGCGGCAGCGAAAGCCTCGCCGGCGCGAGCAACATCTTCCTCGGGCAAACGGAAGCCGCGCTGCTGATCAAGCCATACCTGCCGAAGATGACGCAAAGCGAAATGATGGCGCTGATGACGACCGGCTTCTCGACGATCGCGACTGGTGTCATGGCGGTTTACGCCGGCATGGGCGGTCTCAGCGCCGGCCACATTCTCACCGCGTCCGTGCTCGGCGCGCCCGCGGGGTTACTCATCTCGAAAGTGATGTTCCCGGAACTCGAAGCGAGTGAGACGGGCCAGCGCTGCCACTTCACGGTTGAACGCACGGCCGAAAATAGCGTCGATGCCCTCTGCCAGGGCGCGAGCGAAGGCGTGATGCTTTCGATCAATGTGATGGGAATGCTAATCGCGTTCGTCGCCGTCGTTGCGCTCGTGAATGGGCTGATCGTTTGGCCGCAGCACGCGGTTGGAATTGCGACGCCGCTGACGATTCAGCAGATGCTCGGCTGGTTGAACGCGCCCTTCGCGTGGGTCATCGGCGTGCCGTGGAAGGATTGCCTGTTGATTGGCTCGATCCTCGGCGAGCGGATCGTCCTAAATGAATTCGTTAGCTACCTGCACCTGTCGAGCGTGCTGAAGGCGAATCCCGAGGCGGTCGATCCGCGTAGCGTCACACTCGCGAGTTATGCGCTTTGCGGCTTCGCTAATTTCTCGAGCATCGCGATCCAGATCGGCGGCATCGGCGCGCTCGCCCCGGAGCGGCGTGGCGATCTGGCGAAGCTCGGCCTGCGCGCAATGATCGCGGGCCTGATCGCCTGCTATCTCTTCGCCGCTGTTGTCGGCGTGCTGGTTTAAAGCAGTCAATGAGGCTTGTGTCGAACCGTCATCCTGAGCGAAGTCGAAGGATCTCGCGTTCGAAGCTTCGATTGCGCAGCTCCGAAGCGTGACGTAAAACTTTGTGCGAGATCCTTCGACTTCGCTCAGGATGACAATGCGTCCGAGGTCGGCCTGCTGGTTTAGCTCTACCCTGTCATTCTGAGCGGAGCGCAGTCGAAGAACCCCGTTGAACGTCCGAGTGGCGTCGCTGGTAATTCAACGAGGTTCTTCGACTGCGTTTCAGTCGCTCCGCTCCTTCCACTCCGCTCAGAATGACACCGCCGACGACAGCACTAGAAGCGCGTCGGCGCGCGCCGCAGCATCTGCCCGCGGCCGATCGTCCCGATGAACTTGCCATCTCGAACCGCGACCTCTCCGCGCACGGTGACAACACTCGGCCGGCCTTCGATCTTCCAGCGTTCGAACGCGCTGTAGTCGACATTCATCAGCTGCGTCTTCGCTGAAATCATGCCGGTGTAGTCCGGATCATAGACGACGAGATCCGCATCCGCGCCGATCTGGATGGAGCCTTTGCGCGGGAACAAACCGAAGATCTTCGCGGCGTTTGTGCTCGCGACATTAACGAACGTCTGGAGGTCGAGCTTCCCGGTTTTCACACCGTGCGTCCAAAGCAGATTCACGCGATCTTCGAGCGACGGGATCCCATTCGGGATCTTCGTGAAATCGTCGCGACCCATCGGTTTCTGCGTCGCGAAATCGAACGGCGCGTGATCCGTTCCCACCGTTTGGACTTCGCCGCTGCGCAAGCCGTTCCACATCACCTCTTGGTTGCGCTTATCGCGTAACGGCGGCGACATCACGAACTTCGAACCTTCGAACTCCGGCAGCTCCGCGTAGCACTTATCGAGCACGAGATATTGAATCAGCGTCTCGATTTCCACGTGCACGCCACGATGCCGCGCCGCGAGAGCTTCGCGGAGCGCTTCGTCGCAGCTCAGGTGCACGATGTAAACATGCGCGCCGGTCAGCTCCGCGAACGTCATGAGATGATGCACGCCCTCGGCTTCGACGAGCGGCGGCCGGCTTTCGTGATGTTGCTCCGGGCCAGTGAGCCCCGCGCCTAACAACTCCTTCTGCCGCTCAGCGACCAGCGTCTCGTTCTCGCAATGCGCCGTCACGATGACGCCGAGCTCCTTCGCGAGCTTTAGCGTGTGATACACCTCGGTGTCGTCGATCCCGAAGGCGCCTTTGTAGGCGAGGAAGATTTTAAACGACGAGATACCGGCGCGAACGATCTCGCGCAGCTGCGCCGCGTTCTCCGCGTCGAACCGCGTCACGCCCATGTGGTAGGTGTAATCACACGCCGAACGGCCCGCGCTCTGTTCCTGCCAAAGTGCAAATCCGTCAGCCGCGCTCATGTCGCGCGGCGGGCAAATCATCTCGAAGATCGTCGTCGTGCCACCAACGAGCGCTGCTCTGCTCGCCGTCTCGTAAGTGTCCTTCGAGAAGGTGCCCATGAACGGCAGATAGATGTGCGTGTGCGGATCGATGAAGCCGGGGAACACATACTTCCCGCGCGCGTCGATCACCTCCGCGCCGACCGGCGCGGCGATGTCGCGGTCGATCCGCGTGATCGTCTCGCCATCGCAGAAGATGTCAGCGACATAGCGCGCGTCGCCGGTGACGATCTCACCGCCTTTGATCAACAACGGCATCAGGAGATTGATCTAGCCACGGATGAACACGGATTGGCACGGATAAAGAGGTGCAGAAAATCCGTGTTTCATCCGTGTTTCATCCGTGGCGAAACAAAAGCCTACTTCTTCCACACGTCGCCGACGCCGTCGCCGAACCAGCGCGTCGTCACGACTTTCTGCTGTGTGTAGAACTGCACGGCTTCTTTGCCCTGGATGTGCAGATCGCCGTAGAACGATTGATCCCAGCCGGTGAACGGAAACATCGCCATCGTCGCCGGCACGCCCACGTTGATTCCGACCATCCCTGCTTTGACGCGATTCTTGAATTCACGCGCGGCTTTACCGGAATTGGTGAAGATCGCGGCACCGTTACCGTAAGCGGATTTGTTCGCGAGCTCGATTGCTCGATCGAGGTCTTCCATTCGCATCACGTTCAGCACCGGTCCGAAAACCTCCTCACGCGCGAGCGTCATTTCATCGCGCACGTCATCGACGATCGTAGCGCCGAAGTAGAAGCCGTTCGGCGCATCGGCGACGCGCGTGCTGCGGCCGTCGCAGATCACCTTTGCGCCTTCGCTTTCGCCGCTCGCCACCAGGCTGGCCACGCGCTCACGGTGCTGCGCCGTGATCACCGGACCCATGTCCGGCTGCGATTTCGCGGAGTCGGTCGGACCAACTTTGATCCGACGCGCCGCCTCCACGAGCGACGGGAGAATGCGATCCGCGGCTTTGCCGACCGTCAGCGCCGTGGATCCTGCCATGCAACGTTCGCCGGCACAACCGAACGCGGCGGTTGATAACGCCTCGACCGTATTGGTCACGTCGGCGTCGGGCATGATGACGATGTAATTCTTCGCGCCGCCGTTTGCCTGCACGCGTTTGCCGTGGCGGGTGCCAGTTCCGTAGATGTACTTCGCGATCGGCGTCGATCCGACGAACGAGATCGCCTTTACCTTCGGATGCGTCAGCAATGCATCGACTGATTCGCGGCCTCCGTGCACAAGATTGAGCACGCCTTTCGGCAGCCCGGCTTTTTCCAGCAGCTCGATCAGGAGCACGACCGTGAGCGGCACCTTCTCGCTCGGCTTCAGCACGAACGTATTCCCGCAGACCAGCGCGAGCGGGAACATCCAGAGCGGCACCATCGCCGGGAAGTTGAACGGCGTAATGCCGACGCAGACACCGAGCGGCTGGTTGATCGTCTCGCAATCGACGCCGCGCGCAAGATTCTCGAGCGTGTCGCCCATGAGCAGCGTCGGCGCGCCGCACGCGTACTCGATGTTCTCGAGCCCGCGAAACGCGCTGCCGCGCGATTCCGCGAGCGTCTTGCCGTGCTCGCGCGAAACACTCTCGCAAATGCGGTCGAAGTTCTCCTCGACCAGCTGCCGATAACGGAAGAAGAGCCGCGCGCGTTCAACTGGCGGTGTGTCGCGCCACGCCGGGAACGCATTGGCGGCGGCTTGCACGGCTTCGTCAACGATCTCGGAGCCGCAGAGCGGGACTTCCGCGATTGTCTCGCCGCGGGATGGGTTGAAGACCGGCGATGTCTCAACGCCGCTGATCTCGCGCCACTGGCCGTCGATGAAGACGGGACAGGGTTGCACTAAATTTGTAACCATAAATTTACTCGGGCGGTGTGATGCCGTCGGCTTCGAAGAGTTGGCGGAGAAACAGTAAATCCGGCTGATCTTTCTCACGGTGTGTGTGACGTTTCATCCGCCACAACAACTGGGGTGACGCAAAAGGAATCGGAACTCCATCCACTTCTCGCACGACGATGTCGCGCTCCGCTGCCGCGAAATCAATCCCTGCTGCGGATCGCATGAGATCGACCACTACTTCGTCCGCGACGCGGACAATGATGAACTTCGCTACATCGCCCGACGCGAGTTCGAGCACCGCTTTGTCCGGAAGCGTCTCGAGCGCTTTAAAAACGTGCGCTTCGTTCTCAAGTGACGTGTCGACGAGCAAATCGATGTCCCCGGTTTCACGCAGGTAACCGGCCGCACGAATCGCGAAACCACCACAGACCAAATAACGTGCGCCGCGGTGGTTCAGTTCCCGACAGAGCGCGACGACATCAGTCAGCGTCGGCTGACGTGAAGTCAGCTCGTCCTCGAAAGAATCTGGTGCTTCGTCGTCCATTCGTCGGCCTCCTCGAACGACGTAAACCGATATACACCCGGCCGCACACGCATTCCGCCAAAGGCGCGCTGCCAGTGTTTCGCGTTTTCGACTTCACCCGGCTGCGGGCGCAATGGGTCTGGCGCTCGGCGGCGTCCGACCCATTTCCCAATCTTCTCTTCGATGTTGATTACCGGTTCCATCCCTCAATTCCGCGCCAAATCATTTGACTGCTGCACGAACGAGTCGCCGCTCCATTGATCATCGGCTTTCACGACCTGCTTCGCCTCGGCCGCCGCAGCTTGCCCGGCTTTCCGGTCGCCTTGCATCCGCACCAGTTCTGCGTGCGTGGTGAAGTAATCGAGGCTCTTGCCTTTAAAATCCGCGATTGTTTCAAATTTGTGCTTCTCCATGAACTCGAGCAGCTCGTCGCACATCTGCTTCACGTGCGCGTAGCCGAACTTCATCACGCCGGTGCAAACCTGCACGGTGTCCGC
>JBHENE010000169.1:0-19966 GCA_046262215.1 Chthoniobacterales bacterium | reverse complement strand
ACATGATGCATTGAATCTGCGCAATCTGCGCTAATCTGCCGACAACATGGAGAGCAAAACCGACCCGCAACGGATGGAGAAAATCGTCAGCCTCTGCAAGCGGCGCGGATTCATTTTTCAATCCGGCGAGATCTACGGCGGTCTCAATGGTGTGTGGGATTACGGCCCGCTTGGGACCGAGCTGAAACGGAATCTGAAGGATTATTGGTGGCGTGTGATGGTGCGCGAACGCGACGATGTGGTCGGGCTCGATGGGTCGATCCTGACACATCGCGCCGTGCTCAAGGCGAGCGGGCATGAGGATACATTCAGCGATCCAATGACGACGTGTAAGTATTGCAAGAAGCTGCAGCGTGCCGATCAAATCTGGACCGCGATCGAGGCGAGCGAGTGGTACGGCGCTCTAGCGGAGCTGTTTGCGCTCGGCAAATTGGACACACCTAACCTGAAAAGGTGGGCCGAGTCGAAGGGGCGGCGGGATGCGCCGAACCTCGCGATCGTTCGGAACTTCGCGGTGACTCTCTCCTGGCTGGCAGAGCGCGCCGAAGCGACAGGCGGCGGATTGGAATTAACGATGAAAGAATTCGTTCAGTATCTCGCAACCGAACAGCTGAAGCAGACTGGTTTAGTAACTCCGTGCCCGCATTGTGGCGGTGATCTCACGGAGCCCCGGCCTTTTAATCTGATGTTCTCGACCCAAATGGGTGCAGTCGCCGAGGAAGGAGCGATCGCGTATCTTCGTCCCGAAACCGCGCAGTCGATCTTCACGCAATTCAAGAACGTGCTCGATACGGCGCGGAAGAAGATTCCGTTCGGCATTGCGCAGATCGGGAAGGCTTTCCGCAATGAGATCAATCCGCGCAATTACATTTTCCGTTCGCGCGAGTTCGAGCAGATGGAGCTGGAGTATTTTTGCGCACCCGATGATGGCATGCGGCTGCTCGATTACTGGCTCGAAGAGCGCCTGCGGTTCTATGACAACATCGGTATTCCGCGCGCGAAGCTGCATGTGCTGACGGTGCCGGATGCGGATCGCGCGTTCTACTCGAAGGGGACTTACGACATCGAGTATGAGTTCCCCTTTGGCGTGCAGGAACTCGAAGGTGTTGCTTATCGGACGGACTACGACCTGATGTCCCACCAGACCGGGAGCGGGAAGCCACTCGAGTATTTCGAAGAAGAGACCAAGGCTAAGTTCGTGCCGCATGTGGTCGAGCCGAGCGCGGGTGTGGATCGCACGTTGCTCGCGTTGATCTGCGAGGCATTCGCCGAAGAGACGGTGACGGATGAGAAGGGGAAGAGCGAGACGCGCACGGTGATGCGCTTCCATCCGCGGATGGCGCCGATCAAGGTGGGCGTGTTCCCGTTGCTCAAGAACAAGCCGGAGCTCGTCGCGAAAGCGCGTGAAGTCCATGCGCTGCTGAAGCCGCACATGATGACGTTCTACGATGAGGCCGGCGCGATCGGGCGGCGTTATCGGCGGCAGGACGAAGCGGGAACGCCGTTCGGCCTAACGATTGATTTCGAGACGCTCGGCGAACGCGGCGATGAGCTGCGCGATACAGTCACGCTGCGTCATCGCGATTCGATGAAGCAGGAGCGGGTCGCGATCAAAGACCTACTCGGCATGTTGCTGCCGCAGGTGATGTAGGTCGCCTCGGCGCCGCCGGCCGATTACGAAAGCAGCAGCCTAGCTTTTCGGATAGTTCGCGTCGGTTTTTACTTCGTCGATTTGGGCGGTGTGTCGTTTGGAGTGCGCACCGTTGAAAATAATCCATTGGTAGGCGTCCATCGCGTCGAGCGCCGGATTGTCGGCGATGTGGCTGCGCAAGTCTTCCTTCGTTTGCTCGAGAAATGCGATCTCCGCGGCACGCACTTCCGTAAAGTGCTTCACTAGCTCTTCGCGCGTGGCGAATTTTCCGGTCGGCTTCAGCGGCTCGGGCGCCTGCGCTTTATGTGAGCGGTCGGGAATTTTGTCGAAGATGATCTTGTCTTTCCCTTGGGTCTCGCTTGCTCTCTCGGGGTTTGCAGGCGCCTTCATCATTTCACCCACACGGGCCCAGATGAAGTCTTCGGCTGTCGCGATGTGCTCAGCGGTTTCAGCGATCGACCAACGGTCGGGTGCGGCTTTGAACTTCCACTGCCCGTCGCTGACTTTGTCGACTGCGGCGAGGAAGGCCTTCTCTGTCTCCTTCATGTAATCGATCGCGCGCTGGCGCTCGTCTTTGCCGAGCGAACCCGTAGCGGCAGGCGCGGGCGAAGTTTGGCCGAATGCAGAGGCGGTGCACGCGATCGCCGCAAGCAAAGCGAAGGAGATATTCTTCATGTGCGGGGGATTAGCGTGCGGTAAATCGGGCGGCAAGAACTCTTCTCGCGTAATTGCCGGCGCACGCACGCGAACCGCAAGCATCTCAGATTGATGCTTCAGCCGAATAGAATGTATGGCGACTCACCAGCATCAGACCGAACGGGCAGGCGATAAGATTTCACTGTGGGAGGCGACGAGCGAAACGGGGTCGCTCCATCCGCTGCGCGAGGACGTAGAGACGGATGTGTGTGTTGTCGGCGCCGGGATTGCGGGGCTTTCCGTTGCGTATCAACTGGTGCGTGATGGCCAAAAGGTCATCGTGATTGATGATGGTCAGGTCGGTCGCGGAATGACCGGCCGCACGACTGCGCACCTGGCCAGCGCGCAGGATGACGGGTTCCATGAAATCGAGAGCCTGCACGGGGCGGAAGGAGCGCGCTTCGCGGGCGAAAGTCACGCCGCGGCGATCGATCAGATCGAAGTGAACGTGCGCGAAGAGAGGATCGAATGCGAGTTCGAGCGTGTGGATGGTTACCTGTTCGAGCCGCCAAATCAGGGCACCGAAAATCTGCGGAAGGAATTTGAAGCGGCGCAACGTGCCGGCATGGAGGTCGAGTGGGTGGAGCGTGCGCCGATCGACGCGTTCAATGTCGGCCCGGCAATCCGCTTTCGGAATCAGGGGCAGTTCCATCCGTTGCACTACCTGCGCGGACTGGCTGCGGCGTTCGAGCGTTACGGTGGGAAGATCTACACGGGCACGCGTGTTGTTGACGTGCAGGAGAGTGAGAACGGTGTCGCAAAGACGAAGGAGGGCCACACGATCCGCGCGAAACATTTCGTCGTCGCCTCGAACACGCCGATCAACGATCGCTACGTGATCCACACGAAGCAGGCGCCTTACACGACCTACGTGATCGGCTTGCGAATTCCGAAAGGCTCAGTGCCACACGCGCTCTTCTGGGACATCGCCGAGCACGCCGGACAGGAAGACAAGCCGATCGGGCAGATCCCTTATCACTACGTCCGCGTCGCTGCGGGTAACGACGGCGAGGAAGTGCTTGTCATCGGCGGCGAGGATCACAAGACAGGGCAGGAAGAAGGCTTCGAGCAACGCTACTCAAACCTCGAGGACTGGACCCGCGCGCGGTGGCCGCAAGCGGGTGAGGTGGTCTTTCGTTGGTCCGGGCAGGTGATGGAGCCCGAAGACTACATGGGCTTCATCGGTCGCAATCCATCCGACAAGGACAATGTTTACATCGCTACCGGCGACTCCGGACAGGGGATGACGCACGGCGCGATCGCCGGCATTTTGATTCCCGACCTGATCATGGGCCGCGAGAACCCGTGGACGAAGCTCTACGATCCTTCGCGTCTCATCTTCAAAGGCATCGGCGATTTCCTGAAAGAGAACATCAACGTCGCGGCGCAGTATCGCGATTACGTCACGGGCGGGGACGTGAAGTCGCTCGACGAAGTCGCGCCCGGTCAGGGGGCGGTGTTCCGCCGTGGCTTGAAGAAGGTCGCGTGCTATCGCGACGACTCAGGCGCGCTGCACGAGATGACGGCGGTGTGCCCGCACCTGAAATGCATCGTGCACTGGAATCGAAACGAGAAGACGTGGGATTGCCCCTGCCATGGCTCGCGGTTCGATGCGATGGGACATGTGATGAACGGCCCGTCGGTTGCTGATCTCGCGGCACTCGACGGTCATGCAGGCTGAGGCTTTCCGCGCACTCTGCCTCGCGAAGCCGGCGGCTACGGAGGAGACGCCGTTCGGGCCGGAGCATCTCGTCTTCAAGGCCGGCGGGAAGATGTTTGCGCTGCTCGCGTTTGAGGACGTTCCGCCTTCAGCCAATCTGAAGTGTGATCCAGACCACGCGCTGGAACTGCGCGATCGCTATGAAGAAGTCACGCCCGGCTACCACATGAACAAGAAGCACTGGAACAGCGTCGTGATCACGGGCGGCGTTCCGGATGCTGAGATCAAGAAAATGATTGACGAGTCGTATGATCTCGTTTTTCGCTCACTTCCGAAAGCGGACCGCACGCGGATCGCTCCGCCTTAGCTGTAGCCGCTAGAGCTGGCGCAACTCGATCTCGCCGACGTCAAGCTGCAGGGCTTCGCCAGCGACGCGGAGGAAACTGTCGGGCGGATCGGTCAGCGCGACGTGGAGCTCGCCAGCGCCGGCGGGAGGCGCATGCAAGTTGTCTCGCGACAGCAGTGCGCGGATCGCTTCAGCGCAGTTCTCCGCCGAATCGACGAGTGTGACGCTGTCGCCGAGCAGCCGTGCAATCGCCGGGCGGAGAAGAGGATAGTGCGTGCAGCCGAGCACCAGTGCGTCGACGCCGTCGTCGACCAATGGCTGCAGATATTCGAGCAAAACCTTGTCGGTAATCTCGCTCTCGAGTCGGCCTTCTTCGATCAACGGCACGAGCAATGGACACGCACGTGCGGTGACTCGGACGTGTGGGTTCAGCTCCACTAACGCGCGTTCGTAGGCACCGCTCTTAATCGTAGCGCGCGTGCCGATCACGCCGATGTGGCCGTTGCGCGTGGCGGCGTGCGCGGCGGCTGCGCCCGGTTTGATCACGCCGGTTACGGAGACGGGAAGTCGCTCTTCCAACACATCCAGCGCCAGCGCTGAGGCGGTGTTACAGGCAACGACAATGGCCTTCGCTTCTTCGCCAAGAAGCACCGACGCAATCTCGAGACTGTAACGCTGGACCGTCGTCGGGCTCTTGCCGCCGTACGGCACGCGCGCGGTGTCGCCGACGTAGTAGATCGATTCGTTAGGCAACAACCTACGCAACGCGCTCACCACCGTCAGACCGCCGATGCCGGAGTCGAAGACGCCGATCGGGCGCGGATCACCGCTCGTGTTATTTGCCGGCATCGATCGAAACAGAGGGCTCCTCCGGTGGCGGCGGTTGGATCGCCTGGCTCGCGCTCAACGGTTCCGTGATCGAACGCGCATGCGGCGGGAGATTCGCGCGGACTGCTGCGAAGGTCGTGTTCGCATTTCCAGAGCGATAATTTACCGCCGCGTTGTAGGCCTGCACGCCCTGCGCGATCGCGGTGCCTAATCGCTGCCGATACTCAGACGTGGCGATCCGTTGCCCCTCAGTCGCGTCGCTCAAAAAGCCCCCCTCGAGCAACAAGGCTGGCACCCTCGCATTGCGAAGAACTTTGAACCGAGAATGCCGAACACCTCGGTCAAACGCGCTCGTCCGCGAAAGAACGGCCGCGTGCACGGCTGCGGTCAGCGCGACATTTTGCTGATCCTGTTCGTTGCCAGGATTGCGCAGCACGTCCATCGCAGAGCTGTGGTTCTCGCCCGGTGTGGCGTTCGACGCTACACCTTCGGCGGCGAGCGCATAACTCTCCACGCCGGCACCGCCGCTGGCGGAGTTGAAGTGAATGCTCACGAGAACAGCATTCGGGAAACGATTCGCGAAGTCGACGCGTTCATCGAGCGGAAGGCCGACATCCGTCGTGCGCGTCATCTCCACCTTGAAGCCGGCGCGCAGCAATTGCTCGCGTGCCGTCATCGCCACATCGAGCGCGAAAGCCTTTTCGGTTCCGAAGCGGCTTGCCGTTCCCTGGTCGGTGCCCCCGTGGCCGGGATCGAGCACCACCGTGTCGACGTTATGCGCGCCCTGAATCTTACTCGGTCGCAACACCGGTTCGATGATTTTGCCGACATCTGTCGCGGAGATCATGCTCTCGTTAGCCTCCGTCACGATCGGGTAATTCGTGAAAAAACGAACGCCGTTGATGTAGAGCTCGCTCGTGTCGGCTTGTGCGCGAATGCCGCGGTGTTCACCCTGCAGCGAGACGATGCGACTCGCCTGGCTGAACTCACCGAAGTGATAGAACTCGGCCACGTTCGCGAAAGTTACGTAATCGCGTCCGCCATGCGGCAGCACCTTCCAATCGGCCGCGCTCGCCACGCAGATCGTCGCCAGAAGCGCAGCGATGCCGGTGACGTGACGCAGTTTCACAAGCGCCGAGATTCGCCGCGGCGCGCGGCGCTCGCAAGGTTGCAGTTCAACGCCGCCACCTAGATGGTTGCTGCCCGTGGCCGAACTTTCCAAGACCTACGACCCCGCAGCGGTCGAGCCAAAGTGGTATGCGCGCTGGCTCGAGCGCGGCGATTTCCATGCGGACCCTTCATCGTCGAAGCCGCCGTTCTCGATCGTGATTCCGCCGCCGAATGTCACCGGCGTTCTTACGCTTGGGCACGTCTTGAATAACACGATCCAGGATATCCTCGCCCGCCGCGCAAGGATGCTTGGCTTCGAAGTGCTTTGGCTGCCGGGCACCGATCACGCGGGCCTGGCGACGCAGACGGCGGTCGAGAAAGCGCTGCGGAAATCCGAGAAACTGACGCGGCATGATCTCGGCCGCGACGAGTTCATCCGGCGCACGTGGGAGTGGCGCGAGAAACACGGCGGGATCATTTTCGATCAATTAAAACGCCTCGGGTGTTCGCTCGATTGGGAACGTGAACGCTTCACGCTCGATCCCGACTACGCCAAGGCGGTGCAGCAGGTGTTTGTCGATCTGCATGAGAAGGGGCTGATCTATCGGGGGCTCCGGATGATCAATTGGGATCCCGCGGCGCTGACCGCGCTTTCCGACGAAGAGGTAATCCCGACAAAGCAGAAGGGGAGTCTCTACTATGTGCGCTACGAACTGGTAAACGAGCCGGGCCGCTTCATCGAGGTCGCAACGACACGGCCGGAGACGATCATGGCCGACGCCGCGCTGGCGGTGCATCCGAAGGACAAACGTTATCGCGGCTTAGTCGGCCAGAATGTCTGGCGACCACTCTCGCGCGCGGAGTTGCCGATCGTTAGCGATGACGTCATCGATCCGGAATTCGGAACGGGTGTGCTGAAGGTCACGCCGGCGCATGACAAGGTTGATTTCGACATCGGGCAGCGACACAAGCTGCCGGTCGTCGACGTGTTGCATCCCGACGGGCGGATTAATTGCCGCGGTGTTCCAGAGCTCGATGGGATGGAACGTTTCGCCGCGCGCAAGCGTGCCGCGGAGTTGCTGACCGAGCAGGGCTTGCTTGCGAAGGAAGATCCGCACGAAAACACCGTCGGTTTCAGCGAGCGCGCTGGCGTGCCGATCGAGCCACGTTTGAGCGAGCAATGGTTTCTCCGTTACCCGAAGACGGAAGAGGCGCTCGCCGCGGTCAATGATCATCTGATCCGCTTCTTCCCGGCGCATTGGGAGAAGGTTTATGCGCAGTGGCTCGCGAATATTCAGGACTGGTGCATCAGTCGCCAGGTCTGGTGGGGCCATCGGATCCCGGCGTGGTATGGGCCGGGGGGAGAAATACGCGTGCAGCTCGATTCTCCCGGCGCGGACTGGCGGCAGGATGACGATACTCTCGATACCTGGTTTTCATCCTGGCTCTGGGCCTATCAAACGATGGACGCCGAGACGCGCGCGAAGTTTTACCCGACTTCGGTGCTGGTGACAGGACCCGACATCATCTTCTTCTGGGTCGCGCGCATGATCATCGCCGGGCTGGAGTTCAAGCCGGGGCTCATCTCGACTGACGAAGACAACATTCCGTTCCGCGACGTTTACTTCACTGGCATCATCCGCGACCGCTCCGGACGGAAGATGAGTAAGTCGTTAGGCAACTCGCCCGATCCCCTCGAGCTGATCGCGAAGTATGGTGCCGATGGCCTGCGCTTCGGGTTGATGCGGATTGCGCCGAGCGGCCAGGATATTCGTTTCGATGAGAAGCAGATCGAGGAGGGGCGTAACTTCGCGACGAAGCTTTGGAACGCGGCGCGTTTCCGACAAATGCATGGCGCCAGTTCGGGCGAGGTGAGCCTCGAAGAGCACCAACTTTCGATCTACGCGATCGAGGTGCTCGCGCGCCTTGATGAACTGATCGGCGCGATCGAGACGGCTTACGCCGAATATCGATTCAACGAAGTCGTGCAGCGCGTCTACGAGTTCTTCTGGAACGATTACTGCGACTGGTTCATCGAAGCGGCGAAAACTGACATCTTCGCGGAAGATCCGGCGCGCACAGCAGCCGTGCTCGCGGTGATGGATTACGTCCTCTCAGCGGTACTGCGTCTGTTGCATCCGTTGATGCCGCACATCACGGAGGAGCTTTGGTCGCTGCTTGGCTTCGCGGCGAGTGAAGACGAGTCGATCCAATTTGCGACCTTGCCGGTGACGAGCGGCTTCGACGCTGTGGCAGTTGGGCAGGCTCGCGCGACGGTCAATGCGATCTACAACACTGTTCGCGCTGGACGTAACCTCCGCGCGGAAGCTCGTGTGCCGTCGAATAAGAAGGTGACGTTTGTGCTTCGTGCGGCTGAGGCTTCTTCTGCCGACGAACTGCCAACGATCGCGCGGCTGTTGAACGCGGAGCAGCTCACGGTGGAAGCCGACTACGCGCCTCCTGCGGGCGTGCCGATGGCGGCGACTGATCTCGGCGAGCTGTTTCTTATCACGGCGATGGATGTTGATGCCCCCGCGGAGCGCGAACGGCTCGACAAGGAAATCGCAAAGCTCGAGAAGGAATTCGACGCTACGGCCAAGAAGCTTGCGAATTCCTCATTCGTCGACCGCGCGCCAGCCGACGTCGTCGCCGAACACCGTCAGCGCAAAACTGAGTTCGCGGAGAAGCTGGTTCAGCTTAGGCGCGCGCGAGAGTCTTTGCAGTAAAGGTGACGCGGTGCCGATCGATGTTGGCTCCACGTTGCGCGAAATAGTCGTGTAGCTCGGGCGTATACCATGTGCCGTCGAACTCTCGGTTGAACTCGAGGTGAACACGGCCGTCGGGTGTCAGGTGTCGAACGAGATCATCGAGGAAGAATTCCCACTCGGCGGGTCCCCAGATGTGATCTGTTTTGTGATCGTTGAAACAGATCATATACGCCGTTATGACCTCAAACTTGGGCCCAAGATTCGGTAGCGGAACGTAGCGTTCGATCCGCCAGATCGTGCGCGGAATGCGAAGCAGTTTCGTCAGCTCGGTGAACATCGCTGACTCGTCGATGTCGAGACCGAGCACGTCGTGCCCGAGCCATTTGCAGATGTAGAGGAAGTAGCCGGCGCCGCAGCCGATATCGAGCACGCGTTTGCGCAAGCCGAAGTCGAGTTCGAGCTCCCGGATGCGGCGAATGTTTACATCTACCCAGCGGCGCAGTTCGAGATACTTCTCCGGTGCGTCGCCGGGCTCGTGCACCGCGTGCCGATCGTGAATCGCGTCGAATTTTTTCCGGTCGATGCTCGCGATGATCCGGTCTGGATCGATCCGGAAGACGAGACGGCGAGTCAGAAAAACGCGTGCGGTATGCTGCCGCATGCTACGGAACAAATCGGGATCGAGGAGTTTCTTGATTTTGTGCGTCAGGCGCATCGGTGCAGGGAAGAGTCGACTCCGTAAGTCCGGCGGGCAGCTAAGTCAAAATCGATGGTGTGGCGAGCTTGGCGCAATCGGGGCGTTCTGATTAAGTTCGCCATCCGTATGAGTCTCTCGAAGCGCCTCCTCTGGTTTGTTGTTAGCGTGCTCGGGCTCGGCGCGATCGCGGTGCTCGCGATGAGCCGCGGCGAGCAGGTGAACGCGCTCTGGATCGTGGTCGCGGGCGCGTGCGCATTCGCGATTAGCTACCGGTTCTACAGCAAATGGCTGGCGGCGAAAGTGCTCGTGCTCAACGACGAGCGCGCCACGCCAGCAATAGTGCAGGATGACGGGAAAGACTTCGTCCCGACGAATCGCTGGATGGTGTTCGGGCATCATTTTGCCGCGATCGCCGGCCCGGGACCGCTTGTCGGGCCGGTGCTCGCGGCGCAATTTGGATTTCTGCCGGGGACGTTGTGGATTTTAATCGGTGCGACGCTCGGCGGCGGCGTGCATGACATGATCGTGCTTTTTAGTTCGATTCGACGCCGCGGCAAAACGCTCGGCCAAATGGTGAAGGAAGAGATCGGCACCGGCGTGGGCGCACTCGCGCTCGTGAGTGTTCTCGCGATCATGATCATTTTGATGGCGGTCCTCGCGCTCGTCGTCGTGCAGGCGCTGGCGAAAAGCCCTTGGGGCGTGTTCACAATCGCGACGACGATTCCGGTGGCGTTAATCATGGGATTAGGTCTGCGCAGCGGGCGGATCGGTGTGCCGTGGATCACTGCGTTCGGTCTGGTGGGGCTGGCGTTCGGCGTCTGGGGCGGGCAATTCCTCTCGCAGTTCCCGACGGTGCAGGGCTGGTTTATGCGCGACGAGAAGTGGCTCGCGTGGGCACTGATGCTGTATGCTTTTGCGGCGTCGTCGTTGCCGGTGTGGCTGCTGCTGACCCCGCGCGACTATCTCAGCACCTTCCTGAAGCTCGGCACCGTCGGCGCGCTCGCGGTGGCAGTCGTGGCTATACGTCCGACGCTGCTGATGCCGTCGCTTTCGCGCTTCATCGATGGGAGCGGCCCAGTGTTCGCCGGTCCGGTGTTTCCCTTCGTTTGTATCACAATCGCGTGCGGCGCTGTGTCGGGGTTCCACTCGCTGATCGCTTCGGGTACGACTTCGAAGATGGTGGCGCGCGAAGGGAGAATCCGCGACATCGGCTACGGCGCGATGATCACGGAGATGATAGTCGCGCTGATGGCGTTGATCGCAGCCTGCGTGCTGGAGCCGGGTCAATACTTTGCAATCAACACGAAGGGTGCGCCGGCAGAAGTGGTGGCAAAGGTGACTGCCGCCGGATTTCCTGTAACTGAAGCCGCTATGCAGGAGCTCGCGACGAGGTTAGGCGAGGGGACGATGTTCGGCCGCGCGGGCGGAGCGCCGACGTTCGCTGTCGGCATGGCGCACATGTTCACGCGCGTCTCCGCGAGTCCGACGGCAATGGCGCTCTGGTATCACTTCGCGATCATGTTCGAAGCGCTGTTCATCCTCACGACGCTCGATGCGGGCACGCGTGTCGGACGTTTTCTCCTCCAGGATCTGCTGGGCAACGTCTGGCGGCCGCTCGGCGATACGCGTTCGTTGCCAGCGAATGTGCTTTCGAGCGCGCTGCTCGTGGCCGCGTGGGGATGGTTCCTCTATCAGGGCGTGCTCGACCCGCTCGGCGGCATCAACAGCCTTTGGCCGCTCTTCGGCCTGGCGAATCAACTCCTCGCCGTCATTGCGCTCTGTCTCGGCACGAGCGTGCTCATTAAGATGGGCAAGGCCCGCTACTTGTTTGTCACGCTAGTGCCTCTGGTCTTCATGTGCTCAGTGACGTTTACGGCCGGTTACATGAAGATCTTTTCGCCCGATCCGAAGCTCGGCTTCCTGAGCGGTGCGGAATCTCTCATGCAGGGCGCGGCTGGTGCGCCGCCCGAGAAAGCTGCTCTGCTGATTCAACAGGCCGGCGTTTGGCGCTTCGACGCGGCCGTCGCGGGTGCGTTTCTCGCGATGGTAATTCTGATTTGCGCCGGTTGCGCCATCCAATGGTGGCGGCTGCTGCGAGGAACAAAGCCGATCGTCTTACACGAAGGCGAGTTCGTGCCGGTCGCGGCGACGCGCTGATCAGGAAGCCGCTTACTTGCGGCGCAGCGGAACCGCGAAGTCCCGCCCACGGCGCTGCAGAATCACCTGGCCATCTTCGATCGCCTTCACCGTAATCTGATAGACCTGGGTTCCGATCTGCAACCCGAAAACCTGGCCTTCCTGCATTGGCTTGCCGTTGATGATCGCAAAACGCAAACCGTCGCCCGTCGCGATCGAGCTTACTAGAAATGCGGTCGGCGAAATCTCGGGGCCTGCCTGTTCGGTTGTACCAGCTGGCGTTGTCAGTTTGGGTGCCGGCTTCCAGCCGATCGGCCAAAATGGATTGCGACTGTTTCCCTCAACTACGAACTCGGATTTCTTCTTTAGCTCGATCTTTGGTGGAGCAGCGTCGGCGGCTACATCTGAGGCAGTGGGCGTATTGCCGTCCGGTTTTGGCGGCGTTGCGGTGGTGTCCGCGGCAACGGCAAACTGCAGAGCGCCGAGGCTTACCAAAAGAGTGCAGGTCAGCTTGTTCATCGCTTCAGGATCGTCGTGTTGGCGGTGAGGTTGACCGTTTGAAATTGCGGGTCGTCAGCGACCGCCTTGATTGTAAGCTTGCTGACGCTGAGTAGCGGCTCGGCATTTTCCAGCTCAGCGATCGCATGTCCGGCCGTGGCAAAGTCGGTCTGTGGCAGATCGACAAGCCAGCTGTAGCGCATCCATTCCACGAGCTCAGGCTCCTTGTAGGGCCCGCTGCCTTCGAGACGAGCGTTCGATCGATCGATTTTCTGGTTCACGAAGAAGAGCTTGATGCGCGGAGGGAACCACGCGATCGGAGCGCCTTCGGGGCTCAGCGCCTTGTAAGCGGCGAAACGCGCCGTGGCTTCGGTTGCCTGGCGTTCCAAGTTCGTCGCCTTTTGCATCTCACCTTTGGAAGCGCCGACTTTCGTCTGCAGATCCGCGATGGTGCGTTCCATCGTTTCGCGGTTCCGGTTCAACGGCCCGAGAAAGAAACTGAAGTAGATGTAAACCAGCACCACGAAGCCAATGCCGCTAAGCACCATCTTCTGGATCTGATCTTTCGTGAACTTTGACTCGTTCATTTCTTTGGTGCCCGTGCGGGCGCAGCTGTGCCGCCGGGCTTTGGTAGCTCGCCCTTCGTTGGCGTGAACTTGATGCCGAGCGCGAATCGCGCCGTGGACATATTTGCGTCTGCGACATTCACGATGTTATCGAGATCCTCGAGTGTCTTGAATTCAACAGCGACGTTACCGTAGATCTCGCTCAACTGCTCTAGCAGCAACTGCCGCAGCTCTTCCGCAGCGGACCGCGGTTCCCGGCCAGCTGCGATGCCGTCGATCGTGATGCTCACGAGCTTTGTGTCGTCGCTGTAGGTGCCGTCAAAATTTGTCAGCTGCGCGTTTGGCGCGACGGAACGCGAGAGTTTTTGCAGGAATGGGCCCCAATAGAACCGACCGTCGATCATCGAATCGAGCGTCTTCGTGGTGTTGATGATGCCCGTTAGCTCGGCGGACCGCTTCTGGGCGCTTGTTACTTTCGGCTCCACCTTCGCCCAGTCCGCTTGGACAGCCGCGAGGCGGTGCTTGATTTCGAGCGTTTGGTAGCCTTTCCACATGTAGAAGAGCGCCATCAAAACGCCGAGGGCGACGAGGACCAATGTTCCGATCTTCAGCGGATCGCGCTGACGCTGGCGGTGTTCCGCGATCTCCTCGTGCAGGAGGTTCAGTTGCAGTGCCATACGCCTAGTTGCGGAGGTATTCGAAGGCGGCGCCGCAGGCTACGTTCAATGAGACGAATTCACTCGGCAGCGCCTGGCGTTTGTTCGCCGGCAGCGCGACCTCGCACATTTCGAGCGGGTCCCAAATCTCACACGGCAGGCTGAGTTCATCGCTCAGCGTCTGCAAGATCGTCTCGGTCCGCGCCAGGCCGCCCGAGACAAAAATGCGGTTGATACTCTCTTCGTGTTGGCCCTCGAAGAAGCCGATCGAGTTACGCACTTCCATCGCGAGGCGGGCCAGCGAGCTGCGGCAAATTTCCGCCATGCCGCCGTCGCCTTGCTGCATCATCAAGCGCGCGGCGTGTTCATCGAGCGCGCCGTCAGCGGTGAGCGCCTGCGTCAGCGACTTGCCGCCGTAATCGATGCTCCGAACGAGCACGAGCTCTTTCTTGCTGCCGATGAGCACCGTGCTTTGCAGGTGGCCCATGTCGAGAAGCAGGAAAGTGTCATTCGCAAAGATGTCCGGGTAGGCGAGTTCGAAGGCATTGAACGAGCAGATCGGCGCGAGCTGGAGAATGTCCGCGGCGACTTTTGTCTTCCCCATCGCCTCGGAAATCTGCTTCACCATCGGCCGTAGCATCCCGCCGACGACATACTTCTTTTGCGGCACTTGCCCATTAGTCGGGGCAGCGGAGCCGTTCGTCCCGTGGCCGTTCGCGCCGTTCGCCGAGACAGGCGCGCAATCGAGCACGAAATCTTTGCACTCCTGGTTCAGAACGGCGAGGCCGTTGAGACGAAGAGCTTGACGCAGAAGATCGACTGGCGTTTCCGGTTGCTCGATGATGCGGAGCAGAGAGTCCGGGTCTGAAACGGCGACCGCGCAGCCCTTCGCGCTGCCGCCAAGGTCCCTCAGCAGTAGCTTTACCTGCTGCGCGAGGTCATCAGCAGAGGCGAGATTTTCAGGAACTTCGCGGGAGGCGTAGCTTGTAAGGACATAGCGGGAGTCGCTTTTCCGGTGCAGGACAACGCCCTTGAAGACGTGTTTCCCCAGATCGATTCCGATAACAGAATTGCCGCGTTTCGCCATGGTGCTCCCATTGGCTGTAGCGGGAACTGTGCCGACGCGATTGGTTTTCCCGTTTTCCGCTACGGGAGCGCGAAAAAATTCCGTCGAGCTTACAGCTAGAGCGCAACCGGAGCCGTGTAGCCGAAAAAGCCGCGCTTTTTTATGATTGCGACAACTTCCGCCGGCACCATCTCTTCCCACGACGCGTCGCCTGACTGCAGTTTCTCGAGCGCTTCGGGCGGATAACTCCGGAGGTATTCCGGATTAAACTCGCTGATCTCCTGGATGAATTGGTTGTCGATCAGGTACTGGAACAGCGAGCGGAGGTTCGGCGCGACGTCCAGCTTGGTGGCGGTGAGTAGCTCGCCGGTGTTCTCATCGATCATCGGATAGACGTAAAGTTTCAGGCCGCTCTTAAACATCCGGCCGAGCGCTTCGAGAATGCCGCCCTCGAGGTTCAGGTAATATTTCTCGTCGAAGATCTCCATCAGACTCGGCAGCCCCATAACCAGCCCAATCATCTTGTTCGTGTAGCGCGCGACATAGGCGGCGAGCCGGTAGTATTCGCCGAATTTCGAGATCAGCACCGTGCGGCCGAGGGCGCCGAGAATGTCGACTCGCGCGAGGAAGTCACCGTGGTTAAGCTGCCCTTCGGAGAGCAGATTCTCGAGCGTCATTTCCATTACGACGATCAGCTCATCCTCGCGGTATTTGCATTGCTCCAGGAACACGCGTCGGGCGCCGTCGAGCATGTCATTCGTAGCGTGCGTGACAGGCCGAAAACTGCCGCGCTCCACGAGAATCGCTTTTTTGTAGAACACCTCCGCAGGTTGCACGGTCTCGCCGTCTGCCGTGAACATGACCGCATCGGTGAGCCCCTGACTAACGAGCTGTAAACTCATTAACCGGTTGTCGACGTTTGCGTACGCGGGCCCGGAGAACTTGATCATGTCCACCTGGATGCGCTGCTCCGCGAGGTTCTCCTGCAGCGACGCGATCAGCTTCTCCGGCTGATGATAATAGAACGCGCCGTAGAGCAGGTTCACGCCGATGATGCCGAGCGCTTCCTGCTGGTCGACATTTGTCTCATCCAGCATCCGCACGTGGATGATGATCTGGCTGGGATCGCCGCGCGTCTCGGTCTGGAAACGAACTCCGAGCCAGCCGTGCGACTCGTTGTGCTGCTTAAAACTGCGCGCCGCAACCGTATCCGCGAAGACGAAAAATGTGCGGTCGTGCCCAAGCTTCGCATCGAGCCGCTCGACCAAGAGATCGAACTCGCGATCGAGCATCGTCTGCAGCCGATTGCGGCTCACATAACGATCAGTCGTGCCGTAGATCGCATCACTGAACGTCATGTCGTAAGCCGACATCGTCTTTGCCACCGTGCCCGACGCGCCGCCAACGTGGAAGAAACGCCGCGCCACTTCCTGACCGGCGCCGATCTCCGCGAAGGTCCCGTATTTCTTCGCGTCGAGATTGATCTGGAACGCCTTCTTGTTCGTCCCCACATCCATCTCCGCGTTCATAGGCAGAAGATGTGGGCAAACGCAGCGTTCTCAACCGCGATGACTCCCACGCGCGGTCATCCCGAGCGAAGTCGAGGGACCCCGCAGCGCCATCGCACGTTACGCCACGGGGTTCTTCGACTCCGCTACGCTCCGCTCAGAATGATCGCGTCGGCGACATCGATCGTCGCCGGCTCGTCGGGCAGCGCGGCCGTTGTCTCCAGCCCGAACCGCTTCGCCACATCCGGGGCGTAGCGTTGCAAGTCGCGCCGCAACCGCAGCAGCGCGAGATCCTTCGATTTCGCTTCCAGCATCACGTCAAACTCCGCGCGCGGCAGCATCCGCATCATCGCGATGAACTCGAACGGTTGGCAAAAGTCCGCATGCCCAGTCCAAACGGGCGGCTGCAGCACGAGCTTCTTCTTCCGACTTTTTGGAACCTTACGCTTCAGCAAGCGCAGCTCCGTTCTCGGCGACGAGAAGTGAATCTTCGGTCGCACGCCTTTCGGCCAGGTCTTCAGGAATCGCGCGACCGTTTCGGAAAGGTCGAGTCCCTCAGGATTGAAACACCAGAAGTGTTGATGATCGAAAATCAGCGGCACGCCTGTCGCCTCATGGATTCGGAGAACGTCCGCGGCGCTATAGCGCAAATCATCGTTCTCCAAAACCAGCCGTGCGCGAATCTCCGGCGAAAGGGTTTTGTAGATCTGGATCCAGCGTGTGCAGCCGCTTTCCGTGTCGCCATACGTTCCGCCAGCATGCACCACCACGACTGCTTCCGGGCCGAGCTCCATCCGGTCCAGCATCTCCGCTTGCGCGGCGAGATCGGCCACACTCTTCTGCACCAGCACCGGGTCGGGGCTGTTCAACACGATAAACTGCGACGGGTGAAACGAAAGCCGCAGCCGCAGATCGCGCGCACGCCTGCCAAGAGCCTTCAGTTCATCGGCGCATTCTTTAATCATGCCGTGGAATTGCGGCATGTCCGGATGCGTTACGTACGGCGCGATGTCGGACGACATCCGATACATGCGGATGTCACTCGCTTCGAGATAATCGAAGATCTTGTCGAGATAGCCTAACGAGACCCGCAGATGCGGCCGCTGCTGCCAGCGCCGGCTGTCGTTGCTCTTCAGACCTGGCGCACCGATGACCTTGACCGCGAAGCCGAGCTTCAGGGCCGCCCAGTCGCTAGCGCTTCTTGAGGGCTTTCGGCTTATGCGCGGCGAGCCCGCCGGTTTTTTCGCTTTCGACAAGGTATTGCGGATTCTCTTTGGACGCGGCAACCGTGTGAGTCTTGATCTTTGTCTTTGCAGTCAGCTTCTTCTTCACCACGCCGGCAGTCTTGCCCTGCGAAGTTTCCCACTCGACGTGATCGCCGGATTTCAGTGCTTTGCTCACGGAGAGTATTCGGCTCTGCGCGAGCCATAGATGCCGCAACTTCAGAGCCGCACTCGTTCCGCACTCTGCGCCGGAATCCAGCCGCGCAGCTCATTCGGAAGCGCGGCATACACCCAGTCGCCGCGCGTGCTCAGAATCTTAATCTCGCTACCGGTGGGCAAGGTGAGCACGGTTCCGGCGTTGTCGGCTGTTGCGAGGCGAGCTTCGATCTTGCCACCGGTGATGATCGCGAGCGCGCTGCCATTGCTGCCGTTATCCGAGACATTCAGAGCGGCCAGAGCGCATCCGCAAAACGCCACGCTCACTATGAACAGCGCCACGACAGCGGGCGAACGCCGCCGCCGAAGCAGCCACGCCGCCGCTGCAAAGGCTGCCAGCCAAAAACAAACGGCAGCGGCGAGCGTGCATTGTGCCGGCGTCACTTTCGAGACGACGCGCTCAATCGCGGTTCTCCGCAACTCCAGCGCGCGAGCCTGGTCGCGGACGAGGCGCAAGTTTGCCTGCGCTTCCGGATGATGCGGCTCGAGTGCCAGCGCGCGCTCGTAGTTCAAGATCGCGTGCCCCATGTCACCGGCCCGGTAGCAGGCGTTGCCGAGGTTGTAGAAAAGCGCGGCACTCAGCTGGCCCGACCGGACGTCGCCCTGATACGCATCGACCGCTTCGCGAAACCTCCCGGCCCCATATTCCTCATTACCTTTCCTGAAGGCGTCACCCTGCTGCGCCCCAGCAGAGCCGACTGAAAACATCACCACGCCAATCAGCGCCGCGAACCAGCGAAGCGCTCTCATACGTGGAGGCTCTCGACGAGCTCGAGGATCTCGCGCCGATTCTCCGCGGTCACCTGCTCGGCGGCATTGCGACCGCCGCTGTAACGCAGCTCATCATTCCGATCGAACAAACGCTGGAGGCGCGCGCGTGCTTGTTCGTCGAGGCGAAAGGCCGACGCGGCCGCTGCGGCGTCGACCACGTTAGGATCGACGTTGCGAGCCAGTGCTGTTCGGATCTGGACCGCGCGTGACGCATCGGCGAAATATTGTTCCGCCGTCATTCCATCGCCGCGCAGCTTGCGTTGCAGCTCCGCTGCTTCGCGCTGCAGCTTCGCCGCGCGTTGCGCTTCGCGGTTCGCGAGCCGCGTTTGGCGTACCCGCCAGGCGACAAAGCCGGCTAGGCCGAGCAGCGGTAGGAGTTGCGCCAGCCAAAAGGTCCGACGCGCGTAGAGCGGCGTGAAGGTCGTGCTCTCGCGTGGGCGGTCCGTCAGCTGGTAAAGAATATCCGTGGCCGGTGAAGTGTTCGGCGCGGGCGACGGCGAGTTGGCTGGCGCGGACGTCGATGAGGCAGTCGTAGCCGGCGTGGCAGTCGGTGCAGGGCCGTCAATCTGCAGCGGAATCGCGTCGCTCCGCAGTGTCACATACGTCTCTTTCACCGGATCGAAGAACGTGAAAACGAATGGCGACAACTTGTCTTTCCGTTCGTTAGCACTCAGCACGATTTCGAAAGTCTTTTCGCCGCTGATGCCAACGTCGTCGTCCTGCTTGAACTTGTCGGTCGGCGGATAGGAGTGCCACCCGTTCTCGTCCTGCAACGTCGGCGAGGTCACGCGATCGAAGTTACCGCGTCCGCTAATTTTCGCGGTGACCGTGACCGGATCTCCCGCCTTAGCCTTTTTCGGTGCCGCATCCAGTTTCATCGTGAAGGTGCCGACCGCGCCGGAGAACGTCGGCGGCGCGTCTCGCGGCAACGGCTTCACGTCGAGCGTAACCGGCTGGCTCTTCAATTTGATTTCTTTCGCGACCGACGGTGCGAACGCCGGGTCGTTGAAGAAGTTGTTGAAGAATGGGTCGTCGAACAGGTCGCGCGGCAGACTCGGATTGCGCGGCTGATTGCGCGGCACGCGCACGACCGGCGTCAGTTCTGCCGGACCGATCTCGAGCTTCCCGCTGCGGGCTGACGCGATCGCCGTTTTGAAGATCACGAGCTGATACGACTGACCGTCCACCACTTCCATTGTGGGACGCGGCTCGGGAATTTTCTGCATCGTCAAACCCTGGCCGGGGATCTGCAAACCATTGTTGCCTAACGACTCCAACGGCGTGCGCGGATTAACCCCGAGGCGAAGCTGTGTGGGAATCATCTCGCCGACGTAAGCCGTGGTTTTTGGGACGAGCAGCTCGAGGAAATTACCTTTGCCTGGTTCGGCTGCCGCGACATTTGGATCGCGCGCCGTTCGGCCTGGCCGCGCTGCCGACGCGACAACGTTCAACGTCAACTCAGGCGTGCGGATCGACTTACCGCCTGCATCGACAGTCTGCGGCGGAATTTTGAACGTGCCGACCTTCAACGGCATGATCGTGAAGTTGTAAGTGAAGCTGTAGCTGACGCTGAAATTCTGCATCTGATACTGCCGCGATACGCCCGCCGAGCGGATGTCGAGACCGTCGA
>JBHENE010000168.1:0-40672 GCA_046262215.1 Chthoniobacterales bacterium | reverse complement strand
TCGTCGCTGATGCGGACCGTGGAAGTGCCGAACGTCAGGCGCCCGCCATCGGGCATCGCGTCGCGGGCGTTCACCGCCAGGTTCAAAATGATCTGCGTGAGCTGCGCCGGATCGACGCGAACGTGCGCCGGATCACGCGAGCTGTGGAGGTGGCACTCGACGGAAATATTCTCGCCGAGCAGGCGGAGGACGGAGCGCTCGGCATTCGTGATGATGCTGTTCACTTCGACGACTTTGCCTTCGAGCGCCTGCTTGCGGCTAAAGGCGAGGAGCTGCGAAGCGAGTGCGCTGGCACGTTTCGCCGCGTTGCGGATTTCGCCGACGTGTTTTGCGTTCGGGCCTTTCAACCCGAGCTCGTTCAACAACAGATCGCTGTAGCCGAGAATCGTGGTGAGGAAGTTATTGAAGTCGTGAGCGACGCCGCCGGCGAGTTGCCCGAACGCTTCCATCTTCTGCGAGCGGACGAGCTGATCCTGTAGTTGTTTGCGCGGCGTGATGTCCATGAGCGAGCCGACGAAACGCAGCTGGCCTTCGTAATCATCGCGAACGATCACTGCTCGTTCGAGCAGCTGGACATAAACGCCGTCAGCGCGGCGGAAGCGATATTCGCCACTCCATCGATCGCTGCTGCTGGCAAGGGCTTCGCGAATGCTCGCGACCGTGCGCACGCGATCTTCCGGATGGATCTGTTTCTGCCAGAAACCGATTTCCGACGAGACTTCGGCAGCTTCGAAGCCGAGTAGACTTTCGAGACCCTGCGGCCAGTCGAGCGCGCCGCTCGTTACATCCCAATCCCGAACCGCATCATTCGTAGCCCGGGCAACGAGCGCAGGATATTCCGGGCGCGCAGCCGAGCTGTGCGATGGGGAAGTTTGATGATTCTCATGAGTGAATTTCGGCTGGGGGTGGAGTGTGGTTGGCAAAGGATTAGGGCCTGAAGTTGGGTTGCTAGTCGCGTGGTCCAGGCCGCGAGCACCTGCACTTCGTTAGAGCTAATGGCGTGCCGTTTTCTGCTTCGGATTCCGCTATTACGCGGTGCGCCGTAACTCTTTCCGGCCGAAGGGAAAACCGCCGCGGACGATGCAGGACGGCCGGGTCGCGGTGAGGTTTTTACCGGTCAGCCCACTGGCTCCGAGTTGGTTCACCCTGATCGGCGTCCCACTAGAATTTGCCGTAGACTGATCCGTTCCGTGCGTTCGAAGCGCGCGAACGCGTCTCGCTATCGCCGCGCAAATCGCTGTAGCATTTCGCCGCCATAAAGGCCGAGCGCGGTGATGCGGCCGCCTTTCTCGACGTTGAACGACAGCCGCACGTAGCGCGCTTCGATTCCCACCATCGACACACTGAAGAGGCGCTTGTCTGTGATCGCGATTCCACCGTCGACTTCCGTCCATTTCGGACTTGTCGCTGCCAGCATGTCATTCGAAACGGCAATCTTGAACTCGCCGCGCGCCGCCGCCGCCTCATTTAGGAACGTAAATCGGTCGACCACCGTTGTGCCCGGCAAAGTAATGATGAAGGTTGTCTGCCCTTCCTGGAGCGGGCAGCTGAGCGTGTCGCCATCCATGATCAACGCCGCTGCGCTATGTTTTGCTCGGTAGGGCTCGCGACAATCGCTTCACTGCCGTCGGACGTGATGCACTCGATCTTCGCGCCGCCACTCATACGCGCGAGACTCTTCGCCGAGTCCGTGCGGCTGTCGGCGTACGCGGCGGGCTCCGACGCGGCGACAGCGCCGACGGTGGACAGGAGCAGCGCGAAAGTCGCGAGATGGCGCCGGGTATTGGAGGAGGGGGACTTTTTCATGGCGATTCCCTTAAAAGCTTAGAGCGCGCCACGATTATCGATTTTTGGAACCGGTCGGCGTCGTCGTCGCGTTTAGCTTTGGCGATGCCACCTTACCCGGCTACGGGGCGGGTTTTCCCGCACGTCGAGGACAGCGATTTAGCTTGCTGTCTGACGGGCCACTTGTAAAAGATGGCCACCAAAGCGCCCAACGTGTCCAAACAACACTTATACTCACGAGAAACATCCGGTCGCAGGTCGGCGGGAAAAGAAAACCGAATGGGATTCGGTATTCTCGCGTGGTGTGGTACCGCTTCTGCTAACTCAACCACCTTGTCACGACTATGAGCAGTCACTCTATCCACACACCGGCCGCGTTCTCTTTCCGAAAGGCAGGTCTCGCTCTCTTCCTTCCGCTCTTGCTCGCGATTTCCGCCGCTCGCGCTCAGGACGCCATCCGTCCTTCTCTCGCTGGAGAAGCTTCCGCCGAAGCACGCCGGCAGGAGATCGACCGGATCCCATACAACCTGCTGCTTGGACCGATTCGCCTCCGCGTCAGTGCCACGATGGGCGTGGAGTATAACGACAACATCAACTTCGCTGAGGTAAACGCGCAGGACGATTTCGTCTTCCGCCCGCAGGTTAACTTCGATGCGCTCTGGCCAATCACGCAGTTGAATACGCTTCGCTTCGATATTGGTCTTGGCTACGCGCTCTACGCCAGTCACTCGGAGTATAACACTAATGGGATTCTTCTCGCTCCTGGTTCCCAGCTTGCGTTCGACATCTTCGTGAGTGATTTCCGGATCAACTTCCACGACCGCTTCTCGCTCGAGCAGGATCCGATCGGTGAGCCGGGCCTCAGCAACGTTGCCGACTACGGTCGCTTCCAGAACACTGCCGGCGTGTCCGTTTTGTGGGACTTGAACAAAGCGGTGCTCACGTTCGGTTACGATCACTACACGTTCCTTGCGACGAACGACGACTTCTCTTACCTCGACCGTAATGCGGAACAGTTCACGGCTTCGCTTAGCTTTGCCGTAACTTCGACGACGGGCGTAGGCCTGGAGACGAGCTACGTCTTCAATCGCTACGACGAAAATCTACTGAATGATTCGAACACCTTCTCGATCGGCGGGTTCGTTGAAACGCAGCTCACTAACTATGTGAAGGTCCGCCTCGCCGGCGGTTACCAGACGATTAGCTTCGACGACTCGACGGTTGTCCTCGGGCCATATCCAACGGGTTATCTGCCGAACGGTGCAACCTTTGTCACCTATAACGACAAGCGCGACCTGAACGACTATTACGTCAATCTACTCATCTCGCACCGGATCAACTCCGCGCTGACGCAACGTCTTTCCTTCGGCCATGAATCGCAGCTCGGCGTTAACTCAAACTACATCACGCTGAATTACGTTCGGCACACCGCGAGCTGGAACATCATCAATAAGACACTCCTCTCGACGGAGTTGTTCTACGAGGATGCGGATGAGTCTGGCGGTTTCCTGAACAATGGTGAAGGCGAGCATCTGCATCGTTACGGCGGCGCGCTCACCCTTGGTTATCAACTCACCCGGCACGTGACGCTTGGCGCACGTTACCAATACACCCAAAAAGATTCGGATGTGGTCCTGCGCGATTACCGCCAGAACCGCGTGTCATTTGACGGCACCTACAGCTTCTAAACAGAGGAACCTTCGAATTTGCATGAGAACTTGGATTTCAACCTTCATCGTCGCGGCTGCTCTCTCGGGCCCGTCACTCCAGGCGCAGGATTTTACGAATCCGCCGATGAATCCAAGCTCGAATGGAAGCGCGCCTTACGTCCCGCCGCCGTCGATTCCGAAAGCCGCACCAATCGACCAACCGACCAGCAACACAGTCATGCGAACCAATTCCATGACTGTGCTCGACGACAAGAAGCGGCTCGGACCTAACGACTCTGTCAGTTTCCGCGTTGTCGAGGATCGCGACAACGAATCGCAGCACCTCCGCGTTAACGACAACGGAGAGCTGGAAGTTCCGTACGCTGGTTTGATCCCGGCATCCGGCCGGACCTGCAAGCAGCTCGCTTACGCAGTGAAAGCCGCGCTCGAGCGCGAATATTACTATAACGCCACGGTGATCATCGCGGTCGAGCGAGTTAGCGAACGTTCTCGTGGTAAAGTTTACGTCATCGGCTCGGTCCGCGGCCCAGGTCCGCAGGAAATTCCTCCGGACGAGACCTACACCGTAAGCAAAGCTGTAATCCGTGCCGGGGGCTTCGGCGACTTCGCGAACAAGCGAAAGGTAAAGCTAACTCGGAAGAACGGGCAGGATATGATCGTCGATCTGAAACGTGTGATCGAGGAAGGCCGCAGCGATGAAGATGTCGTACTGCAGCCTGATGACCAGATCTACGTCCCGCAGCGTCTGATCAACATGTAACGTATGCAAAGTTCTGCACCTGTTCTCGATCGTCCGGCTACTGGCGCCTGGACTAGCTCGTTCATCACCCGGCTCCATCGCTACAAGGCGCTCTTGCTGCGCCGCTGGTGGATTCCTCTGCTCACCATCTGCCTCGGCATCTTTGTCCAGGCATGGCTGATCTATCAGACTCCTCCGTCCTTTCTCTCGACCAGCAAGATGATGCTGGCAGGGAAAATGAATCTCGCGCAGAGCGCCGTCTACAGCGAGGACAGCATGAATTTCTACGGCACGCAGATCCAGCTCATGCAGAGCTCGGAAGTCCGTCGCAGCGCCGAAGCTCTCGTCCGGGCAACGCACCCCGAATTGCAGCCCGTCCTGGTAGACGTTCAGGTCATACAGAAGCCCCGCACGTCGATCTTCGATCTACAGGCGATCGGAAGCTCACCTGAGTACACCCAGGCTTACCTGAACGCGGTCATGCAGAAGTATCTCGACTTCAAGAAAGGCATGCGTGAGGACCGCGGTCATGAAGTAACTACCGGGATGACCGAGCAGTTAATTCAGACCGAGAAAGATCTGCACGCGGCTGAAGACGAAATGCTAGATTTCCAGAAGCAGAACAATATCGGCTTCATCCAGGAAGAGGGTAACAGTGCAGCTGCTTATCTTGTTCGCCTGAACCAACAATTTGCGCAGCTTAAGACTGAATACCAGCTGCTCGAGAAGCTGGATCTCGATCAGAACTTGGATCGCAACTCGAAAGTGAAGCCTGAAGGCGGTGCTTCACCGGCTGCCGGCGGCGAGAACACAGACACCGCGGGCGGCATGCCTTTCTCGGACGTAGGACCTGAAGGGGATTATCTCAAGGCGAAGCAGGCGGTCCAAATGCTAAAGGCTGAGCGCGACACGCTCGCCAAAGACCTACGGCCTAGGCATCCAAAGATCATCAAGCTCAACGACGAGATCACAAAACAGGAAAGCCTCATCGGGCTTTTCCGCGCGGATGCAGTCGAGAAGCTCGAGACTCGCCGCAAATCGATTGGCAAGCAGATGGAAAATCTGCAGGTCAACATTAAGGAATGGGAAGCTAAGGCCCTCGATCTGAGTCAGCGTCTGGCGCAGTTCAAGCGGATCCAGGGCAAAGGCGATCGCCTGAAAGCTCTTTATGACCGGTTAACCAACGACCTGAAGAACGTCGGCGTATCTCAGGTAGTCGATAGCGGAGACCAGGTTGCGATCATGGAAATGGCCGGGTTGCCAAAATCTGTTCGGCCAGGCCTAATCAAGAGTCTACTCATTGGCTTGGGCTGCGGCACGGCAGCTGGTCTCGTTATCCTCCTTCTGCTCGATAAGATCGACGATCGAATGGCTTCATTCGGCGAATTCCAGAATCACTTCTCGGAAAACGTGCTCGGCCAGATCCCGAAAGAGAAAACGAAGGGCAAGGTCACACTGCTACAGCCGGACGACGCTCGCCATATCTTCGCGGAGTCTTACCGGAATATCCGCTCCTCGATCTTCTTCATGCCGTACGATGGTCCTCGTCCTAAGACTCTGTTGGTGACGAGCGCTGTGCCAAATGAGGGCAAGTCGACAATTTCGGCGAACCTGGCGATCACTTTCGCTCTCTCGGGCGCTAAGACGCTCCTGATCGATGGTGATCTTCGGCGCGGTGCGCAGCGCGAAGCCTTCGGCATCGCATCGAAGGTCGGGTTCTCCGAAGTGCTGCAAGGCGAGGTAAACTGGCAGGAGGTAGTAGTGCCTACCTCGTACGCGAATTTATTCGTGTTACCGCGCGGTAAGACTCTGTCGCAACCGAGTGAGCACCTCCTACGCGACACGACTGATCGCCTGCTCCAGGAGATCTATAATCACTACGATTACATTATCATCGATAGCTCGCCAGTGTTAGCGGCCGATGATACGACGAGCCTGGCGCCGAAGATCGACGCGACCTTGTTCGTGGTGCGCTTGTCCTACACTTCAGCCCGTCTGACTCGCAAATCGCTCGAGCTGCTTTACAACCGCCAGGTCAACGTGCCTGGTGTGATTCTGAACTACGTCGATACTTCTCTGCCGGAATACTACTACTACCAGTATTCGGAGTACTATAACACTCCACTCCCGGCTGATGAGCACGAAGGCGTAGCCGCGGCTCTGCCGAACGGCAAACACGCACGATCCTAGTGGCGCGATCGCGGCGCAAGTTCACGCGACTTGCGCCGCGGAACGCACGGCAGCTGTGTAGCTCGCGGGCTCAGACAGGCGCGCGATGAGCTTCTTCGGCCCGATCTCGCCGCCGCTGCTTGAGGAAGGCTCGATGCCATTCGTCCGCCGCGCGCTGACTCGAGCACGGGTTGTCGGAAGTTTCGCGGCTGTCCAAGGCATCGTCCAGCTCATCAGCTTCCTGAGCGGGATCCTTATCGTGCGGCATCTCGAGCAGCGCGAATACGCCTATTTCACGATCGCGAACACGATGCAGGGGACGCTGAACATCCTCGCAGATATCGGCATCAGCGTCGGACTGGTATCCATCGGCGGCAAGGTTTGGCAAGACCCGCATCGCTTTGGCCAGCTGGTAAACACCGCGCTCGCTTTGCGCCGGAAACTCGGTCTCGTTGCGGTCGTGGTCGTGACGCCAGTGCTCTACTCGATGCTCGTCCGAAACGGAGCGTCCGTTCCGTACACGCTGACGCTCGTTGCACTGATCCTCGGCGGATTATTGGTTCAGTTGTCGCTCGGCGTGCTCAGCGTGGTTCCGCGTTTGCGGTCTGATGTCGGGAAAATTCAGGTCATCGATTTCACCGGCGCGGTTGCGCGACTGATTGCATTGCTAGCAGTCATTTTTGTTTTCTTGAACGCCGGTGTCGCGGTCGCGCTCGGGTCGGCGATGCTGCTCTTACAGTATTGGCTCCTGCGGCGTTATGTCACCCGCGTCATTGATCTGCAGGCGCCCGAGAACGCAGAAGACCGCGTCGCGATGCGGGGATACATCCGCAGCCTCGCGGCCAATGCGGTCTTCTATTGCTTCCAAGGTCAGATCACCGTGTTCCTTATTAGCTTTTTCGGGGATCGCGCTAGCTCCGTCGCGGAAGTCGGCGCGCTTGGCCGGCTCGCGATGATCTTCGCGGTGCTCGCAAACCTGCTCACGAACGTCTTCGCCCCGGCGTTCGCGCGCTGTCACGATCCACATCGGCTGCGTTTGCAATTCGGGACGATCGTTGGCGCTGTCGCCGCGTTTAGCCTCGCAGTCGTCGCGATCGCCGCCTTCTTCCCCGACCAGTTTCTCTTTGTCCTCGGCGCGAAGTACGCGCACTTACAGCGCGAATTGGTACTCATGGTCGCCGGCGCAGTAATCGGCGCTTTGACGGGAACGTTCTGGACCCTGAACGCATCGAAAGCGTGGATCGCAGGATCGTGGCTTTACATCCCGACGACGATTGCCACCCAGCTCTCGCTCATCCCTTTCACAGATTTCTCGAGCGTGCGCAGCGTTCTGATCTTCAATCTCATCTCCGCGTTGCCAAATCTGCTCCTCAACATCGTGCTGAGTCTGCGCGGTTTCCGCAGCTTCGAGAAGGCGGCTGTGTAGCGTATGCCGAACTTCGGCTATCACCTCGCGCGTGCCGAAGGCGCGGCCGTGCGACGCGCTTATTCTGCGGCGCTGCCCGCGATCGTGCGACGTGCATTTCTGAAATCGCGAACTGTCCCGTTGGAAGTATTTTCGTACTCGAGCGAGCGGGACCTGCCGGAACAAGTGGCGTCGATCCGTTCGTTCTTAAAGTTCGCTGGCCGGCCGCTGCGGTTCGTCGTCGTGTCGGATGGCACGCACACCGCTCCTAGCATCTCCTTACTCGAATCAATCGATTCGGCTGTACAGGTTCAGCTGGCGCCGCACGAGTTGGCGGGGACTTTATCGCCGGCCGTCCGCGCGTATTTATCCGGGTATCCGACGGGTAAACAACTCGCGTTGATCATGTCGCTGCCTGGGGAAGCGCCGGCCCTTTATGTCGATTCCGACGTGTTGTTTTTTCCGGGTGCGGAGGAGCTTGCCAATTTCGGATCAGCCGCGAACGGCTCCGCTAGATACCTTCCTGACTGTCGCCTCTCGGCGGATGAGCGTCTCTTCCGGGAGGAGGCGGAGAAGCAATTTCCGGTGAACACGGGCGTTTTATTTTTATCCCGCAAACTCGATTGGACCGAGAGTCTCGAGCGGTTGGATGCACTCGATGCGCCGCCGGAGTTTTTCACGAATCAAACGATCACGCACCTAGCCATGCATGCGGCGGGTGCATCGCCGCTCGACCCGACGAAATACGTGCTGCAACTCGACGATCAGTTTCTTTATCGCGATCGGCATGCGCATCATCGGCTTGTCCTCCGTCATTACGTTCGGCCGGTGCGACATAAATTTTGGACGACGTTGGCGACGCGCACATGGAACGCGTAACACCGCCATTACGCATTCTAGTGGTTGTTAGCTTCCCGTGGGACGCTCGGCTCGGAGCTCCGCAAGTGTGGATGGAACTCGCAGCGCAATGGCGAGCGAGCGGCCATCACGTCGAGAAGTACAGCCTCTCTGACGCGTTCCCCGATGGGGCTGGTGCGGGTTCGAAGTTCCTGATCAATCAGCTCCGTTTCGCGTACCGGGCCGCGGCATTCGTGAAGCAAAATGGGCATCGATTCGATGTGATCGATGCTTTCATCGGCGCGCTTCCGTTTTCGAAAGCGCGGCTCGGTTTTGATGGCCTGATGGTTGCTCGCTCCGTGGGATTGCATCGCTGGTATGATGCCTTCGAGAGGGATGTCGCCCGGCGCTGGCCGAGACGTCGGACGGGCAGAGTCATCGGCCGAATTTTTTACAGCCTGACACGTCGTCAGTTGCTTCGCGCCTCAGAGACTTCTTTGCGGCGTGCCGATCTGATCAATGTGCCCAACGTGGAAGAGGCAGAGTTCCTTAGGCAAGAGATCCGCCCGCCTGAGCGAGTATTCGTTCAACCGTATGGTCTCACGGCGGTGCGGCGGCGCACACTTCACGATGCTGCCGCGCCTGCTGAAGTCCGCCTCGCGCAACGACGTGTTTGTTTCGTCGGAATGTGGAGCGCGCGAAAGGGGGCATACGATTGGGGCCGGATCATTGCGTTGGTCCGCGCGCAGCTTCCGGACACGCGGTTCACGTTCATCGGCACGATGGTGGAATCAGCGACGATTGCGGCGGAACTAGGGCCAGCCAGTGCCGGCATCGACTTTATCTCGAGCTACGATCCCGCTGAGCTACCGGGCCTGCTCGCTGCGCACACGGTCGGAGCGTTTCCGAGCTACGTGGAGGGCTTCGGTTTGGCTGTGCTCGAGCAGCTGGCGGCGCGCATTCCGATGGTCGCGTATGATGCTGCCGGTCCCCGTGATATCCTCGGACATGAGCTGAGGGAGGGGCTCGTGCCGGTCGGCGATGTCGAAGCTTTCGCCGAGTCCCTCATCCGAATCCTGCGCATGGACGGCAACAGCTACCAGGAACTCGCGGAGCGGAGCAGCGCCTGTGCGGCGCGATTTTCCTGGTCAGCGATCGCGGGCGCGACGGTGAAGCAGTACCGCCAATCACTCAGTTCGCCCGCGTGTCCGTCGATCATGTTCGTGCAACCGTTCACGTTAACGACCGCAGGCGGAGGCGCCCGCATCTTGCGCGCACTGCTCGCAGGGAGCCCGGTCCCTTGCACGATCGTATGCACATCGCCGGAACGACCGGATGCGTCCGCTGATGCGGATCAACTCCACATCCCTTTTCGCCCGTTTTTCGGCCGGATTGAGCGCACGCGCCTCGCGCCGCTTCCAGAAAAAGTCGCGCCCCTTTCGCGTCCGTTCTTCCGAAAACGTTTACGCGCCGCCTGTCGCCAGCGTCGCGCGATCGGCATCCATGCGATTCCGCACGCCGGGCTCGATTTCTATGATAGCTACACGGTCGCGAAGGAACTTGGGCTGCCGTTTTTCCTCCAGGTGCACGACGATCTTCTCTACAGCGCGAAGGGCCGATTAAACTTACGCAGGGCCGGAGAAGCGCTGCAGGAAGCATGGACGGGAGCGGATGCGCGTTTTGTGATTAGCCGCCAACTCGGTGACGAGTACTGCCGGCGCTACGGCGATCAGGAGTTCGTCACAATTACCGATGGCGTCGAGTCGATTGCCGAGGCTCCGGTGGCGTCGAACACGTCCGAGCTGCGCCTGTATTTCATGGGGTTGTTTCACATCGGATATGAAGAGAACCTGCGCGTGCTCCTGAGCGCGCTCGCCCGTCTCCGCGAACTGAGACCGCAGCTGCCGATCTCGCTGACGATGCGCTGCGGGCAGTTGCGGCCACACTTACTCGATGGCGCCGAGGGTGTGCGCGTTCTGCCTTTTGGCTCGGAAGCCGATGTGCGCAATGATCTTGCGAGCGCCGATCTGCTTTACCTGCCGCTCCCTTTCGGGGCGCAGTTCGAGCGCTTTACGAAGCTCAGCCTTTCGACGAAGCTCGTGACTTACGTGGGAAGCGGTATTCCGATTCTGTACCACGGTCCCGGTGACGCTGCCGTGTGCGAGTTGCTGCGCGAAAACGACGCGGCCTTCCTGCAAACAGAGCTCGCGGTGGAGTCCATGCTTTCGAATTTAGCGAAGTTCGCGGACCAACCCGACCGCCGTCGCGACGTAGCGCAGCATGCACTGCAGCTCGCGCACGCGAACTTCATGCTGGCAGATCAGCAACGGAAATTCTGGAATGCGATCATGCCTTTTTATGGTGGGACAGCGGTGGCTGATTCGCGATGAACACCGGACATTTCGCGCAGCGCGTTCGCTTCGATGGATTGATGTTTCTGTGCAATCGCATCGTCGGACGCTTTCCTAGCCACACGTTGCGGCAAGCTTTTTATCGCGGTGTGATGCAATTCAAGATCGGCGAGAGAAGTCACATCTTTTGTGGAGCGCGGTTCGACACCCGCGGGGCTTTCGCCCTTGGCACAGGCAGCACGATCAATGAAAACTGCCGGCTAGATAATCGCGGCGGCCTCACCATTGGCGATCACGTTTCCATTTCGGCGGAGGTTTGCGTTCTGACTGCGGATCACGATCCGCACAGCGCCACCTTTGCCGGCCGGAGCCGTCCGGTTTCGATCGGCGACTACGCCTTTATCGGCACGCGCGCCATGATTTTACCGGGCGTAACGATTGGCCGCGGCGCTGTCGTCGCAGCCGGTGCGGTTGTCACGAAAGAGGTGCCGCCGCTGGCAATCGTGGCCGGTTTACCGGCAAAGCAAATTGGCACGCGCGACCCGGCACTGGACTACTCGGTCGAGTACTGCCGCCTTTTCGCCTGACACCATGGAAGTCGCGCCGCTGCTTATCGTCGCGCCGCGGTTGCCACCGCGAGCCTGCGGGATCGGCACCTACGCCTGGCAGTTGAACCAACACTGGCCGAGGGACGGCGCTGCTAATCAATTCCTCGTTTTTGCAGACGCGGCCGCGTCACGCGAACACCTGCGGACGGAACGCATTCGCGAGTTTCCCGCAGAGGCACGCGGCTTCGCTGGTGTCCTGGAACAAAGTGGCGCAGCTGATGTGCTGCTGCACTACGCCGGCAGAGCGTACCATCGCTTTGGTTTTCCGCGCTGGATGCCGCGGGCATTTGCAGCGTGGCGGAATCGGGACGCGAGCCGGCGGTTGCACGTCATGTTCCATGAGCTCCCGGCGGATCTGCCCCTCTTCTCGAAACAGGGGATTTTGCAGCGACTCAGTTTTCCGGTCGCGCGCGCGTTAGCGGAACAAGCCGCAACGACCATCACGAACTCCGCGCATCACGCCGCTGTGTTGAATCGATGGAAACTTCGTTCGGAGGTAAGATGGATGCCGGTGCCTTCGAACATCCCCGCGCCTGCGGAACGAACGGAGCAGCCGCAGGACGGCGAATTCGTGATCTTCGGATTGCCCTACACGAGGCTGCAAACGTTGCGGGAATTCAGCGACGCAATTCGTTCATGGAGTGAATCCCGTCGGCTGACCCGGCTGCATCTGGTCGGGCCGCGTGATTTTAAATTCTCGCCGCAGGCTGATGCGCTCCTCGCAGAGATGCTGCCGCGCGATGTTGTTGTCGAGCATGGTGAACTCGAGCCCGCGCAGGTGTCGCGTGCCTTCCACGGCGCGGAGTTTTGCCTGTCCAGCAGCAACGAGCTGACGTGGAGCAAGTCTGGAACCTTCATGGCTTACGCGGCGCATGGTTGCGCTGTCGTCGCACCGCGATCGTTTAGCGCTGAGCCATTGGCATTCACGATTGCGCGCGAGGATGTGACCGCCATCACCGCTCATGCTGCAGAAGCGAAGGGCGAACAGCTTCGTCGCTGGTATGGCGAAAATGCGCAGTGGGAATCAATCGCGAATCGTGTCGCGGCGATCGTCCAGCGGAAGTGAAATCGCGTGGCTTCGCACATTACTGTTATTTCGCCTGAGCTGCCCCCCATGGCGGGCGGCGTCGGCGACTACACCGAACAGCTGATACGCCATTGGCCACACGAACAGCATTTCGAGTTCATCGTCCCGACGCCCACGAGCTGCAGGGTGCAAACTCTCGGTTCTCACCAGGTGCGCGAGGTGAACCGCGACAGTCGCGCATTCGCCGCTCAGCTGCCTGCGGACGGCGCCGTCTTGCTGCAATACAGCGCGTATGGCTTCAGCCGCTATGGCTATCCGCACTGGCTCATCGATGCGTTGGTCGATTGGAAGAGAAAGGCGCGCGGGTCCCTTTGCGTGATGTTTCACGAGATTTGGGCCTTCTGGCCGTGGTGGAACAAAAACTTCCCGCTTCAGCTTCTCCATCGCCGCGCGATCGCAAATCTCCTCAACGCAGCCGACACGGTCTTCACATCGACTGCGAGCCAGGCGGATCATCTCTCGAAGGTCGCGCGGGGCGTCCAGGTCACCGTGCTGCCGGTCGGATCGAATATCATTCCGGGTGAACGCGCGATGGCAGTCCGCGAGGCAGGAACAGCAGTGCTTTTCGGCACGCAAGGGACGCGGCTGCGCGCGTTGAGGGAGATGTCGACTGAGCTGCGCGTACTCGCTGCAACGTCGCGAGTGACGCGGATTGTCACGATCGGGGCAGGCAATTCTGCAGCGCAAGATGCGGACGAGCGCGGCCTGCTGGAGTCGCTCAATTTGTCGGCGGGTTTTCGGCAGCTCGGGAAGAAATCGACCCCAGAAATATCTGCGGTGCTAGCGACCGCGGAATTCGCCATCGCTGCCCAGGATCCTCTCAGTTATACGAAGTCAGGCACCTTCATGGCGTATGCAGCGCACGGTCTGAACATCCTCTCGAACTATGCTGATGCGTCGGCTCCAGAACCGATGTGTCTGCTGATTTCGCCTGCGGAACTCAGGCGGAACCTCGATCCTGGAGACGCGATGGCGCGCGCGCGAAAGCTTCGAGCATGGTATGAGCGGACAGCTTCGTGGCCGCAGATTGCGCGACAGATCGCAGCCGCAGTCGAAGCACGCCCACATCCATGAATCCCACCCGCGTCGTCATTGTCAGCCCTTGTCAGGGAGCGTACGGCGGCATCGAAGCGTTCGTCTTTGCGGTCGCGGAAGCGCTCCGGCGCGAGCCTGACATCGAAGTGCGAATCTGCCTCAAGCGGGTCAAAGGTTTCGTGTTGCAGCCGAGTCTGAAAACAATGGCGGCCGGACAGGACGTGATTTACTGCGACCGCGGCGCCGATCGCGATCTGATCAACGCGATCAAGTGGGCCGACGTGGTGCATCTGCAAAATGCTTCTCCAGACGTCACGCTATTCGCCAAGTTTTGTCGCAAGCCGCTGGTGATGACGATTCACAACTACATGGCTAGCGGGATGACGTTGCACCGATTGTTGTGGCGGCTTAGCGCCTCGTTTGCGACCGAACGTTGGTATAATTCGCAGTTCGTCTGGGATACGTGGGAGCCGAAGCACAAGCGTTCGAACAGCAGAAAAGTGCCGACGGTTTCGAAGCTGCCCGAAGGCTGGACTCCGCCCGAACAACGACGCGGCTTCGTCTTCATCGGGCGCTGGATTGCGAACAAAGGGATCGACACGTTGATCGATGCGTATGCCGCCGCGGACATCGACCGGGAGCGCTGGCCATTGACGTTGATGGGGGACGGAGCGCTTCGGAGCTTAATCGAATACGCGATCGCGAAACGGAAAATCGAAGGGGTTCGCGTGCTCGGATTTGTCGATGAGGCGACGAAAACCTCGGAAATTCAGAACGCGCGATGGATCGTTGTGCCGCCGAATACCCGCGAAGATTTTGGGTTAACTGCGATTGAAGCGCGGCACCTCGGCGTCCCGTGCGTCATCACGCGCGACGGCGGCTTGCCCGAAGCCGGCGGTCCGCAGGCGTTGGTCTGCGAACCTGCAGATCCCGCGGGACTCGCGAAGCTGCTCGAGCGCGCGGCGGCAATGAGCAAAGTTGAATACGCCGAGCGTGCCACGAAGACGCGGGGGGAATTAGAGCGCGAGCTGGAACCGATTGAATTCTACGCGCGCGCCTACCGGCGATTGCTCGGCCGCGCGCTGCTTGCCTAACGAGCGATGATCCTCCTCACGCACCCGTTCGGGAATGCGAACGCCCGTGCGGTCCTGCGCGCGGCTGACGACGCGGGCTTGCTGGCTCGATTTGTCACGACGCTCGGTTGGTCGAAGGATTCGCCGCTGCTCGCCGCGCTGCCGTCGGCAGTCCGCGCCGAGGCGGAGCGCCGCGCCTATGATTTGATGCACCACAAAATCCGCGTGCATCCCGCGCGCGAGATCGTGCGGCACATCGCGATGAAGCTCGGTGCGGGTTCGCTGACCGAGCACGAACGCGGCTGGGCGAGCATCGATGCCGTCTGGACGGAGCTGGATCATTTCGCCGCCGGATATCTTCGACGAGTGCACCAGCCGGCACGCGTCCGGACGGTCTATGCGTACGAAGACTGCGCGGCGCAGCAGTTCGAGGTGGCTGCGGAACTCGGTTTGCAACGCGTTTACGATCTGCCGATCGCACACTTCGAAACTGCGCAACGCCTGCTGCGCGAAGAGGCGGACCGCTGGCCAGCGTGGGAGCCGACTCTGGCGGGCACGCGTGACTCCGCGGAGAAGCTCGCGCGCAAAACGCGTGAGTTGGATCTCGCGCAGGTTGTTATTTGCCCGAGCGCGTTCGTTGCCGACTCGCTGCCGGAAGATGTGCGCGCGGCGAAGAAGTGGATCGTTGCGCCGTTCGGTTCGCCGGTGGTGCCGCGGGCTGAGGAGCCGCGGGATTTTTCGGATACCCGCCCGTTGCGCGTGCTTTTCGCTGGCGCAATGACGCAGCGGAAAGGGCTGGCGGATCTCTTCGCCGCGATGAAGCTGCTCGGCTCAGAGAACATCGAGCTGGTCGTAATGGGATCGCTCCTGCGACCGCTGGATTGGTATCGTCAGCAATGCTCGAGCTTCAGCTACGAGCCGCCGCGGCCACACGCCGAAGTCCTCCGACTGATGCAAACCTGCGATCTGTTCGTGTTGCCCTCGATTGTTGAAGGTCGCGCCTTGGTTCAACAAGAGGCGATGGCGTGCGAACTGCCGTTGCTCGCCACGCGGAATGCCGGCGGAGACGACCTCATCACCGACGGCGAAACGGGATTTTTGCTTCCCATCCGTTCGCCGGAAACGATCGCGGAGAAAATTAGCTGGTGCGCCACTCACCGCGAAGCGCTTCATGGCATGGGGATTGCAGCTGCTAAGCGCGCGAGCCAGCTTACGTGGCGGGGCTACGGAGAGAAAGTGATCTCCGCGATGCGGTCGCCCGAGTCTCCATGAACGATCCAACCCCGATTCCAGAACACAAAGCCTTGCCGAAAATCCGGCAGTTGATCTGGCTCTACTTCTGGCTGCTCATCATCGAGGGAGCGCTCCGCAAGTGGGTCGCACCGGCGCTGTCGAATCCGCTCCTCATCATCCGCGATCCCGTGGTCATCGCGATCTATGTGCTGGCAATCCGCGCCCGCATCTTTCCACGCAACGGCTGGATGACCGCCTTGTGGATCATTTCACTCCTCACACTTTCGGCCAGCTTCATCCCTCTCTGGCCTTACCTTCCGCCCGAGCGCATCGCGCTCGTCAGCGGTTTCGGCTTCCGTGCGAACTTTGTGCATCTGCCTCTCATTTTCGTGATGCAAAAGGCCCTCCGTTTGGAGGATGTAAAAAAATTCGGTTGGTGGACGCTGCTCGTTCTGATTCCGATGACCGTATTGATGGTGCTGCAATTTCGCGCGTCACCCGATGCTTTCGTAAATCGAACCGCTGGCGGCGAGGGTGAGTCGATGCTCGCCGCACTGGGTAAAGTGAGAACATCCGCGACGTTTTCATTTGTCATCGGCGTCGTCTCCTATTTTTCGATCGCCACTGCATTCCTGATCTGGGGTGCATTAAAACGGGTGTATCCTAATTGGCTCCTCCTTAGCTCCGCGATGGCGCTTGTCATCGGCATTGCAGTCTCCGGCAGTCGCTCTGTCGTAGGCGCCTGCGCGGTGGTAGTTGCCTCGCTCGGCGTCGTCCTGATCCTCCGACCGAGCGCGGTAAATCGCTTTGGCCAGATTTTACTCGCTACCGTGCTCCTCGGTTGGATTCTCAGCAAAGTTCCCATCTTAAAGGAAGGTCTGGACGTTCTCACAACGCGGTTTACTGACGTCGCCGAAGCGACTGAGCAGTCCGTCGCGAAAGACGTATTCACGCGCTCGATGTCGGGCTTCACCGATGGATTGTATGTTCTGACGAAGGCGCCCTTCCTCGGGTATGGCTTGGGCGTGGGCACGAATGCCGGGGCAAAATTTCTCATCGGCCGCAGCACGTTCTTGCTTTCCGAAGGTGAGTGGTCGCGCATCTTTCTCGAAAGCGGGCCGGTGCTCGGGCTCGCATTTGTGCTCTTTCGTTGCGGACTGGCGCTTAGGCTTGCGTTGGTTTGTTTGCGTTCCGTTCGGTTCGGCGAAGTGCTGCCCTTGCTCCTCCTGAGCTGCGCATTTTCGCCACTGCTGAGCGGACAATTCGGGCAGCCCACGATTCTCGGTTTCGCTGTTTTCACCGCCGGTCTCTCGCTTGCAGCCCGGCATCCGGCGCCCGCAGACGTTCTTGCGGCACGCCCAGAATCCACTGCAACAGTTCGTCCGCGGTTGGCGCGCCGATCACCATTCGCGGAACGGTTGCACTCGGAAACACCGGCGCCGCAGCGCAATGCAAACGGATTCGATGAGCGCTGACTCGGCCGCCCCGTTGAGTTCCATCTGCGGTTTGATGAAGCCGTGTTACATCTTCGCGCCTCGGCAGTTGGTGCGCCGAATTTATCTTCAGTTCGCGCCCGCGCGCGAGGACAGAACCATTGTGCCGTTGCCGTGGGGCGGTGAGATGGAAGTCGATCTGCGCGATGCGATCGGCAGCGAAATCCAGAAGCAGGGTATCTTTGATCTCGCAGTCAGCGAATGCGCCTGGCGTTTGCTGCAGCCGGGGGACCATGTGATCGATGCTGGAGCGAACATCGGCTACATGACGCGGCTCTTCTCGGGCAAAGTCGGGCCTGCCGGATTCGTGCATGCGTTCGAGCCACATCCAGAAGTGGGTGCGCGTCTGCAACGGAATGTGGGTGAACTCAGACGCGCCGATGGATCGCCACGCGTGATCGTCCACCGCTGCGCGCTTGGAAAAACCTCGGGGGTCGCCGACTTGTTCGAGAGCGATTATTTCTCGATCAATCAGGGGACCGCGAGCATCGCGAATGTGCCGGCTGATCCCGCCGCGCCCGGCTTCCGTCGGCATCAAGTAGCTGTGACGACGCTCGATGATTCATTCCCGTCGGAGTCCTTCAAGCTATTGAAGATCGACGTCGAAGGCTTCGAGGCGCAGGTGCTGCAAGGCGCTGAGCAACTCTTGGGTTCGCAGCGTGTCCGTCACGTGATTTACGAGGATCACACGTTAGGCCAGAGCGGCTTGGCGCAAATCTTGGCCGGGCACGGTTATGCAATCTTTGCGATTGGTCATAGTTTTTGGGGTCCAGCTCTCCTGGAAAGTACCGCTGCAGAGTCAGCCATCGATGTTTCCTGGGAGTCTGCGAGTTTCCTCGCGACCCGCGATTCCGCGGAGGCCACCCGGTTGATGAAACCGAGGGGCTGGCGAGTGCTGAGGGGGGCGTAGTTTTTGTGTTATCTGCAAACGCTGGCTGCAACATTCTGTTGATCGGTAATTACGCCGCCGAGCGGCAGCAGAGCATGTTGCGCTTTGCAGTGATGATGTTGGAAGGTCTGACGGCCGAAGGCATCGATGCGGAGCTGATCCAGCCGCAGCCGTTCTTCGGCAGGTTCACTTTCGCAGGAAGTTTCGTTACGAAGTGGTTCGCCTACATCGACAAGTTTCTTCTGTTTCCGCGGCAGCTGAAAGCGAAGCTCCGTCTGCGGCCTGCGATCGTGCACATCTGCGATCATTCGAACGCGATGTATGCGAAGCAGATTCGCTCTGTCCCAGTCGTGGTGACGTGTCACGACCTGCTCGCCGTCCGCGGCGGACTCGGTGAGGACACGGACTGTCCTGCTTCGGCGACAGGTAAGCTTCTGCAACGCTGGATCGTTTCCGGGCTGCGCCACGCTGCGGCGGTCGGCTGCGTCTCGCACACCACTTTTGATGATGCTCGCCGCATCGTTACCGTCGGGCGCGATCACCCAAAACTGGAAGTGATCAAGCTGGGACAGAGCTATCCCTATCGCGTGCTTCCTTCGGCAGACGCACACAAACGGCTCCGCGCGGTCCCGCGTCTGGACCTCGCCCGGCCATACGTTTTGCACGTCGGATCAAACCTTCGCCGCAAAAATCGGGAAGGCGTGCTGCGAATCTTTGCGCGCTGTCAGGAGCGCTGGAACGGCCAGCTTGTCTTTGCTGGCGACGGGCTCAACGAATCGTTGCGGAATCTTGCAAACTCGCTCGCTGTCTCTGAGCACGTTGTTGAAGTCGTCGGCCCGACTAGCGAACTCCTTGAGGCTCTCTACAATTGCGCGACGGCGTTTCTGTTCCCGTCCCGTTTCGAAGGGTTCGGATGGCCGATCATCGAGGCGCAGGCGTGTGGCTGCCCCGTTCTAACCAGCTCAACGAATCCGATGGCAGAGATCGCCGGTGCTGGCCCCTTCCTCCGTGACCCAGCCGATGAGGAGGGCTTCGCGGGCGATCTTCTGTCGTTGGCGGACCCGACGCGGCGGGCCGAATGGAGCGAGAAAGCGCTGGAGAATGCGAAACGGTTCACCGCCGACAAAATGATCGCGGAATATGTCGAGCTGTATCGATCGCTCGGAGCAGCATGCTGAGGAACCTCATCATGCTCTTGTCGTTCGCGCTGCCGTGGAGCGCGCGTCGGCGCCTTCTCGAAACCCAGTTCGGCTATTCCATCCATCCGACGAGCAGGATCGGCTTTGCGTGGATCGCACCGCGTCGGCTCGTCCTCGAAGAGAACGCCCAGATCGGACATCTGACCTTCTGCAAGAACATAGACCTGCTACATCTCGGCCCCGGTGCCGTCATCGGTCAGCTGAATTGGATCACCGGTTTTCCAACCGGCCCGAGCCGTCACTTCGCGCACCAGACCGACCGCCGCCCCGAGTTGATCCTCGAAGCGCATGCCGGAATCAGTAGCCGACACCTTTTCGATTGTACGTCCCGCGTTCGGATTGGAACGTTCGCAACCGTCGGCGGCTTCCGTTCGCAATTCCTGACGCACAGCATTGATCTAGCGGCAGGGCGCCAGTCATCCGAGCCGATCGACATCGGTGATTTTTGCTTCGTCGGAACGGACTCCGTCCTGCTCGGCGGAAGTGTTCTCCCGCATCATTCAGTCCTTGGAGCGAAATCACTGCTCAATAAAAAGCACGACACGCCGTTTCGCCTCTACGCCGGAGTCCCCGCGAAGCCGGTCAAAGAGCTTTCGGAAGACCTGCAATATTTTCGCCGGACCAAAGGCTTCGTCTGGTAGTCGCGCGGGCCCGTCATCGAAATCGATATGTGCGGGATCGCTGCTCACATCTCCTTCAACGGTTCGGCCACGCCGCTCGATTTGCGCCGCATTCATCATCGCGGCCCTGATTCGTCGGGTGAATGGCTGTCGCCTAACGGGTGGTGCTGGCTCGGGAACACGCGGCTTGCAATTATGGATCTGTCCCCCGCAGGGGCGCAGCCGATGCTCGATCCCACGACCGGTGACGTGATCGTGGTGAACGGGGAAATTTATAACCATCGCGAGTTGCGCAAACAATTGGGACCGGACGTCGCCTGGCGCGGGACGAGCGACACGGAAACGCTTTTACGCGGCTATGCCACGTGGGGCCACGGCTTGCTCGAGCGCGTGAAAGGGATGTTCGCCTTCGTGATCTACGATGCGGCGCGCGATGAGATTTTTGTGGCGCGCGATCGGCTGGGGATCAAGCCGCTCTATGTTGTCAGGACGACGGGGGCCATGTTCTTCGCGTCGGAAGCGAGGGTGCTGCTCGACGGCCGGCAAAAGATTTCGCCTGGTTCGGTGTCGAGCTTTCTGCAGTGGGGTGCTTGTCCTGAAGAAGACCCGCTTTTTCCCGGGCTCAGTTCGTTTGAAGCGGGTCACGCGATGACAGTCGGGCGCGATGGACGCGAGGAATCTTGGCAGTATTGGCCAGCACGAAAGCCGATCCGCTCGCCGAAGACGAACGCCGTTGCACATGTCCGTCGGCTGCTCGAGCAGGCGGTGGACGAGCACCTCCTTGCTGACGTGCCCGTTGCGAGCTTCCTCAGCGGCGGAATTGATTCATCCATCATCACGGCGATGGCCGCGCAGAAGCTTGATCGAAAGCTCCAGACGTTTTCGGTCGGGTTCGACAGCGGGGAGTTCGATGAAACCTCCATCGCTTTACAGGTCGCGCACCGTTACGGGACGGAACACGAGCGCATTCAGCTCTCCGATGAGGAAGTTATCGCGTCTGTCACGGAAGCCATCGCGAAGCTCGATCTTCCATCCGTTGACGCGATCAACACTTACATCGTCTCAAAGGCGGTGGCAGCACGCGGCGTGAAGGTCGCGCTTTCAGGCCTCGGCGGGGACGAGCTGTTTGGCGGTTATGCCACCTTCCGAGATGTGCCGCGGCTGAAATGGCTGGCGCGGTTACCGGTCTCGCTGCGCGGCGTGGTCGGGAAACTCGCCGGCCACAAGGATCGTCTGCTCGATCTACCTCCCTCGGCGGAGGCCGGTGAGCTGGCGCGATGGCGACGACGCTTTTTCAATGATCGCGAGATCGCAAAAGCAGACCTGCCGCACCGTCCCCGGGCTTCGGAGCCAGAGATCGACTTACCCGATGAATTCGCGCGAATCAGCTGGGCCGAGCTGAGCGGCTACATGCGCCAAATGCTCCTGCGCGATTCCGACCAGATGAGCATGGCGGTGTCTCTCGAATTGCGTGTTCCGTTCCTCGATCACGAGCTCGTGGAGTACGTTCTCGGTTTGGCAGCGGGACAAAAGAAAAGGCGTGGCGGAACGAAGGCGCTGCTCGTCGAAGCGTGCCGCGATCTGCTGCCGCCCGCTGTGTATCAGCGACCGAAACGCGGCTTCGTCTTGCCGATGCGCGAGTGGATGAATGGAGCGCTCGCCGATTTCGTTCGTGACGGCCTCGATGCAGTTGTCGATAGGGCGCTGATCTCGCCCGACTTTGTGGCTGAGGTGCAGCGCGCGTTCGACGCTGGCGAGATGCATTGGACGCGGCTCTGGAGCATCGTCGTGCTGGGTCACTTCGCGACATCTCGCGAGATCAACGCCGTGAGGCAGAGAGCTTGAATAATCCAGCTGTTCGATGCCTGTTCGATGAAAAACCTCACCTGCTCGGTCTCGGCGCATTGGCTTCACCGCATTACAGATTGAGGGAACCTGACGCAGCGCGAGTTGACGAAGCATAAAACGTGTTTGCACCATGAACGTGGCCTATGTCACGACCTTTGATCCGACCAATGTTCTGAATTGGTCCGGCAGTGGTCTCAACGTCGCGCGGGCGGTCAATGGCGAGGAAGTGGTATTGTCCGCAGCCGGCCCCCTGCAATTGAATGAGGCGTTCGGAGCGAAATTGCGGCGCCGCTTCTATCGGTATGCGCTCAGGCAATGGTTTCATCCGGAGCGCGACCCGCATGCAGCGAAAGACTATGCGCGGCAGGTTGATGCGTATGTGCGGGCGCACAATTCGGATTGTGTACTAAGCCTGGGGACGATTCCGATCGGTTACTCTGGATTCTCGCGGCCAACGGCGATTTGGAGCGACGCGACTTTCCCCGCGCTGTTGAACTTCTATCCGGGCTACGACCATGTCGCGCGAGCAACGATAAGAGCAGCGCGTCTCTCGGAACAGCGCGCCTTCGACCACTGTTCCCTCGCTCTCTTTACGTCCGAGTGGGCCGCGGAATCAGCCGAACGCAACTATGCTGTCGATCGTAGCAAAATCCGCGTCGTTCCTTTCGGCGCCAACACCGAACCAAAGGCAGATGACAGCGCCGTTCGCGATCTGATCCGGGCACGACAATCGCAAACGTGCCGACTGCTGTTCCTCGGCGTCGAGTGGGACCGCAAAGGTGGATCATTGGCCTGGGAGGTAGCGAGACGATTAAACGAACGCGGGTTGGCCGCGGAACTGCACGTGGTCGGCTGCGAGCCACCTGCGCAGTTCGCAGAAGCGCCATGGCTCGTCCGGCACGGATTCATCAGGCAAGATCAGCCAGAGGAGCTCGCGAAACTGCATGCTTTGTTCGGCTCCGCGCACTTCCTTGTCTTGCCGGCGCGCGCGGAATGCTTCGGGATTGTTTTCGCTGAAGCGAGCGCCTTCGGCGTGCCGTCGCTGGCGACTGATGTCGGCGGAATCCCGAGCGTGGTCCGTGATGGCGTGAACGGCTATACATTCTCCGTTGAAAGTGGCGCCGAACCGTACCTCGAGACGATCAGCCGCCTGCTTCGCGATTGGGAGAGCTATCGCGTGGTAGCCGAAGGCGCACGGAAGGAGTTTCAGGAAAGGCTCAACTGGCGCGTGATCGGGTCGCAGGTGCGCCAACTGCTTCGTGAGATGGTGGTGAACGTGAAGCGCGACAGCCGGCCTGCAAAGATCTAGTCGTTGATGAGGATCCTGCGTGCTATTCGCTCCGTAAATCCGGCAATCGGCGGCCCGGTCGAATCAGTCAAGCAATCGTCGCGGGCACTAATGGCCCTCGGCCACGCGGTGGAAGTGGTCTCGCTCGACGGTCCCGAGGACTCATGGGTGCAGAGTCACCTCGTCCCACTGCATGCACTCGGGCCGGGCCACGGAACGTATGGGTATGCTCCCGCGTTTGTCCCGTGGGTGAGAGAGCATGCCGCGAATTACGACGCGGTGATCATCCACGGCGTTTGGCAATACAACAGCTTCGGAGTCTGGTGGGCGCTGCGGCGCATCCGCACCCCATACTACGTCTTCCCGCACGGCATGCTCGACCCTTGGTTCAAGCGGACGTATCCGCTGAAGCACCTGAAGAAACTCGCCTACTGGCCATGGGCCGAATATCGCGTGCTGCGCGATGCTCGCGCGGTTCTGTTTACCTCCGACGAGGAGCGTCGGCTCGCGCGCGAATCGTTTGGGCTCTACCGATGCAACGAGCGAGTCGTTAACTACGGCACCGCCGCTCCTGAGGTGGACCTAACCGTGGCGCGCGAAGAATTCTTCGACCTTAATCCGGCCCTTCGCGGCAAGCGGATTTTCTTATTCCTCAGCCGTCTGCACGAGAAGAAGGGCTGCGATCTGCTGGTCGAGGCGTTCGCTCACGTCTGCCGGTCGCAAGCGACTGGTGAATCGATTCATCTCGTGATGGCAGGACCGCCTGCAGATGAAGCTTATCTGCGCGAGCTACAAGCGCGCGTGACGAACAGTGCGCCGGTCACATTCTGTGGGATGCTGACCGGCAACATGAAGTGGGGCGCCTTCGCCGCTGCGGATGTTTTCGTGCTGCCGTCTCATCAGGAGAACTTCGGTATTTCCGTCGTGGAGGCACTAGCGTGCGGGGTGCCGGTGTTAATCTCCGACTGCGTGAATATCTGGCGCGAGATCGCGGGTGATGACGCCGGCTTCGTGGAGAAGGACGACCTCGCGGGCACGACGCGATTGCTTGAGCGCTGGCTCGCGACAACTGCGGATGAGCGCGCAGTGATGCGGCGAAACGCGAAAGAATGTTTCGCTTCCCGATTCGAGATCGCTCGCGCGACGGAATCGCTGTTAGCTGTGCTCCAATCTGCCGATGCAAGAGAAGCGACAAGTTAATCCCGACCAAAAGACCGCGGAAGACTCTCCGTGGTCGCTGGAGAATCGCGTCGTGCGCCTGCTCTGGGAATTTTGCTGGGCAATCTTCTGCAGCTGGACGCCCAAGCCGGCTAACACTTGGCGCTTATTCTGGCTGCGAATTTTCGGGGCAAAGATTAATGGGAAACCCTTCGTGCATCAACGCGCGCGCATTGCGATCCCGTGGCATCTCACGCTGCACGATCGCGCGCTCCTCGGCGATCGGGCCAATGCCTATACTCTCGGCGAGATCGAAATCGGCACCCGCGCAATCATCGCGCAGGAGGTCTATCTCAGCAGCGGCACGCATGACTTCGATCATCCGGCGTTGCCGTTGCTCACCGCGAAAATCACCGTTGGGGAAGACGCATTTGTGGCCGCGCGGACGTTCGTGATGCCGGGAATTACGATCGGCGCGCGCGCGATCGTGGGAGCATGTTCTGTCGTGACCAAGGATATTCCGGACAACGTGATTGCCGCTGGTAACCCGTGCAAAGTCCTGCGCTCCCGATGACGGCGCCGGCGCAATCTCGCGGGAGAAAGGCTCACCGATGCGAGTAGTTGTCTGGGGCATCAACTACGCGCCGGAATACACCGGCATCGCGCCGCATACCGTCGCGCTGTGCGAGTTCCTGCAGGCCGGCGGGCATGATGTGGAAATGGTCACCGCGTTCCCTTATTACCCGACCTGGACAAAGCGCGAGGAAGATCGGGCGACCTTGTACCGCTCGAACACGATCAACGGCGTGCGCGTGCATCGATGCTGGCATTTCGTGCCGCCGCGTGTGTCGGCGCTGAAGCGGATTCTGCACGAGGCGAGCTTCGTCTTCACGTCGACGTTGAAGGTGCTGACGCTGCGGCGTCCGGATGTTTACGTGATCGTCTCGCCGCCCTTGCTGCTCGGTTCGGCTGGTTGGCTGGTGAGCGAATTGAAGAGCGCGCCGTTCGTGTTTCACGTGCAGGATATGCAGCCTGACGCGGCTGTGGGTCTCGGAATGTTGCGCGCCGGCTGGTTCATCAAAGCGCTGTATGCACTCGAGTCCTTCGCCTATCGGAGTGCGGCGCGCGTGTCGGGGATCACGCAGGGAATGCTGGTGAAGTTCCGCCGCAAAGGTGTGCCGGAGTCAAAGCTGATTTACTTCCCGAACGCAATCGCGCTCGATGACGGAAAGCCGCCTCCGCTGCGCGGTGCGTTCCGTCAGCGTAACGGCTTCCGCGACGACGAATTTCTCGCCGTCTACGCTGGGAACCTTGGCGTGAAACAAGGCCTCGATGTCCTTATCGCTGCCGCGCCGCTCCTACATGACCCGCGCATTCGCATCGTCATCTGCGGCGATGGCGCGCAACGGGATGTGCTGACAGAACAAATCCGCGCGTTGCAATTGCCGAACGTTTCCTTGCTGCCGCTGCAGGCGGGCGAAAATTATCGCGAACTGCTCGCTGATGCTGATCTCTGCTTCATCACGCAACAGTCGGGCTCGGGGAATTCATTCTTCCCGAGCAAGCTGCTCGGGTTGCTGGCGCAGTCGAAGCCGGTGATCACCGTCGCAGATCCGGAGAGCGAACTAGCGGAAGCGGCCGTGCAGGCAGGCTTTGGAGTGAACATCCCGCCGGGAAATCCGCGCGAACTAGCTGAGTTGCTGGACGCGATCGCGTCCGATCCGGAGCGACTGCGGCAGTTCGGCGAAGCCGGCCGCGTTTACGTGCAGCAGTTCGATAAGAAACACGTCTTCGACAGCTTTCTGCGCGAACTACAGGCGCTTTAGTCTTCGGACGAGCAAAGTCAGTACGCCGAACGCGGCGGCACAAAGAGCTGGGCACACGTGCGCAGAATGATCCCGCACTCGAGCGAAAGGTTCCAATTCTCCAGATACTCGATGTCGCACTCGACGCGGTGCTGGATGTCGGATTTGTCGCGCGCTTCGCCTCGATAGCCGCGCACCTGCGCGAGCCCGGTGATGCCCGGCTTCACAAACGTGCGCACATGGTAGTTCGCCATGAGCTGCGAGAACTGCTGGTTGTGTTCGATCAGGTGCGGGCGCGGCCCGACGATGCTCATGTCGCCGAGCAGCACGTTCCAGAACTGCGGCACCTCATCGATGCTGAGTTTGCGGAACCAGCGCCCGAGCGGAAACACCCGCTCATCGACGGCGCTGGCCTGCTTTGCGATGTCGGTGTTGTGCGGATGCATCGTGCGGAACTTGAAGATCCGGAATCGACGATTCTGCATCCCGGCGCGCGTCTGGATGTGGAAGAGCGGTCCCGGCGATTGCAATCGCTGCGCGAGCCAGACGATGGCGGTAACGATAGGGAACGCGAAGAGCATGACCGGAAGTGCGATGCACACATCGATGAAGCGTTTGAAAAAGCGGTTGAGCGGATTCTCAAGCGGCTCTTCGCGCAAGCCGATGAAGCGGAACCCATCATCTTCGAAGTGCGTCACCGGATGACGCAGCTTTTCCTCCAGATCGCTGACAATTAAGAGGCGCACGCCGAGTTGATCGCACACCTGAATGATCGTGCGGTTGATCTCTGTGAAGAGCGGGAACTCCAGCATGATCACCTGCGTGACACCGCGCTCGCGAATGATCTGAGCGAGGTCCTCCGATTGCCCGAGCACGGGAATTCCGTCCGATGTCGCGGTGATCGATTCGTCCGAGATCAGGCCGATCGTGCGCAGTCCGATGTCGGCTTTGCGCCGTAACCAGCCGCGCAACTGCGCCGCTTTCTCGCTCGATCCCACAAGCAAAGTCTTCTCTTCGCGTTCCCCCTTGAAGATGCCGCGCGCGAGAAGCGAAGGGAGATAGTGATGCGAGAAGAGCAGCGCCACGTACAGCCACGGGACGAAGTTAAAGAAGAAGACACGGGAGATGAACGCGTCCTTCGCGGCAACGATGTATAACACCAGCGCACCGACGCTCGCAAAAGTCTGGCGAAGACTCAGGCGATGCTGCCGGAGCAGCTCATTTTGCAGGAAGTAGTTCTTCGAACCATCGCGGCTGAGCGACTCCATCGCCATTCCGAGCACGAGCAGCGTGCAATAAATCCCGTAGCGCCGCGCATTGAAGGTAAGCCCCTCGCCGTCCGAGTAGAACGTCAGCGTGATCCAAATGCCGAGCCAGAAGAGCGCCCCCACCATGATGATCTGGCAGAGCAGGAAAAGGCGGTATAGACCTTCCGTGCGTTGAGTCACCATGGCTTAGAGAGAGGCAGAGCCGAGCGTACGCGATGGCACGACGCCTTCAACCCATGGTAACTTCAACGCGCAGTGCATCGGTCCGGTTGCGGCTAAACCGCATCTTTACCCTAGCTACTCCCATACCAATGAGACTCGCCTTTCCGTGACCGGGCAAACGGCTGAACAACCGGCGCATCGTCGCCGTTCCGGATCCACGCGTGCCCGGGTGTGGGCTGACGACATCGTGCCGCTTTTGCCGCTGCTCGCATGCCTGCTCGGCGGCGCGACGGAGAAGTGGGCGGAGGGTATCGTCGTCGGCTTGCTTGGGCTGTTGTTGGTCGCGCGACCGCCGCGGTTCTCGTTAGGCGTCGCCTTTAACACAATCCTCGTCGCGCTGCTGGCATGCGCGGCGACGGCGTTTCTGCCTGCGACACGGTTTTACATGCCGACCTGGCGCAAGGCGCTCATGCAGGATTTTGCGGTCGACCTCGGATCAACTCTGAGCCCGCAGCCGTGGCTGAGCTTGAGCTGCTGGCTGAGTTTAGCCGCCGCGCTCAGTTGGCTTTACCTCGTCGCGACACAGGAACTCGATACGCGTGTCGTTCGACGTCAACTCCGTCTGTTTGCTGGCGGCGTGGCTCTGCTCGCGGCACTCGCTGTCGGCTTGTACCTCGCGCACACCGCGCTGCCGTTTTGGCACAATCAGCGCGGATTCGGCTGGTTCCCGAACCGAAATCAAACCGCCGATCTCCTCGGTATCACCGGCGTGATCATTCTCGCCTGCGGACACGACGACCTTCGGCAAGGCCGCAACCGATGGGTTTTGTGGCTCGCAGGATTCGCGGTTTTGATTGCGGCGATCGTCTTGAATTTTTCGCGCGCCGGCATCGCCATCATGGTCGCGGGGAGTGCGCTCTGGCTGGCGACCTTTGCATTGCGCCGCCGCTCGGGTGCACAGATCGCGCTCGGTGCGTGCGCGCTGCTGATGCTGCTCACGGTGATGCTCGTCTTCGGCGGCCAGACTCTCGAGCGTTTCAACATCCGTGGCGAAGGCGAGGGGATGACGACCGATTATCGGTGGCTGATTTTTCGGGATACGTGGCAACTGATCCGTTCCTCGCCTTGGGCCGGCGTCGGGCTCGCGAATTTTGATCCGGTGTTCGCACTCTTCCGCGATGTGTCAGTTCGACAAGCAAAGGCGCTTCACCCCGAAAGCGATTGGCTCTGGCTTTGGGCTGAGGCCGGGTGGCCCTCTATCCTGCTCACGATCGCAGGCGCCGGGCTGCTGCTGCGGCTCGTTTTTCCGTTCGGGGAGGGGACGAATCAGCGCTTTCGCCTGGCGGCGCTGATCGCGGCGCTGCTGTTCGGCTTGCATGGAGTTGTTGATGTCTCAGCGCATCGAGTTGGCACGGCTTACAGCGGACTGTTGTTGTTAGGGCTGGCGTTGGCGCGCCCGTTGCGGCTCCAAAGAAGCGCTGTGATCGCGGTATTTTTCCGCTGTGTTGGAGTGCTACTGATCGTGACCGGAGCGACCTGGATCTACGCTGCGGAATCGCAGGCGCCGATTCCTGGCGGGATCGATGCGGATAATGCGCGGCTGCAGTCAACCTTAGCGAACCAGCAGCGGAACTTTGCCGCTACGATTGCGCAGGCCGAGCGCGGGCTGCGGTCCGCGCCACTTGATTGGCAGCTCTATTTCCTGCGAGCGCTCGGGAAGGCGGGCGAACATCGGCCAGCAACAGAAGCGCTCGATGATTTTCGACGCGCCCGATTCCTCGAGGCGAACTCATTCGAAGTGCCGTATCAAGAAGGGCTCGCCTGGCTGACGCGCCAGCCGTTGCTGGCTATGACGGCGTGGCGCGAAGCGTTGCGTCGCGCTGGCCCGCAACGTGTCGAACTCTACAGCCGGATGATAACAGCTGCGGCCCAGTCGGACCGCACTGTCAGTCGAATGCTCGAAGATTACGCCGCGACCCAACACGATCTTGCGGTCGCGTATCTCGGACGGTTGTCCGGACCGCCGTTCAGCGCGACGTTGCAGCGCTTGCTCAATCGCAACAGGGGACTGCAGAGTCTTACGCCCGAGGAACGCCGAACTTTGTTCGATCTTTGGGCCGAGCGCGGCGACCTGGCGCAGCTCGCGCGGTTCGTCGAAGCGCATCCGGACCAGCTCGCACTCGCGTGGCGCGGCGTCGCGAAATTCCGCGCGGCGAACAATGACTTCGCCGGCGCATATCAACTCGCGAAGCAATTCGCAACGGCGCCAGCGGTGCCGCAGAAGGCGACCGGCTCATCGCAAGAGGAACTCTCACGCGCTCTCTACACGAGTCCCAACAATTACGGCGTCGGCTTCACGCTTTACGACGAGCAGATGCGCGCGGGCAAGACTGACGAAGCGCTCGCCACCGTTCGCCATTTCACCGACGACCGAAATGCACCGGCTTACTTCCATTACCTGGAAGCGGAGGCGTGGGCTGCGAAGCAAAATTGGGAGCGCGCCTGGAACGCGTGGTGCGCGTTCGAAGCGGCCGCGAAAAAGTAGCGGTTACTTGTCGCGATCCGCGAGCGCAGCCTGGGCTGCAGCGAGCCGCGCGATTGGAACGCGGTACGGGCTACAGCTGACGTAGTTCAACCCAAGTCGATGACAGAACTTCACGCTGTTAGGCTCGCCGCCGTGTTCGCCGCAGATGCCGAGCTTGATCTCGGGCCGTGTCTTGCGTCCGAGCTCACAGCTCATCTGCATCAAACGCCCGACGCCCTGCTGATCGATCGATGCGAAGGGGTTCGTCGCGACGATATCGAGCTCAGCGTAAGCCGGCAGAAACGTCCCTGAGTCATCGCGACTCATTCCGAGCGTCGTCTGCGTGAGATCGTTCGTGCCGAAGCTGAAGAACTCCGCGTCGCGCGCAATCTCGTCGGCGACGAGGCAGGCGCGCGGGATTTCGATCATCGTGCCGACGAGATAGTTAAATTTCGTTTTCGTCGCCTTCTTCACTTCGGCGGCCACGCGATGGACGATGTCGATCTGCAGCTTGAGCTCGCGCGGGAAGCCAACGAGCGGAATCATTATTTCCGGTTTCACTTTCGTGCCGCTCTTCAGCACCTCGGCCGCAGCTTCGAAGACCGCCCGCGCCTGCATCTCTGAGATTTCCGGATACACAATCCCGAGCCGGCAGCCGCGATGGCCGAGCATCGGGTTAAACTCGTGCAGCTCCTGCACGCGCCGCGAGATTTGCTCTAACTCCACGCCCAGCTTTTTCGCAAGATCAAGTTGCTGCTCTTTGTCGTGTGGGAGGAACTCGTGCAACGGCGGATCGAGAAAGCGGATCGTGGCCGGGAAACCTTTCAGGGCTTTGAAAATTCCGACGAAGTCTTCGCGTTGATACGGCAGTAGTTTCGCCAGCGCCTTTACGCGTGCCTTGGTGTTTTCGGCGAGAATCATCTCGCGCATCGCATCGATGCGATCGCCTTCGAAGAACATGTGCTCGGTGCGGCAAAGGCCGATCCCTTCTGCGCCAAATGCGACTGCGTTTGCAACCTGGTCTGGCGTATCGGCGTTCGTACGGACATCGAGTTTGCGGAAGCCGTCGACCCACTTCATCAGCTGCGAGTATTGCTGGAAGGTCGCGCTCTTTTTGCCGTCGAGTGTGCCGTCGACTAACACCTGCACGATCTCGGATGCGGAAGTGGTGACTTCACCTGCGAAGACCTCGCCGGCCGTGCCGTCGATCGAGATGTAGTCGCCTTGTTTCAACGTCACGCCGTTCGCGGTGAGCGTGCGTTTGTCGTAGTCGATCTGAATGCCGGCCGCGCCGCAGACGCAAACTTTTCCCATCTGCCGCGCCACCAATGCCGCGTGCGATGACACGCCACCGCGTGAGGTCAGAATGCCTTCCGCCGCGATCATGCCGCGCAGGTCTTCCGGCGAAGTCTCGATCCGCGCGAGCAACACCTTCTCGCCCTTCTCCGCACGGGCAACCGCATCCTCGGCACTGAAAACTACGTGGCCCGAAGCCGCACCGGGGCCAGCGGGCAAGCCGGTCCCGATCTTCGTCGCCTTCGCGACGGAGGCGCGATCAAAAATCGGCGCGAGCAGATGCGCGAGCGAGTCGGCAGGAATGCGCTTCACCGCGTCCTCGCGCGAGATCAGGCGCTCGCAGACCATCTCAACCGCGATGCGAACGGCCGCGAGACCCGTGCGTTTTCCGTTCCGCGTCTGCAGGATGTAGAGACGGTTGTCCTCCACCGTGAACTCGAGATCCTGCATGTCTTTGAAATGCTTCTCGAGTAGCGCGCGCACTTTCATCAGCGCAGCGTGTGCGGCGGGCATTTCTTTCGAGAGATCAGCGATCGGGTGCGGCGTGCGCACACCTGCGACCACATCTTCGCCCTGCGCGTTGATCAAATATTCGCCGTAGAAGACGCGCTCGCCGCTCGCCGGATCACGCGTAAAGGCAACGCCTGTCGCGCTGGTGTCGCCCATGTTGCCGAACACCATCGTCTGCACATTCACCGCCGTGCCCCACTCGTGCGGAATGCCGTATTTACGTCGATAAACGCTCGCGCGGTCGTTCATCCATGAGCCGAAGACGGCGCCGATCGCGCCCCAGAGCTGCGCCTTTGGATCCTGCGGAAAGGATTTGCCGGTCCGCTCTTTGATTAACGCTTTGAACTGCTCGACCATCGCCCGCAGATCATCGACTGAAAGCTCCGTGTCCTTCTCGACGCCGGCTTTGTGTTTGATGCGTTCGATGACTGCCTCGAATGGCTCGTGATCTTCGCCGGCGCGCTTTTGCACGCCCATAACGACGTCGCCATACATCTGCAGAAAACGCCGATACGAATCCCACGCGAACCGCCCGTTGCCGGTTTTCCGCGCAATTATTTCGACGACGGTGTCGTTCATCCCGAGATTCAGGATGGTGTCCATCATCCCGGGCATCGAATCGCGCGCTCCCGATCGCACGGAGACGAGCAACGGCGTTTCGCTGTCCCCGAGTTGTTTGCCGACAGATTTCTCGATCTTCCGCAAAGCCGCGGCGACCTGCGCCTCAAGCTCCGGCGGATAGCTGCGCTTGTTCTCGTAGAAGTAGGTGCAGACCTCGGTCGTGATCGTGAACCCCGGCGGCACCGGCAATCCGATCCGCGTCATCTCGGCGAGGTTCGCGCCTTTCCCACCGAGGAGCCGCTTCATGTTGCCGCCGCCATCAGCCTTTCCGTCGCCGAAGTAGTAGACGTAACGCGCTGACGTTTTGTTTTTCACCGAACGTGCGGTTCGCGAGGAGCGCGATTTCAGCGCAGCGGAGGGGCGTTGGCTAGGCATGGAAAAGAAGGTGTGCGTGTTGCAGGCGAGAGGCTACTCGCCGCGCGCGCGGAGTGTCAACGGAAGGGGAAAGAGCGCGTGCTATGCAGCTGGCGGCTCGGCTTCTGCGGCGCTCGTCGCCACTGCGCCGATCGCATTGGTGAAGTCATCGATCCCAGTCCCGGGGACAATGATAGTGTTGCGGCGGCCCGGAGATTCTTCGGTGATGCGAAGGAACCGGCCGCGGTCGTTTTGGCGCAGCTCGAGGTGGAACGATTTGCGTTCGATCTGCAACTGCTTCGCTTCGATGATCCGTTCCATGGCTGCCGCGGGCGAAAACCTAGCTGAACGCCATCAGCGGTTGGAAGTAAATAAAAACGCTATCGCCGCCGGACTTTTCCACGAGCCGCCGGTCGCTCTTCCGCGATCGCGAAATCCACCTGGCGCTTGAAGATATCAACGCGTGCGACATAGACGCGGAGATCATCGCCGACCGAGAACTGCCGCCGCGACTGGCGGCCGATCAGTTTCCGCTGCGGCTGGTTGAACGCGTAGAAGTCGTCCTTTAACGACGAGATGTGGATCATGCCGGTGAGCAGAACATCCGGCAGCTCGACGATGAGACCGAAGTTCTTCACGTCCAGTACGCTGGCGCGGAACACCTGCGGGTCTTTCGCGTCGAGCTGGCGCTGGAAGAACTCGAGCTTCTTCAGTTTTACAGACTCGATCTCCGCTTCAGCGGCGACGCGTTCGGTCGCCGAGATGTGCTCGGCGATTGCATTTAGCTGCCCGACGTCGGCACGTGCGCGGCGCGTTTGATCGCGATCGGCTAATGATCGGTGCACGATGAGATCGGCGTAGCGGCGGATCGGGCTGGTGAAATGCGTGTAGTTGTTTTTCGCGAGGCCGTAGTGACCGAGCGGCTGCGTCGTGTAGCGCGCGCGCTTGAGACTTTTCAGCAGGCCGATTTTTAGCGCCTGCTCTTCATGTTTTCCGCGCAATGAGGCGAGAAGGCGCTGCAGCTCTGCCCGGTTTGTCAGGTCGCCGGCTTTGTAACCGTAGCCGAGAACGAGCTCCCGATATTCAGCGAGCTTGTCCGGTTCCGGAGTTTCATGGACGCGATAAACCGACGGAATGAGCCGGTTCTTTAGCTCGCTGGCGACCGCTTCGTTGGCCGCGAGCATGAACTCCTCGATTAACTGATGCGACTCGTCGTTTTCGATCCGCTCGAGCTGGATCGGCTTACCGCTCTCATCGAGCCGCACTTTCACCTCTGGAAAATCGAGATCGAGCGAGCCGGCCTCGAAACGTCTCCTGCGCAACAAAGACGCGAGCTCCCACGCGACGTGGAGCCGCTCGCCTAGTTCGTTGTTAGGCGTTGCCTTCAGAATCGCGAAGGCTTCGCGGTACGTGAGCCGTTTCGCGCTGCGGATCACCGTTCGGGCAAAGCGCGCGCTTGTGGAGCGACCATCTCTGCTAAACTGGATGAATACCGAATGCGCGAGCCGATCAACGTTCGGCTTGAGGCTGCAGACGCCGTTGCTGAGGCGCTCGGGCAGCATTGGGATCACGCGATCCGGCAGGTAAACACTGTTACCGCGCTTCGCTGCTTCGCGATCGAGCTCGCTCCCCGGTTGCACGTACGCAGCCACATCCGCGATGTGAACGCCTAGATTCCAGCCGCCGCCTTCGAGCCGGTTGACGTTAATCGCGTCGTCGAAATCGCGCGCGTCGTCAGGATCGATCGTGAAGATAAATTGGTCGCGCAGATCTTCCCGGCCTTCCGTCAGCGACTGCTCGACCGTCTCCGGAATCTGCTCGGCTTCGCGCGTTACCGCCGATGGAAACTCTGTCGGCAAATGGAACTTCCGAATGATCGAAAGCATGTCGACGCCAGGCGCGTCGCTCGGTCCGAGAACTTCGACGACGTGGCCTTCGGGATTGACGTGGCGTGACTCCCAGACGTCTAGCTTCACGACGACCTTGTCTCCTCGCTGCGCAGCTCGACCCCCTTCTGCCGGCGCGGCCGCGGGGACATAGACGTTATGGACGATCCGCGGATCGTCCGGCACGACGTAAAGGAAGTTTTTCGATTGCTGCAGCGTGCCGACCATCGTGTCGTGCGCGCGCTGCAGAATGCGGATAATGCGGCCTTCCGCGCGCGCGCTGCCTCCCTTGGCGCGGGCGTAGTTCTCGTCGCGCGTGATCCGGGCGACCACGCGATCGCCGTGCAGCGCAGTGCCGGTATTCTGCGCCGCGATGAACAAATCCTGTTCCCCCGGTTTTTCGCGCGAGAGGAATGCGTAGCCAGCCTGGTGCACGTGCAGCAAACCAGTGACGAGGTCCGCTTCCGACGGCAGCACGTAACGGTTTTTGCGGATGCGCGCGATCTCGCCTTCTTGCTCGAGCTCACGCAGCGTCTCGTTCAGGTTCATCCGCACACCGCTTTTGCGCCCGAGCATTTTGCCCATCTCGACGTTGTCGAGCGGCCGATACTTCGGCGATTGCATCAACGCCAGGATTTGCTGTTTCAGATCAGCTTTCCGCGGGACCTCCGGGCGATTCTGTTGACGTTGAGACTTTTGCGGACGTGGCATGAGCAATTGGTAATCGAGAGCCGACGACCAGCAGGACGCTAGCACTTGAAAGCGAGAGTGCGCGGCGCAGTCTGAATGTTCAATGGCTGCAGCGCTTTGGAAGATCGGCAGTGAGACGCTCGACGTGGCAGAGCAGGCGTTGCTCATGGGCGTGCTAAACGTGACGCCCGACTCGTTTTCGAATCCCGGTGAACACGCCGATCTCGACGTCGCATTAACTGCTGCGCTGCAGATGGCGAGCGACGGAGCCGACATCATCGACGTCGGTGGCGAATCGACGCGGCCCGGCGCGGAGCCGGTCGCGGAGATGGAGGAACTGCGGCGCGTCGTCCCGGTGATCTCGCGCCTCCGTGCACGTGCGAAGACGCTGATCTCCATCGACACAACGAAAGCCGAAGTAGCGCGTGCGGCGCTCGATGCCGGCGCCTCGATCATTAACGACATCAGCGGCGGACGAGCCGACGAACGCATGCTGCCACTCGCGGGGGAACGTGGTTGCGGGTTCATCGTCATGCACATGCAGGGCACGCCGCAGACGATGCAGACAGCGCCGCGCTACGTTGATGTCGTCGCCGAAGTCAGGGAATTTTTTCGACAACAATATGCGCGCGCCATAGAGTATGGGCTTGAGCCTGCTGCGATTGCGTTTGATCCGGGAATCGGATTCGGGAAAACGCTCGAGCACAATCTCGAGCTGCTCCGCAACCTCTCGCAGCTTCGCATCGACGATCGGCCGCTCGTCGTGGGCGTTTCACGAAAATCTTTTCTCGCGCGCATGACCGGCTCAACACAAATGAGCGACCGCCTACCGCCGACGATTGCTTTCACTGCGCTGCTGCGCGAACGCGGCGCTAACGTTCTCCGCGTGCATGACGTTAAGCCGAACGTCGAGGCGCTCCGCACGACTGAGGCATTTCTCCGGGGCGCCAGATGATCCAGCAGCTCACAGCATTCTGGCTCGATAAATGGCGTGGCCTAATCGAGATCATTCTGCTGAGCGTCGGGATCTACTACGGCTATCTGTACTTCAAGGGCACGCGCGGCGCGAAGGTGCTCACCGGGCTCGCGATCGTCTTCCTGACGCTCACGTTAATCTCGCAGCTGCTGAATCTCGTCGTCATCGGTTGGATCATTCGCAGCTTCTCAGTTTTCTTAGCCGTCGCGCTGGTGGTGATCTTCCAACCCGAACTCCGTCGCGGTCTGGCTGAACTCGGAGGGCATCCGATTTTTTCGCTCACGAGTGAGAAGCGGGAGACCGTTCACGACCTCGCTGAAGCCGTCACGCAGCTCGCGAATAAGCAATTCGGCGCGCTCATCGCAATCGAGCGCGACACTTCGATCCGAGTCTATGAGGAGACGGGTGTGCTGCTTGACTCCGAGTTTTCGATTGAGCTGATGCTCACGCTCTTTCATCCGAAAAGCGCGTTGCACGATGGCGGCGTAATCGTGCGTAACGGCCGAATCGCCGCTGCTGCCTGCATCTTTCCGGTCAGCCAACGCGAGACGCTCGACCGAAGTCTGGGGTTGCGTCATCGCGCCGGGCTTGGAATCACTGAAGAATCGGACGCTGTCGCCATCATTGTCTCCGAAGAGACTGGCGGTATTTCTATCTGCTACCGTCGGCGGATTGAGCGGAATTTCACACGGGAGACGTTCCAGAACCGCTTAGCGGAATTGCTCTTGCGGAGCTCTTATGAAGAAACTGATCCTGACCAATTGGCGCGCGAAGTTGATCGCCCTGCTACTCGCGACAACCCTTTGGTATCTAATCAAAAAGAACGTAGCAACGACACCCTGGCAGTCTGAGAGTGGGTTCACGTTGCCCGCGGACGTGCACCACTAAGTCGCCTCGTCAGCGGAAGAACCGCGCGAGGTTCTCATCTTCCCAGCGGCGCGCGCGCCGGTATTGCGGGAACTCTTTTTCGCGTCTGTAAAATTCATCCGTGTGGACGCGCCGGCCTCCGCCTGGAAGAACTTCATCCGGCACGACGGAGTGCAACATCTCGTGATACATGACGTATTCGAGGAACCACATCGGCACGAACGGCTGGTCGAGACTCGGGTTGATGCGGATCACGCGATCCTCTTCCTGGATAGTACCGAAAACGAAATACGCTTTCGGCCTTTGCTTGCGCCGACGGCCCCATTCAACAGTGTAGTTCCGCAGTCGATTCCGGAAGTGGCGAGCGTTGATCCGATCGAAAATTTCGCGCAAATCAAAGTAGCGGCCTTCGTGGCGAAGGTTCAGCTGCCGCTGCATCGGCAGTTTCGCGCGAGCTAATTTGCGTTTTGTTTTCTTCGCCATCGATACACCCTGATCGCAGCAGCCTCAGAATAGTTTAAGGGACCCGCCAGAGGTGACAAGGACTGGGTTCTAAGCCGATCCAAATTCAGTATAAGTCTCTCATTCATAGAATCTTACGAAAGCATTGGTCTCCGAAATCAGTGCCATAATGTCCCGCTTTCTGCGTTGCACGGTGGTTTTTTGCCGACGAGCGTTATACGCTGCGAGTGATAGCGACAGATCGCGATTTTACGAATGCAGCTGATGTGATTATAATTCGCTGCACTGCGGCATCCCACTGCTGCGCCACGAAAATTCCGCTTCGATGACACCGTATCTGCGAAAGCTGCTGGGCCTGAATTGGCTCCTGCTCGTGAACATGCTCGCGCTCGCGATCTTCGGCGTGGTCGCGATTTATAGCGCGACCTACATGCGCGAAGATCCGAATGCTGCTGACTTCTGGCGCAAACAAGCGAACTGGGTCGCGATCGGGTTCATCACTTTCATGATCACGAGCCTCATCGACTACCGGTGGGTAAAGTGGGGCGCGCTGCCGATGTACGTCGCGGGTATTATTTTTCTGATCCTGACGAGGTTCATCGGATCGAAAGTTTATGGCGCCAAAAGTTGGCTCCACATTGGACCGATTAACTTCCAGCCCGCGCAGTTAGCGGTAGTGGCGGGAATCATGGTGCTGGCCCTTTTCTTAAGCCAGTTTCGTGACATGCACCCGATGCTCCGGCTGCTGCTCTGCGGTGCAATTGTCGGCGCACCATGCCTTCTCATTCTCCTCCAGCCCGACCTTGGCGAATGCATCATCTGGGGTCCCGTCGTGCTGGCACTTCTCTTTGTCGCCGGGATTCCGACGCGTTATCTCATCTGCATTATTTTGATCGTGGTGGCATTTATGCCGCTCGCCATAAATCTCGGGCTGAAGCCGTACCAGAAAGAGCGCATCACCGCCTTCATCAATCCGAATATCGATCCGCAAGGTTCGGCGTGGGCGATTAATCAATCACTGATTGCAATCGGCTCGGGCGGTTGGGCAGGGAAGGGCTACAAAGCACCGAACACCCAGATCGAGCTCGGTTTTCTCCCGGCAACCGCGGTGCACAACGATTACATCTTCTCCGCCATCGGCGAGCAGTGGGGATTTGTCGGCGGCGCCTTCCTCATCGGAGCATTCGGCCTTCTGCTGCTCACGTGTTTGTTTGTCGCGCTTTGCGCAGGCGATCAATTCGGCCTGCTTCTTGTGGTTGGGATAGCCACGCTAATTTTCACGCACATTTTCCAAAACATGGGCATGACCATTTCGATGCTGCCGATTACCGGTGTGCCGCTGCCGCTCATCAGCTATAGCGGTTCGTTCGTGCTGATGATCATGTTCGGACTCGGGATTGTGAACAGCGTCTGGGTTCACCGGAAAACGGTCGCAGCCGCGTAGCGTCGGCGCATCAAGCGCGATTTACTTTCGTTTCCTGCGCACCTAACGTCGGCGCGCGCATGGAGAGCGATTACAAGGTCAAGCTCGAGATCTTTGAGGGTCCGCTCGACCTGCTGCTTTATCTCATCAAGCGCGATGAGCTCGACATCTACGAGATCTCGCTTGAGCGGATCACGAAGCAGTACCTCGAGTATCTGCAGGCATTCAAGGAGCTGAACATCGATGTCGCCGGCGAGTTCGTCGTCATGGCGGCGAATCTTATCTATCTGAAGAGCCGCAGCCTGCTTCCCGTCGACCAGCAGCCGCCCGAAGAGGATGTCGAGGAAGATGATCCGCGTTGGGACCTCATCCGGCAGCTGATCGAGTATAAAAAATTCAAGGAAGCCGCGGTGCAGTTGCAGGTGCGACAACTGAACCAGGAACTGATCTTCGTCCGTGAGTCGGGTGGAACCGACATGCCGATGATGGCGCCGTTGCGTCTCGGCGAAGTCGGGATCTTTCAGCTGATCAACGCCTTCCAGACGGTGATCAAACGCGTCGAAGCACGCGAAGATCTGCGCGAGATTTTTGGCGAGCACTTTACCGTTTCAGAGAAGATCGATTGGATCTTGCAACGCGTGGGCGACGGCGTGCCGTTGCGCTTTTCGGAGCTGTTCGCTTCGATGGCTTCGCGAGTTGAAATCGTGGTCACGTTCCTGGCATTGCTCGAGCTGGTGCGGCTCCGACAAATTCGGGCAACGCAGCCGAATGCGTTCGACGAGATCGAAATCGCAGCCACTGCGCCATAGCAATCAGCTATGCCGCGCGTTCTGGTTGTTGGCTTTGGTTACGTCGGCCTTGCGACAGCGAAGGTTGTTCGCGCGGCTGGCTGGGAGGTCGAAGGGTGGACGTCGTCGTGCGCGTCCGCTGAAGCTTTCAACGAGACTGAGTTTGTTGTGAAGTCAGTCGACATCACAGATCGTCCAGCGGTCGGCACCGCCGCGTCGCCTGTTGATGCAGTCATTCAGTCGGTCAGTTCTCGCGGCGGGACGGCAGATGCTTATCGCCGGATCTATCTCGCTGGCGCGCAGAACCTCGTCGCAGCCTTTCCCGGCGTGCCGCTTCTATTCACGAGCAGCACCAGCGTCTACGGCCAAACGGACGGCGAGTGGGTTACCGAAGAGTGCCCAGCAAATCCGCTGCGCGAAACCGGCGCGGTGTTACGCGAGACCGAGGAGTTCGTCCTCTCGAACGGCGGAACGGTCGCGAGATTGAGCGGAATCTATGGGCCTGGCCGCTGCGCACTGCTTCGGAAGTTCCTTGGCGGAAACGCGACGATCG
>JBHENE010000167.1:0-19836 GCA_046262215.1 Chthoniobacterales bacterium | reverse complement strand
GCATTATCCTGAGAGCGACTCGGCCGTCGTGCTTCTGAGCCCGGAAGAACAGAGCGCCTTCGTTCGCGTCGCTCCGGGGTTATTCGCGCCGGTGAAAGGAGCTTGGGGATTACAGGGAAGCACGCACGTGACACTTTCCGCAGCGGACGAGGCGACTGTGCGCGAGGCCGTCAAGACGGCGTGGCAGCGCCGCGCGCCAAAGCCCGGCGCGAAGCAGAAACATTCGGGACGGTCCAAGTCGACGGGGCCGGAGAAGGCGCCCTACCCCGCTACGAAAAGCCTGCGGGACTAGCTGGCAGTCCGCTCGTCAATCGGAACAACCGTCTTACCAACAGGTTCGCCGACGTATTCGCTCAACGGACGGAAGAGCCGGTTGTCTTCGAGCTGCTCGAGGATGTGAGCGCACCACCCCGCACAACGCGCCACCGCAAAGATCGGCGTAAAAAGGTCGGTCGGAATACCTAACGAGTAGTAGACCGTGGCCGAGTAGAAGTCGACGTTCGCGTTCAGGTTCTTCCGCTCCTTCATCAGCTGCGCGATGCGCTCAGACATCTTGATCCATTTCGGGTCGCCGAGTTTTTCGCTCAGCTTGATCGCCATCCGCTGGAGATGCGGCGCGCGAGGATCAAGCGTCTTATAAACTCGGTGACCAATCCCCATGATCTTCTTCTTCTCGGCGAGCTGCTGCTCGATGTAGGCGTCGACTTTGTCCTCGGAGCCGATTTCTTCGAGCATTTGAATGACGCCTTCGTTAGCGCCGCCGTGTAGCGGACCTTTTAGCGTCCCGATCGCGGATGTAATCGCCGAGTAGAAGTCAGTCAGCGTCGAGATGGTAACGCGTGCGCTAAACGTCGAGGCGTTCGTTCCGTGGTCGGCGTGCAGAACAAAGGCGACGTCGAGCGTGTCGGCGGCTTCCTGCTGCGGCGGCTCGCCGTTCATCAGGTAAAGAAAATGCGCGGATTCACTTAGATCTTCGCGGACAGGCGGGAGCGATTTGCCCTGGCGGGCGCGGTGGAAGTAAGCGGCGATGACGCCAATCTTCGCGGTGATAGTGCGAGCACGCTGGCGATTCGCTTCGGGCGACATCTCCTTGAGCGCGTCGCGATCGTAGAGCCCGAGCATCGAGATGGCAGTGCGCATCACATCCATCGGATTCGCCTCTTTTGGCGCCTTTTGGATGAAGTCGACAATCAGATCCGGGAGCTTCCGCTGGCTGCCTAGCGTCGCCTTGCAATCGTCTAGCTCCGAGCGCGTCGGAAGCCGGTTATTCCAAAGCAGGAAAACAACTTCTTCGTAGCTAACTTTACCGGCGAGCTCGTTGATGTCGTAGCCGCAGTAGATGAGCTGGCCTTTGTCGCCGATGACGTCGCTGAGCCGCGTGGTATTCGCGACGATGCCTTCCAAGCCCTTAGTCGTGAGTGGCATCAGCTAGCTTCGTCCTTTCATCTGCTTGATCAATGTGTCGGCCATCATTCCCGGCGTCTCCGCGACCGCAATGCCCGCTGCTTTCAACGCTTCGATCTTACCTTCCGCCGTTCCTTTGCCCCCGGAAACAATCGCGCCCGCATGTCCCATCCGACGGCCTGGAGGTGCGGTCGCGCCCGCGATGAACGCAGCCACCGGCTTCTCGCAGTTTTCCTGAATCCAGGCAGCGGCTTCTTCTTCCGCCGAACCGCCGATTTCGCCGATCAGGATCATGGAATCGGTGCCGGGATCGTCGTTGAAAAGCTTCACCGCATCGAGGTGCGACATGCCGTTAATCGGATCGCCGCCAATGCCGATGCACGTGGACTGCCCGTAGCCGCGCGAGGTGAGCTGCCAGACGGCTTCGTAGGTGAGCGTGCCGGAGCGCGAGATGACGCCAACTTTGCCGGGCTTGTGGATGTAACCGGGCATGATGCCGATCTTGCATTCGCCCGGCGTGATGATGCCGGGGCAGTTCGGGCCGATCAGCCGGCTCGGTTTGCTGACCATCTGCGCCTTCACGCGCATCATGTCCATCACTGGAATGCCTTCGGTGATGCAAATCACTAGCTCTACACCAGCGTCGACCGCTTCGAGAATGCCGTCGGCCGCGCCTGCAGCCGGCACGAAGATAACCGACACATTGCAGCCGGTTTCCGCGCGCGCTTCAGCGACGGTATCGAACACAGGCACCTTGCTTTCGAATTTCTCGCCACCACGCCCGGGCGTCACACCAGCGACAACGTTGGTGCCGTACTCCATGCACTGCTTCGCGTGAAAGCCGCCAGCTTTCCCGGTGATTCCTTGAACAAGCAATCGTGTGTTCTTATCGACGAGGACGGACATGGCTAAGCGTTGTTTCCCTCTGCTGCTTTCACGACTTTCTGTGCGGCATCTCCGAGATCGTCTGCCGCCGTCAGCGCGAGCCCTGACTCCGCCAGAATCTTCTTCCCGGCATCGACGTTGGTTCCTTCAAGCCTCACGACCAACGGCACGGGCAGGTTCACCGCCTTCACTGCGTTTACGATGCCTTGCGCGATCACGTCGCACTGCATGATGCCGCCGAAGATGTTGACCAGGATCGCCTTCACGTTCGGGTCCGCGACGAGGATCTTAAACGCCTCGGTCACCTGCGATTCCGTCGCGCCGCCGCCGACGTCGAGGAAGTTCGCCGGGCTGCCGCCGTAAAATTTGATGATGTCCATCGTCGCCATCGCGAGCCCGGCGCCATTGACGAGACAGGCGATGTTTCCGTCGAGACCGATGTAGTTGAGGCCGAACTTGGAGGCTTCGACTTCGCGCGGATCTTCCTCACCGACGTCGCGGAGCGCCGCCACTTCCGGATGCCGGTAAAGCGCGTTGTCGTCGAAGTTAAATTTCGCATCAAGCGCGAGCACCTCGCCTTTCTCTGTGACGACGAGCGGGTTTACCTCGACCATCGAACAATCGAGCGCCAGGAACGTGCGATACAGCCCGTCGAACAACTTCGCGGCTGGCTTGATTTGCGCCGACGTGAAGCCGAGATGCTTCGCGAGCTTCCGCGTTTGATATGGCTGAATGCCGGCGAGCCGATCAACGGGTTCGCGAAGGATCTTCTCCGGCGTATTGTCGGCGACCGCCTCGATCTCCACCCCGCCTTCAGTGCTGGCGACGATCATCGGACCGCCGGTCGCGCGATCGACGAGAATGGCGAAGTAAACCTCGCGTTCGATCTCGACGGACTTTGCAATCAAGACCGTTTTCACCTCGCGGCCGGCGGGGCCGGTCTGGTGCGTGACGAGCGTTTGGCCGAGCATCTTCGAGGCAAGATCACGCGCTTCTTCGGGTGATTTGCAGAGCTTCACGCCGCCTTTGAAGCCATTCGTGAACGTCCCCTTCCCGCGTCCGCCCGCATGGATCTGCGCTTTCACCACCAGGTCGCTGCCACCGATCTCGCGCGCCGCGGCTTCCGCTTCCTCAGGTGTGCGCGCGGCCTTACCCAAAGGCGTGGCGACGCCGAATTTTTGCAGCAACTCCTTGGCTTGATACTCGTGGATATTCATCAGCGGTGCCCGACGTGAGCGAACACTAAGCCTCTGAACCGCGAAACCGGCAATCGCTTTTTCTTGCCGTCAGCCGCGACGGGCCGTTCACGCGTCGCACGAGGGCGAAAGATCGCGTTTCTGCAGGAAATAACGGGTGTGCCCGGCCGGATAATCGGCCAGTTCAGCGAAGACGGTGTAGCCCCGGCGTTCGTAAAACGGCCGAGCCTGAAAACTAAAAGTATCGACGTGGGCATGCCGGCAGCCGCGCAGAACCGCTTCGGATTCAGCCGTCCTGAGCAGTCTTGTTCCGACGCCGTGGCCGCCAGCCGCTTCGGCAACCCAGAGCTGCGTGATGAAAAGCCATTCCCAGTGTGTGTAAGCGAGCAGCCCGCCGACGATCTCGCCGTCTGCTCGTGCGACGACTGTGAGCTCCTGGTGCGAAGCATCACCCGACCGCGCTTCGTTAAAGGTGACAAGCCCGCGGATGATGCAGTGCCGGGTTTCAGCGGACGCATTCCGTTCGATCTCGATTCGTAGGTCGGCCATAGCTAGGAGCTAGATTCTGCGGCCGGCCGCTGACTCCGAGATCAACTTCGCAAGGCGCCGCTCGCGATTGCAAGCGCGTTTGGCGCTGCTGACCCACCACTTTGCGATTCGTTGATACGACGCCGGCTGGACTTGGAAGAACTCCCATGCCTCCGGCGCGTCGCGGAACCGCCGATCGAGTTCGGCGCTGACGGCGGCGGCAATCTTGTTTTCGTATGAGTAGATGCGCGATCGGTCTTCGGTCCGCCTGGCGAACGCCGCGAGCCCCGAAGGTTGCATCCTTCCCGCGCAAGCCAACGCCTCCGCGCGTCGAATGTTCACGCTGCTCCAAGTGCTGACTGCCTGGCGTGGTGTAAAACGGATTTTATAGCTTTCGTCGTCGATCCGCTTCCGCACGCCATCGATCCAGCCGACGCAAAGCGCTTCATCCACTGACTCCGGCCAGGTGATACTTGGCCGGCCGGAGTCTTTCTTATAAAACCCAACCCACTGCTCGCGCCTGGCCGCTTGATTTTCGAACAGCCACGCTCGGAACTCCGCCGGCGTCGCGAAGAAGAGCACTTCGTGCGTGTCAGTATCTGTCCTTGAAGACGCCATCGTCAGCAGCTTACAACAGCACGCAACCGACATGCCGAATCTCCTCACTCCCCCCGGCGCGACCCTGTTCGCGCAGATCCTCGTCTCGGCCTTTCTCGCGATTCTTTTCCTGCAATCCGCGATCGATAAGATTGTCGATCGCGCCGGCAATCTCTCATGGCTGACCGGTCATTTTGCCAAAAGCCCGCTGGCCGGATTTGTGCCTTTGCTGGTCACGATCATCACGTTGCTCGAGCTAGCCGCCGGTGCGCTGGCTGCCATCGGCTGTGTGATGCTGCTCCTGCGTCACGATTCGTCGCTCGCGTACTACGGCGCTGTTCTCTCCGCGGTGTCGCTCGTCGCGCTCTTTTTCGGTCAGCGCATGGCAAAGGAATACGCGGGCGCTGCGACGCTGGTGCCGTATTTCATCCTCGCGATCGGTGCGATGTTCCTCTTCGCCAGCGCACGCTGATTCTCGCGGAGCGAGCATTCCGGGGAGCGCAGGCTGCCAGCCTGCTGGTTTCGGCAGCCTGCCGAAACGAACTTTCGTAATTGATCGCTGGTAGGAGATTCCCGCGCCGACAACGGACTTTTTCTGGGCCGCGGCGCCTTTGAGAAATCGCACAGCGACGAAAGCGCGATCGCAAAATGCGATCGCCAGCACGCTGCAAGCGTGCACTCCCCGGAAGAATCACCATCGTGCGCGTTCCGATTGGGGAAACACCCGCCGCCACCGACAAGTTCGTTTCGGCAAGCTGCCGAAACCAGCACGCTGGCAGCGTGCGCTCCCCAAGCGCAAAAAAGCTCGAGCTGCGCTTGTGCACCGCACCCGCGTGCTGTGCATTTGCAGCCCTTCCCGGCTGCACTTCCGATGGCTTACGTCCCGCTTCACCACCTGAACGAACCGCAACGGACCGCCGTCACCACGACGGAAGGCCCGCTCCTGATTCTCGCCGGCGCGGGCACCGGCAAGACGCGCGTGATCACCACCCGCGTCGCGTACCTCATCGGCCGCGGCGTCGATCCCTCGCACATCCTCGCCGTCACCTTCACCAACAAGGCCGCCGCCGAAATGCGCGACCGCCTTGCTAAGCTCGTCGACCGCGAGCCGGCGAAGAAGGTCACGATGTCGACCTTCCACGCGCTCTGCCTGCGGATCCTGCGCAGCGGCATCGATCGCCTCGGCTACAAAAACAACTTCAGCATCTACGACGAAGGCGACCAGCTCGGGCTAATCAAAAAGATCATCACGCGCACTGCGGCAAAGGACGAGAAGCTCGACCCCAACGCTGCGAAAAACGCGATCAGCAAAGCGAAGAACAACGGGTGGCGCCCTCCCCCGTCATCCCGAGCGGAGCGAAGCGGAGTCGAGGGACCCCGCGATACCACGCGGGCCGTTGCGCCACTGGGTCCCTCGACTTCGCTCGGGATGACAGATGGCGACGACGAGACGTTGCTCGGCGCGGTCTTCTCGCGCTATCGCGACGAGCTGAAGACCGCGAACGCCGTCGACTTCGACGACCTCCTGCTGCTGACCGTGCAGTTGCTCGATCAGCACGCCGATGTGCGGCAGCGCTGGCGCGAGCGTTTCCGCTATCTGATGATCGATGAGTTCCAGGACACGAATCGCCTCCAGCTGGAACTCGTTAGGTTACTCGCCGATAAACAACGAAACGTCGCCGTCGTCGGCGACGATGACCAGTCGATCTACGGCTGGCGCGGCGCCGAAGTCTCAAACATCCTCGAGTTCGAGCATCACTTCCCGAACCCGACGGTAGTGAAGCTGGAGGAAAACTACCGCAGCACGAACGCCATCCTCGGCACCGCGAATTCGTTGATCAAACACAACCCGCGCCGCCGCCCGAAACGGCTCTGGAGCGCGACCGGCGAAGGCGAAAAAGTGCGCCTTGTCGAATCCCCGAACGACCGCGAGGAAGCGCAGTTCGTCGCCGAAGAAATCCAGCGGCGCCACGCCGATCGCAGCGAGCCGTGGGAAGAATTCGCTGTCCTCTTCCGCATGAACGCGCAATCACGCGCGCTCGAGGAAAACCTCCGCCGTCTCCAGATCCCCTACCGCATCATCGGCGGCAAAAGCTTCTTCGACCGGCGCGAGGTGAAAGACCTCATGGCCTACATGAGCGTGCTGGTGAATCCCGGCGCCGACGCCAATTTACTCCGCATCATCAACACACCCGCGCGCGGCATCAGCGCGGCCACCGTCGAGAGCGCGTTGCACTGGAGCGTGCGCAATAAATCCAGCCTCTGGGAAGCGCTCCAATCGGCGGAACTGCTCGCGTCGTTCAGCAACCGCACCGCCACGAGCGTGAAGGCGTTCGTCGAGCTGATCGATAGCTACCAGACAAAACTCCTCGAGCCGCTCATCGACGAATCCGAGATCATCACGAAGCTGATCAACGAGATCGAGTACGGCGCTGAACTGCGGCGCAGTTGCAAGTCCGCGGAAGAAGCGAGCGCGCGCGAGCTGAACGTCGGCGACATGCTGCGCGACCTGAAGCAATTCACCGGTCGCTCGACCAAAGGCGTCGCGGGTTTCCTCGACGAGATCGTGCTCGACCAGGAGCGCGAAGAAGAGAAGCAGGAAGACATCGAGAAGAAGCGCGGCGTCACCTTGATCACCATGCACGCGGCGAAAGGTCTGGAATTCCGCCACGTCTATCTCGTCGGGCTCGAGGAAGGCATCCTGCCGCACGACCGCTCGAAGACGGAAGGCACCATCGACGAAGAACGCCGGTTGCTCTACGTCGGGATCACGCGTGCGCGGGAAACGCTCACGCTCTCCTATTGCCGCGATCGGATGAAGTTCGGCAGCGCGAGCAGTTGCACGCCGAGCTCGTTCATCAAAGAGCTCGCGCCCGAGTTCATCGAGCGGATCGACTTGAAGAAACTCCTCAGCACGCCTGTCGCGGAAAACACCGGGAAAAGCCGCTTCGCGCAAATGCGGGCTGCAATCGGCGGCTGATCGCCGCAACTGATACCGCTCGCAATCCGCCCTCCGCCCTCCGCAATTTGCCCCAACGACCGCCCATCTTCAATCCGCCCTCCGGAATCCGAAGTCGCATTTCCTCCCCCTTCTTCTATAGCGGCGCATCGTAAGCGCCGGATTTAGGCCGCTTCGTTTGTGCCTGCCGAAAGCCACGGTGCTCACACCGCGAATTTCGCGCAGAGACGCAAGATGTTTGTCGTGCCACCGCTGTTCTGATGTAGTCCGGCCCATGCCGAACGAGCTGAAGCAATCGCTCCCCGATTTTGCCCGCTTCGCCCGTTCGCTGCATGGCGATGAGAAAAGCGAGGCGCAGGCGTTCCTCGAACGCTTCTTCCGCGCTCTCGGCCATGACGGCGTCTTGGAAGCTGGCGCCACCTTCGAGTTCCGCGTCCAGAAAAAACCGGGCACCGCGCAGCTGGAAGTGGTCAAAGGCGAGGAAGCACGGAAGTCCTATGGCAAAAAATTCGCCGACCTGCTCTGGCCCGGCCGCGTCCTCATCGAGATGAAGTCGCGCGGCGCGAAGCTGGAGAGACACTACGACCAGGCGTTCGAATATTGGCAGCTCATCGTCCCCGACCGGCCGCGCTACGTCATCTTGTGCAACTTCGACGAATTCTGGATCTACGACTTCAACCAGCAACTCTACGAACCCGTCGAGCGCGTGAACCTGCGCCTCCTGCCCGAGAGCATCAGCGCGTTCAACTTCATGCTCCCCGCGGAGAGGAAGCCGATCTTCGGGAACAACCGCGTCGAAGTTACCCGGCGCGCGGCCGACCTGATGGCGCGCGTCTTCCGCGAGATCCTGGCGCGGGGAGAAGATCGGGCGCGCGCGCAGCGCTTCATTCTTCAACTCCTGATCTCCATGGTCGCCGAGGACATCGACCTCCTGCCGCGCGACATCGTTACCGAGTTGCTCTACGAATCATCACAGGGCGGCAGCTCCTACGATCTCTTCGGTGGCCTCTTTCGGCAGATGGCTACGAAAGAACCGGCCCGCGCCGGCCGGTTTCAGGCGGTGCAGTATTTCAACGGCGGCCTCTTCGAAGTCGTCGACCCGATCGAGCTGAAGCTCGCCGAAGTCTACGCGCTCCACGAAGCCGCTTTGCATAACGACTGGAGCAAGGTGAAACCGGAAATCTTCGGGACCCTTTTCCAGCAGAGCATGGACGCAGGCGAGAAGCCCGGCACCCGCGACGAGCGCCATGCTTTTGGTGCGCATTTCACGAGCGAGTTCGACATCCAGAAAGTCGTCGGCCCCACCATCGTGCGACCGTGGAAGGAGCGCATCGAAGGGTGCGGCAAGGACAAGGCGAAACTCCGCGCCGCGCTCGACGATCTCCGCCGCTTCCGCGTCCTCGATCCCGCCTGCGGCTCCGGCAACTTCCTCTTCGTCGCCTACCGCGAATGCAAACGCCTCGAGCGCGATCTCCTCGCCCGGCTGCACCGCGCCGGCGCCGGCGGCACCTTCACCAGCGAAGTCCCGCTCTCAAACTTCTTCGGCATCGACGTCCTCCCGTTCGCCGCCGAGCTGGCCAAGGTCACCCTCATGCTCGCGAAGGAGCTGGAGATTCGCGAAGCCCGCGCTTTCGGCCAAACCGAAGACCTCTTCATCGAGGAAAAGGCACTCCCGCTCGAAAACCTCGACGCGAACATCCTCTGCGCCGACGCCCTCTTCACCGAATGGCCTGCAGCCGATGCCATCATCGGTAATCCGCCGTATCTCGGCTCTAGGTTTATAGCGAAAGAACACGGGCGTGATTACACGAAACGACTTTATGCCCGCTTTCCGACCGTGCCCAAAATGGCCGACTTCTGCACCCATTGGTTCCGCCTCGCGCACGATTCGCTGCCGCTAGGCGGTCGCGCAGGACTCGTCGGGACGAATACGATACGGCAAAACGAAGCGCGCGAAGCTAGCCTCGATTACATCGTCGCAAATGGCGGCGTTATCACGGAGGCGGTCGCGACTGAAAAGTGGAGCGGAGAAGCCCAAGTCTCCGTATCGATCGTTAACTGGTTAAAGGGCGAAGCGGTCGGACCGAAACGCCTCCTGACGCAGCGCGGCGACTCAGTTGGCAGCCCGTGGCAGATTGAAGACCTAGCGGTGATTCTTCCGACACTCCGCAGCGGGGCAGATGTCACAGGGGCGGTAAAGCTTGCCGTTAACAAAACACCTAAGGGCGTATTTCAGGGACAGAAACCTAATCACGAGGGATTCTTTCTTGAGGCCGCGGAGGCAGCAGAAATTCTGCAAAAATCACCGCAACACCGCGACGTCCTTTTTCCGTACTTGATCGGCCTCGATCTCGTAGAGGGTTCGGGGCCGACGCGCTGGGTGATCGACTTTGCGGAGCGCGACGCTTTCGCAGCTCGATCTTACGAGGCTGCATTTGAGCGAATCCGCGAGCGAGTGAGGCCTGCGATCGTTGAGAAGGCGGATCGTGAAAAAGCGCAGGTGGGAAATGCCTCCGGACCGTGGGCGCGTATGGCAAATCGCTGGTGGATTTACGAACGGCACCGCGCGGACTGCATCGCCGCTATCAACGCGATTCCTCGTTACATAGCTCTGTCACGGGTTACTAAACGTCCGATTTTTGATTTTGTTGCGTCGAGCATCCATCCTGACACTGCGCTGATTGTCTTCGCTTTCGCTGATGATTATTCGTTCGGAATTCTTCAAAGCGGAATGCACTGGGAGTGGTTCAAGGCTCGCTGCTCTACGCTTGAGTCTCGGTTGCGTTACACGTCCGACACCGTCTTCGACACCTTCCCGTGGCCGCAGAGCCCGACGCGCGGGCAAATCGCCGAAGTAGCCGCCGCCGCAGTAGCTTTGCGCGCATTGCGACGCGAAGTGATGGCCGAGCACGGCTGGTCGTTGCGCGAACTCTACCGCACCCTCGACGAACCGGGCGACAACCCGCTCCGCACCGCCCAAGCCTGCCTCGACACCGCCGTCCGCGCCGCCTACGGAATGCCGCCCGACGCTGATCCGCTCGCGTTCCTGCTCCAGCTGAACCTCGCCTGCGCCGCGAAAGAAAAAGCCGGCGACAAGATCACTCCGCCGGGGCTGCCACTCCCCGAAGCGGAACGCGCGCCTTTCATCACGCGCGATTGTATACACATCGGCGCGGTTGGATCCTGGGACGAGACTTAGGGGAGTGAAGACTCACATTGAAATAAAACTACGCTTTGCTCGACTGCGAGACGGCGGCCTACACGAGGTTCTTCGGAACTTTGCTCAACAGACTGAAGGATGGGAATTCCCATCCGAGCAATCGGAAGAGTATCAACGCCACAACGGCAGCGACGCTGGCTTTGCAGTCTGTTTACCCATTAACGAGCGGCCATTCGCCGCCGTAGCGATTGCCAACCTCGACAAGAAACACCCCCTTACCTTTCGGGTGCCGAATATTGTCCCGCGAGCCTGCTCGAGCCTGACAGTCGACGAATACAACGCTGCCGGTTTAGCGTTCTCCGCCGATTTAGGTGCTTGGATAAAGCGCACCGGACTCCACGCCACAATCCAACTCACAGGACCCAACCGCACGCTGGAGGACATCATCCCTGGTGCGAGAACCCGACAATTTTTCGAGGCTTGGCTTCATACGCCTACCCCTCTTAGTCACCCGAGCGATTTAGACGCGTTGAATCGGTTCATATGTTATCTATTCCGTCATCGCGGAAAGGCGCGGCTTTGGGAAATCGAGCCGTATCTGATTCACGATTTGAAGTGGAAACCGGAGACAGCCCGCTCAGCCGTGACGAGAATCGAAACCGGACTTGAGCTGCTGAGGGTAGACCGCAAATTCTGATCAGCCTTCGATATCAATGAAAGCCACCTACGACCGCGAGACAGACACGCTGGCGATCGTTCTTCGCGAAACGAAATCCGAGAGAGCGATGAAGTGCGTCCAGGCGTGATTGCGATTTCGGCTATGATGGCGGCATCATTCGCTTCGAAGTGCTCGACGCATCGAAACAGGTCGAGAATCCCGCAGAGATGGAGTTCGCCGTCGCCGGGTAGCGCAGCTCGCGAAACTGGCAGAAAAATACGTTGAGCTGTTCGTCGCGGACAGTCAGCTAATCTTTCCGTTGACGGTGATGAAAAAGGCATCACCTGCCTTAGCTTTACTAGCTGCCTGGATCAGCTCGGGAAAGCATTTCACAAACTTCCACGCCTGTGTCCAAAACGGTTGCGTAATCCATCCACTTTTCAGGAAAAAGACGGTATGACCCGCCTCCTGCCAGGCGCGCACTTCGTGAGGGTTGTTTCGAATGCGCAAATCACCGGACACTATGACCCAATCTTTCTCTGTGCTTAACGCCTTGATCCATGTTTCATCGGGCGTATTCGCGGCGAAACGATCCTTCAGGTGGACCACCTGATGCTCAGGCTCGACCAGCACGTGCAAGCTCTTCGCCAACTTCGGTGCAAGGTTGTTGTCGAAGAAAAATCTCACGCCGCTTTGGCGAGCGACTGCTCGAATTCGATCGCGTCGCCGACTTCTTCGGGCTGGACCTCGAACCACTTCGCGACAATTTCGCGCGAGCCGTTCGCCTTTGCGCTGCGTGCCAGCACTTGCGACGGCACACCGGAACGAGCAACCGTCGGCTGGCCGAAGTTCCGTTTTGGATCCAGCACGATCTGGCGTTCGCGCCCAAGTGGCCACCAAACGATGTCAGAGCCGGAGAACTCGAGCTCCTTCCGGAAGCGCTCAACGATTCGCGCGAACTCAGCCTGACTGTTCGCGAGATTGATCAGGACCTCGTCAGAATCCTCTTCTCCCTGTCGGAGCAGAATGCTCCGTCCATCGGTGAAGATCCGGTTCGAGCAGAACGGGTGAGTCGTCTCCAATTGCTGCTGCGCCTTCGCGTGGGCGCTACGCATCGTGTGCCAGCTCACCCCCGCACGGATGAAAGCGTCGACGAACCGTAGTTCGAGAAGATCGCGAAAGCTGAGCGCGAGCTTGTTTTCGATCGGCTTCAGTTCGCCCTTCCAAACCGCATCGGAATGGTGCACCGAGTTGCCGACTTTAAAGTTATATCCCTTCAGCCAACGTCGAACCTTACCGACAGATACACGCGTCAGGCGGGCGGCTTCCGTGACAGTGTAAAGCCCGGTATTGAGCAGAACTGGTTCACGGTGGCGCACTGGAGCACTGAAGCCGGTTCGATGCCGCTCGGCAAGCCGGCCGAACGCGTCTAATTAGGTTCGTGGTTGCCCAGCAGAACTCAACCGCCCTGCCACCGCCTGTCGCCCAGCAGCGGTTCGCGCCCATCCCGACTGCCGCGGCAGTGCGGAAAGGTCGCGCAGCTCCAGAACAGCTTCCCCAGCGCACCGCGTTTGAGCTTCATCGCTCCCTCGCAGCGCGGACAAGCCGGATCAACGATCCGTGAGCTGCCGACGAAGGTGTCGATCCAGGAAGAAACATCGCACAGATTCTCGCCGGGACGTGCAAGCTGTTCGACTCTCTCCTCGAGCATCACTCGGTCGATCAGCGTGATTGGTTTGCCCTCGGCAAACCTCTTTGCGTCCGCCGAGAAGTAACCGCTCGTGACGAAGAAACCTTTCGTCGCTGTTTCGGCAGTGATCAGTCCGAAAAAGTCGCGCATTTGCGCTGCGGTCACGCGGCTGTCGCACGCCAGGTTTTTGCATTGGACCACACACAACGCGGCATCCTTGTGCAATGTGAGGTCCTTACCGCCGTCAGCGCCGAGACCAGACGTGATCTCGACCGAGTAGCCTTTGCGTCGAAAAAGTTCGCCAACCAGCAGCTCGAAGTTCTGCCAGCCCATCGTGTCGAGCGTTGGCTCGTCAGCTTTTGGCGGCGTCCATGATTTAGCTGCATTCGGAGGGACGCGGCCGAGAATCTTGTCGAGTCGTGCGTCGGTCGCCGGAATGGCGCGAGGCGGTGGCGACGCGTCCGAAGTTGACGCTGCTCGCGGCCGGATCGTCCGACGAGAAGTCGAGTTGCGGACTCGCTCCGGGCGCCTTGCGAACTGGATCGCTTTCGTAAACGCTGCGATGATTCCAACGAGAACAAACAGGCCAAAGAGCCCGCTGGGTATTGTTGGCGTCGGAGACGCAGAGGCGAGCGGAGCCCGAGTAATCACTCGGTTTGCCACCGGCGTCGCTGCTGGTGCTGAGCCTGCGATCGCTGCGGCGGACACCTCGCGCTGCAGCCGCTGCGCGCGAAAAGGGGTGTCCACTACCCGAATGCTGCGCGGGTTGATCCGATCCGTTTGCGCTGTCGCGACATCCCGACCCTGCCAGTGCCGTGTCGTCGTTCCCATATTCAGCTCCTGCCACGGAGCTACATCGGCGTTTTGCGCGAGGATCGAAGTAATCTCGGCTTCGGTGAGCGGATCAACCTTCGTGAAGGTAAGCATCAGAACGCTGTCGTCCTTATATGTGACGTCCACCTTCCAAGGGCCTTGCCGATAAATGGCGGTGTTCTTCGCGTGGTTCTCCTCCACTGGCGACCCGTATTGCGTCACGATAGCGTCACGGGTCTGACCGACCTGAATGGCCGAAGCTGAGGCCGCAAAGAGGAGACACACTAGAATGAGCGCACGCCGCATGCCTGCTTTTAGAGCAAGCGGTGTTCCGTATCCCGCCGGCCGTTCAGCCGAGAGGCCTCGACGCAGTGATTGATAATGATCCTCATCCATTCCGCCTCGTGTGAGCGATACACCCCTAGGTGGATACGCACTCGGCGGCTCCAGCTCAGAATCGCGCTGTGAAAACAGTCTATACTCCGCAACTCGATCCTGATCTTGTGCATCAGCTCTACTTGAGCGAAGGCCCAGCAGGTACCAATGACAGTGCTGACGCGCTCGTTGCTCCGCGGCGCGCTCGCACTACCGCCGGGTTATCGGGTTCGCTCAAATTCAGGTCTATGCGCAAGGAGTGAAGGCGAACGTCAACTCCTCTTCCCAGCTCGTCGGGCTTCGCCCAGCGCCGCGCGCTGTCCATGTTGCACGTTCCCGCCGGCTCCATTCACCGGCACGCGAATAGGGCCGTTCGCCGGGTGTTGACGTCGATGCTACGCTTATTCGTCGCGCGAGAACGATTCTCGCTCCTCTGCCGGTAATGCCGTTTTCGTTCTCCCACCGCAAAGCAACGCAAGCGCTGAACTTCTTTGCCACCAAAGCAGGCGGGAAAATCAACAAGATGAAGGCGCTGAAGCTCGTCTTTTTCGCCGATCGCTATCACCTGCGAAAATACGGTCGGCCCGTCGTGGGCGACGAATACCTGGCGATGAATTACGGGCCGGTCGCATCGGGCACGAAGGATCTCGCGGAAATGAGCGATTTCCTTGGCGAAGAGGAGCGGCGTTATGCGAAGCGTTTCATCGCGCCGTCCGAAACACAGCTCGCAGTCAGCTCTCTCGGAGATGTTGAAAACAAGGTGTTTTCCGAAAGCGACCGAGAAGCTCTGGATTTCGCTTGGAAGCGCTTCGGCCGGATCGACAAATTCGCGCTCTGGGAAGTCACGCACCAGTACCCGGAATGGAAGCGGCACGAACCCGCACTTCGCAGCAAGCTCGCTTCGCGCGTGCCGATGAATTATCGCGATTTTCTTCGAGATCCCGAAGGCGACGCCGACCCCTGCTACGAGCTGAAGAAAAAAGACCGCGAAGCGATCGTCAGCGGGATCGACGAAGTTGCGGCATTCGAACGCCGCTGGCGCTGAGGTGTGCCGGGTGAACGGCTACCGCTAGAGCTCCGCACCGGGCTGCGAGGGGGAAGTGTATTCTACTTCCGAACCCGTGAGGTGACTTCTGCGGAGCCGCACTTCTTCATTGTGGTGAATCGCGATCCACTTGGCTCGGAACTTCTCCTGCTGACGATTGTCACTTCGAACATCAGCGATGTGCGCGTTCGCAATCGCACACGCATGGAGACGGTTGTGGAGATCACGCCAGCTGAATACCGGGAATTCAGCGTCGCGTCCGCGATCGATTGCAACACGATTTTCGAGAAGCCACTGTCGGAATTGGCAGAGATGGTGCGGAGAAAAGAAGTCCGCTATCACGACGACCTGCCCGACGAAATCTTCGCGCGGGTCCGGGCGGCGGTCCTCGCCAGCCGTGCGGTTTCAGACGAGCTGAAAGAGATGCTTTGAGTAGTCAGCTCGCCCAACCCGGTGAGCTGGACACGCCCTGTAGCCGCGTCACTGCGTTGACGCGTTCCTCCCCCGCAGCTCCGCTTTGCTGCTGGTCTGACGCCTTGAGCGAATTACAGTTGTCCGCGTGAAGCGCACCCTGGAAGTGCTAAACGAATTGCAGAACGACACCGTCTTTTCGCGTTACGCGATCGGCGGCGCGATGGGCGCGATTTTTTACACCGAGCCATTTCTGACCTTCGATCTGGATGTATTTATCGTCCTGCCGGCAAACGCCAATGCCCTTGTAAGTCTCGCGCCAATCTACGAGGCGCTGCGGGCGCGCGGTTACACCGCAGAGGAAGATGAGTGCGTCATCATCGAAGGCGTCCCAGTGCAGTTCCTGCCGGCCTATAATGCATTGGTCGAGGAGGCACTGGAGCAAGCCAAGGAGATGGAATATGAGAGCGTCCCTGCGCGTGTGCTGCGAAGCGAACATCTTGTTGCGATATGCCTTCAAACGGGGCGGGGCAAAGATCGCGAGCGAGTGCGGATTTTGCGCGAACAGGCGCAGCTTGATATGGAGGCCCTTGCCACTATTCTCCGACGCCATCAACTTGAGGAGAAGTGGAAGCTTTGGACGGAATAAAAGGCGAGATCGCAAATATCTTCGCGGCGAAGGAAGAACGCCGCCAGAAGCTGGCGCGCCTTCCTTTCCACGAAAAGGTAGAGGCCGTGATGCGCCTGCAAGAGATCACCGCGACGATCCTGCGTCGACGAGGAAACACCGTGCGGCCATGGAATGCGAGTCTTCGTTAGCTGTTATCTTCTGGGGCGGCTTCTGTAGCGGCGGTTTGTAAGCGTCGAACCTTCGCTGTGAGCGACGCACAAGTCGGCGGTCCGAGCCCGCTCGGTCTCCTGTGACAGCGTCGGCGGTATTGGTCTCGCGTATTCTGGCTCGTGTGTGACGGGTGAGCTTCTGCGGGGTCCTTCGACTATCGCTCAGGATGACAATGCGAAATCCGTGCAAATCCGTGTTCATCCGTGGCTAAATTCCGTGGCGGATCTGCTGCAGCGTCGGCGGTCCAGTCGTGCGCGGTCCGGCTCATATCGCGGGTGAGCTTGTGGGGGGCTTGATCTGCTCGCGGCTGCTCGAATCCCATTCGGGCTACGTCCATGTCACGCCGTGCCCGCGCGTTCCATTCTCGACTTCGCTCGGGATGACGAGCAAAAGCGCGCCGATATTCGGCGCCGGCATGCGCACACTCGGCGTCCGTTCTTCGTATTAATGGTATGAACGAGAACTCGCAGCCCGGCTTCGGAAAAATTTCAGTCCACGGCGACGGCATGGGCGCGCCTACCCCCGAGCTGGTGGAGAAACGCGCGCGTGAGCTAGCGCTGATCGATGAGCGCGATCCGGAAGAATTCACTGACGCTGATTGGGAACAGGCACGCCAGGAGCTGATGGGCGTCGCGAGCGATGAAGCTCCTGAGGAGACACCGGAAAACGCCGACCTCGAGGAAGAGTGGGCGGTGACGCCGAGCGACACTGGAACGCAAGCGCCACGAGCCGGGCTCGACGACGATGAGATGTTGGGCGCTCAGCTGGTCGCCGGCGGAGTGGAAGAGGCGACGCACGATCAAATGGTAGAGGCCGCACAATCCGAGCAGAGCCAGGAAGGCGGGTTCATTGAAGGCGCCTGACGCGCCGACGATCACGGGCAATGTCACGCCAGGGCAGCGTGACCTCAGCGGCTCCGGAACTCCTGCTCGAGCGGATTCGCTAATTCGGCGCTTTCGCGCCGTGCGCGATTTGACGACGCGGCTGTGCCAAAATCTTCAACCGGAAGATTTCGTGGTGCAATCCATGCCGGACGCAAGTCCGACGAAGTGGCACCTGGCGCACACGACCTGGTTCTTCGAGACGTTCGTGCTGAAGGTTTGGATGCCGAGCTATCGGCCGGAAGTGCCGCAGTACGCCTATCTTTTTAACTCCTACTACAACGCCGCGGGCGACATGCATCGGCGGGATCTGCGCGGTTTGATTTCGCGCCCGACCGTCGCGGAGACCTACCGCTTTCGTGAGTCGGTGAACGATTGCGTCATCAAGCTGATCGAGGCAGCGGACGACGCGCTGCTCGACGAGCTCGAGCCGGTGATGGTGCTCGGCCTGCAACACGAGCAGCAACATCAGGAACTGCTCGTCACCGATATCAAGCATGTCTTCGCGCAGAACCCGCTTTATCCGGTGTTCGAAGCGGCGGCCGCTCGGCCGGCGACCAGCGCCGCTCCGGGTCCGCAGCACTTCATCGAGTTCGATGAAACGATGACGCTGATCGGCCACCACGGCGAGGAGTTCTCCTACGACAATGAAGGCCCGCAGCATCGCGCGTTTGTGCCGGCCTTCTCGCTTTCGAACCGGCCGGTCACGAATGGCGAATACCTCGCGTTCATCGAGGCCGGCGGCTACACGCGCCCTGAATTCTGGCTGTCGCTCGGCTGGACGACGGTGAACGAGCAACGCTGGGATGCGCCGCTCTATTGGGTGAAGCGCGATGGTGCGTGGTGGAATTTCACCATGTCAGGATTCCGCCCGGTGGATGAAGCTGAGCCGGTCACGCATGTCAGCTATTTCGAAGCAGACGCGTACGCGAACTGGGACGGCGCGCGGTTGCCGACTGAATTCGAATGGGAACGCGCGAGTGCAGATGTAACGATCGACGGGAACTTCGTCGATTCCCTTCGCTTCCATCCGAAGCCCGCGCCCGAGACGGGCGACGGCACCGAGCTGCTGCAGATGTTTGGCGACGTCTGGGAGTGGACGCGGAGCGCGTATCTCCCCTACCCCGGCTACCGTGCGGCGCCCGGCGCACTCGGTGAATACAACGGCAAGTTCATGTGCAACCAGATGGTCCTCCGCGGCGGATCGTGCGCCACTTCGCGCGATCACATCCGGCGCACCTATCGGAATTTCTTCCCGCCGGACAAACGCTGGCAGTTCACCGGCATCCGTCTCGCGCGCGACCTCGCATGAGCCAACCTACCGCCGAGGTCGAACTCCTCGACCTGGAGCCGGCGTCCTCCGATTTCCTCGCCGAAGTGGTGGCGGGACTTTCCGCGTCGCCGCGCACGCTGCCGTCGAAGTTCTTCTACGATGAACGCGGCTCGGAGCTCTTTCAGCAGATCACCGAGTTGCCCGAGTATTACATCACGCGCACCGAGCAGCAGATACTGCGAACACACGGCGCGGAGATGGCGGAGTCGATCGGCGCGAACGCGGAGCTGGTCGGCTTCGGCACCGGCGCGGGCATCAAGACGCGCATGCTGCTGGATCATCTGCAGAACCCGATCGCTTATGTGCCCGTGGACATTTCTAAGGAGGGGCTGATCGAATCCGCGCGGACGCTGCACGAAGCGATGCCGCAGCTCGAGATCCTGCCGGTTTGCGCGGACTACCTGCAGGACGTCCGACTCCCCAGGCCCTCGCGCAAACCGGATCACGTAGCCGTGTATTTCCCCGGCTCGACGATCGGGAATCTCGTGCCTCACGTAGCGCGCGAATTTCTCCGGCGCGTTTGCGAGCTCTGTGGTCGCAGCGGTGGACTCATCATCGGAGTCGATCTGCAGAAATTGCGCGACATTATTGAACCAGCCTACAACGACCGCGCAGGCGTCACGGCGGAGTTTAATTTCAATCTACTCGTCCGGGCGAACCGTGAGCTGGGCGCTGACTTCGTCCTGCCCTGCTGGCGCCACCGCGCGGTTTACAACGAAGCGGAAGGCCGCATTGAGATGCACCTCGTGAGCGAGGCGAATCAAACCGTCCACGTCGGCGGCCAAGATTTCGAGCTCAAAGAAGGCGAGAAGATCATCAGTGAGTTTTCATACAAGTACACGCCCGACGGGTTCGCCGCTCTGGCCGCTTCTGCGGGTTTCCGCCTCTCGCGCACCTGGACCGATCCGCAGCAGTTGTTTGCGGTCTTTCACTTCGTCGTGCCAGAATAGCGAGGCGTGCCAGCCTCAGTCCAACTCACGGGCGTCAGCAAAACCTTCGGCGCAGCTGTCGCGCTGCACCCGCTCGACCTGAGCTTCGCCCCAGGCCGAACGACCGCGTT
>JBHENE010000166.1:0-6228 GCA_046262215.1 Chthoniobacterales bacterium | reverse complement strand
TTGATGAAGTAGCGGCGACGTTCTTCATTACACTTTGCGGGACGGCGATCTTAGGGTCGCCGTTTTGCTGTACCCGGCAGGCGCGGCGGCTAGGCTTTCCGCGTGCGTTCGCCTTGTTCGATTAGCTTCCAGAATTCGCCGGCTTTGCCGAGCTGATCGTCTTCTGCCATCGGTAACTTACTGCGGAAAAGGAAGTCCCGGAAGGTGTTCTTGTGCAGCACGCGGTGCACGGTCACTCCCTCGGCGCTGCGCTCGAAGTAGATGCGATAATCCTTCGCGCGATACCGGTGCAGCTTCTTCCCTTCGCGTTCGATCACGCCAAACTTCGTCTGGTCCAGACTATCCAGGTCCGTCGGTAGCACCTGAAATTCGGCTAGCAGATCAAGCTGCAACATTTTCGGCAGCGCCGACATCTCGGCAGCGCTCAGCTCGTTAAAGATGATCTGGAACATGCGCGCTCAGACATACACGCGCGCCACGCGGCTGCCAATCCCAGTGAAGATCTCCCAAGCGATCGTCGAGGCCCAATGCGCGACTTCGGAGACGAGGATTTGCTCTTCGTTTTGCCTGCCGATCAACACCGCCTCATCACCGACTGAAACGTTCCTAACATCCGTCACATCAACCATGATGAGATCCATCGTGACGCGTCCAAGTAGCGGACAGCGCCGGCCGCCGATCAGCACCTCGCCCCGTCCGGACAACGCGCGCGGCACACCATCCGCATAGCCGGCGCTCAGCGTCGCGATCCGTGTGTCGCGGCTCGTCATGAAGGTGCGGCCGTAACTGATGGAGGTGCCGGGCGGAACATTCCGCAGAAGCGCCACCCGCGATTTCAACGTCATGGCAGGCGTGAGCAACGGCTGGAACTCGCCCAAAGAAGTTGCGCCGTATAGCATCAGGCCGGCACGGGCTAGATCGAAAGCGGAGTCTGCGAAGCGGAACACACCGGCAGTCGGCAACGTGTGAACTAAGTAGTCACCGGCTACCGCAGCGCGAACAGCAGCGATCAGTGCTCGAAAGCGCGCGAGTTGATCGCGGCTGTAGTCGGCATCTTCATCAGCGACTGGAAGGTGCGATGAGACGCTGTGAATTCGGACGCACGGAAGTGCCGCGATCCGCTGCAACTGCTCCGCTGCGTCGTGCTCCGCTATCCCCATCCGGCCCATTCCGGTGTCGATCACGCAGGCGAGGAGCGCAGCTGTCCCGTCGGCGACAGCGTTGAATTCCCGCGCCTCTTCGTAGCTGGAAATCGAGGCAATGAAGCCGCGTTCGACGATCTCCCGGCGCTCTGATGGAAGCGCCGGGCCCAGAATCATGACCGGCTGGGTGATGGCAGTGCGGGCCTCGATTGCCTCCTCTAGATTCGCGACGCCAAATAGCTGCGCTTCGTGTTCGAGCGCCTTCGCAACGGCGCGTAGCCCGTGTCCGTAGCCGTTCGCCTTGATGACCGCGAGCAACGAACGGTCGGGGCCGAGATGTTCGTGCGCGACGCGTGCATTGCTCCGGATCGCGCCGAGATCAATCTCAGCCCAGCAGCGATGTTCTCGGGTATCGCTCATCTACCTCGGGCTGCGGAGACTGCCTTTGGCTGAGTGATGTGTGCGTCGCGCAAATAAATCGGTTCGAGCGGCGCTGTAGTGATGGACACCTCTTCCGTAGCCGCAATCTGCGCCAACACACTCGCGGAGGGATACGCCACTGCGACTGGGCCGAAGCCGTCGATCGGTTCGGTGCAAAACATGGGTAGGTCACTCGCCGCGAGACGCTCTCGCAATTGTTCTTTTGTGCAGAGCAGGGGACCTTCGACGCAGCGACGCTGATGAACTCGCGCGAAGTAGAATGAGTTTCGCCGCGCATCCCCAATTAGGACGTAATCGGACGCGTCGGTGTCGATCGCGCGAACGGAAGCTATGCCGATGAGCTCCGCCTGATTCGCGAGCCGCAGACCGAGCGCCGCTGCAATCGCGATGCGCGTGCCCGCGTATGATCCGGGCCCGAGGCCGACTGCGATTCGGTCCGGCAGTCCGGACTTGCGAACGCACGCTTGTAGTTGCTCGAAAAAAAAGCCGGAGTGTTTGCGATCGTTCGGGAAACCGCTCGCGAAAGTCTCTGACGCCGCGTCGCGGAAAGCGATGCTGCCGTGGCCGCTTGAGAGATCAAAGGCCAGGATCTTCATGCGAGATTCGTTTCTTGGATCGCGCGCGAAGTTTCGCCTGTCGCAGAAAGCGAGAACCAGCGCGCGTTCGGAGGTAGCAAGTCACGGAATCGATCAGCCCACTCGATCACGCAAACTCCATCGCCATATACATATTCATCAAAGCCGAGGCCCAGCACGGCTTCAGGCGAGTCGACCCGGTAGAAGTCGAAGTGATAAACCGGCAGCCGACCGCTATGATATTCGTGCACGAGCGTGAAGGTCGGACTGGTGACCTCTTCGTTGCTGCCCAGTTGCGTGACTACTCCTTTCACGAACTGCGTTTTACCTGCGCCGAGATCGCCGACGAGTGCGAAGACCGCGCCAGGCTGCGCGCCTTCAGCAGCGCGAGCACCGGCAGCTCGCGTCTCCGCCACGCTATTGGAAATGAACATAACCGCGCGGCAGCTTCGTTCGTGTCGTGCTTGCCTCGGATACGACGGCGCCTATTCGCGTGAGCGGGAGCTTTGGGAATTTACGACGCCAGGCTTGCTGCAGCCGTGCGGAGGCTTCCGGCGCAATCGCGAAGAGAAGCTCATAATCTTCGCCGTCACTAATGGCCGCACGAATGCTGCATCGCCGATTGCGTGGTAACGCGGCTTGATCGAGCTCAAAGCCGACGCCGCTCGCCTCGGCGAGGCGCGGAAGATCCGCACCGATGCCATCGCTCAAATCCATCATCGCGTGGACATCGAACCGCCCGGTCAACCAGCGCGACTCGGCAATTCTTGGAGTGAAGCGAAGATGGTGGCCGCCTAACGAACCACCAAGCCTTCCGGTAACGAACAGTTCATCGCCGGACTTTGCGCCCGAGCGCGAAACCCACCGATCAGACTCTGCCCAGCCAGACAAGGAAACCGAGATCATCGCGGGACCTGTTGTCGTGCTCGTCTCGCCCCCGACAACTGAGACATGAAATGCGCGAGCCGCCTTTTCGAGACCGCGGTAAAGGGCAGTAATCCAGTTCAGTGTTGTGTCTGCGCGAACAACAATCGTGACAAGCGCGAACTGCGGTAGGCCGGACATCGCGGCGAAATCGCTCAACGGGCGTGCCATCGCTTTCCAGCCAACAGCGGAAGGTTTCGCGTCCAGCGTGAAGTGCACGCCTGCGATCACGCAGTCTGTTTTGAGCAAGAGGACCTTCTCTGGATTGTCGGTCCGGAGCACAGCGCAATCATCGCCAGGGCCGATGATAACGCCGCAACCGAGGTACAGTGATGGTAAAAGCCTCTTCAGCAGCCGGTCCTCACCGAGCGCCTGGAGCTTCATTGCGGTAGCAAATCGGGGAACGCGAGCGCGACGAGAGTGAGCGAGTTAAAGAGCGCGTGCATCGTCATCGGAACGAGGATGGACCCGCTCCACTCGAACGCGAGCGTGAAACAACTGCCAAGCACGAAGAGCGGCGCTGCAGATGGAATATGCGCATGCACCGCCGCGAATAAGATCGCATTCGCCAGCAAGCCGACCGTCCGCCCGAAGTAGCGCTTTAGCACTCCGTAGAACAGAAACCGGAAGACGAACTCTTCTACGAGCGGCGCGACGGCTACGGCGAGCACGATGATCAAGGCCCGCTCCTGAATTGTCTGCGAGCCGCTGAACATCTCGACGATGGTCTGCCGGCTCGAAGGAACTCCCAGCACGCGCTGGGTAAGGAGATCGGCGATGAAAATCAACGGGTAGGCCGCGAAAAGAAGGACCCCGCCAGTAAGGAGAGTGCGGCCGAAGCCAATCTTCGCGAAGCCCGCCAGCGAATTCACGTCAATGCGCCGCAAACGGAGCAGTGCGTAGACGAACAGAACCAGACCAAACGATATCATCAGGTTCGCGGCAAGGTCGCGCGCAGTCAGCACGACCTTCGCAGGGGATGCGTTTGAGGCCGCCGCATTGAGGGCAAACAACGTCGCCAGCGCGAGAGCGACGACGGCTTCAAGCAGACCGAAGGTTCGCCCGCTCGCGTCGACCGCAGCATCATCAGCGCGTGCGCCGATCTGCCGCGCGAGCGACAGATAAACGTAAACGCCGCCAAGGACGAAGAGTGCGTTCAGCACTACCGCCAGCGCGGTCAGAAAGCCTTCGCCGCCCATGCGACTACGGAGCGTAGTAGCTCGGCAGAAAGTAAGCGCGACCGGATTCGAGTTGCGGCACGAGCTGTTTCGGAAGACTCAGCTCGATCTTTGTGTCGCCGCCTTTGCCAAGCGCGCGCAAGAAACGGCTGAATGCGAACGGCGGGCCGTACTTCACGACCGTTGCGTCGGGTGCCTGGCCGAGTTCCTTCGCCTTTGCGTAGGCGTCTTCGATTTGCCCCAAGTCGTCGATCAGCTGGTGGTCACGCGCATCGCGACCGGAAAGGATCCGGCCGTCCGCGACGGTGTTGCGCAGGACATCGGCAGAGAGATTTCGCTCTTTTGCGACGATGCCGAGAAACTTGTCGTAGGTGCCCATGACAAAGCTCTGCACGTAATCACGCTCTTCCGGCGTAATTGGTCGCGCGCCGTTCAGCATATCTTTGAACTTCCCGCTTTTGAACACGATCGAGGCGAGTCCGAGCTTATTGAAAAGCTGCTCGTAATTCAGAGTCTGAATGATGACACCGATGCTGCCGGTGATGCTCGTCTCGTTCGCCATCAGGAACTTCCCGCCACAGGCGACGTAGTAGCCGCCCGAGGCCGCCACCGAATCCATGTAGACGACTACTGGCTTCTTCGCGCGTGTCTTAACAACGGCATTGTAGATCACATCAGAGGCGGTGACTTCGCCGCCCGGCGAGTCGATTTCTAATACGACCGCGCGGACGTGCTCATCGTTGCGCGCCTGCTCGAGCGCGATGCGCATGTCGTCGACCATCGAATCGCCGACGTTGCCTGAGATTGAAGAGCTGATCAGCCCGCGCAGCGCGATGACCGCGATCTTTTCTTCATTCCCGCGGCTGACGCGTTCCAGGACGGTTTCGCGGAAGCGCGGTTTCGTTTCCTGCTCGCGCGCGGTGTTCCCGAGCCGGCTGAAGGCCGCTGCGGCGAGACCAAAATTAATCAGCACGCTCACGCAAAGTGCGACGAATAAAAAGATGCTGAGGCAGCCGAGTTTCCGGTTCGCCATGACGGCTGCTAATTGACGGAGAACGCCTCACCGCACAAGCGCTATTCGAAGCACGAAAACGCCTTCTGAAACCGCCGTGGCCCGCAAGCTGCTTTTACAGTAATTATGAACGGCAGTGGTCACCTTCCAGTCAGCGATTCTGCGTTGCGTCCCCTCACGAGCGGCAAACGCCGCGGGCGCCCGAGGAAGGTTGTCTCAGCGGTTAGCGCGACTCGGGAATCAGCGCGCGAACCGGCCGCAGTCGGAACTCTCACGCGCACCAAGAGCCTCTTACTGGCTGCTCTACGCGTGTGGGAATTGAAGCAACGCGGGCTCGGAAACTGAGCCTCGATTCAGGCTTTCGGCTCGGCGCGAACATAGATTTCGCGCGGGGCAGACGGGAAGTATTTAAACAGCGCTGGGCAGAGCCAACCCTCCATTTTGTAATGGTCGCTGTAATACCAGTTGCCGCCCGATTCCGAGCGACGCAGCTCGAGCTTCTCGGTAAATCCCGGAAACGGCGCTGCGCTAAAGATCGCCCGAAAGCCGTTCTCTGCGTGAGGTAAGCTCGCGGTCATTTTGTCGATCATTGTGTCGATGCCTGCAATGAAGGGCTCTTTGTCTAACCCGACGGACGGATCATCGAACACCCATGTGCCGTGGTGCTTGTAAGGAGAGATTACCATCAAAGAATTCATTGTGCGGAAATCGGACGGCGCGGCACTAGCTGGCGTAGAATTCGCGAGTGCGAACGCGACATAGAAGATCGCGCTTCGCACGAGAACCGGTTTCAACATCGCGCAGCGACGCATCACTTTCTCTACGTGCAAGATCCGGGAAACGTGCGGCGAGATCGACCGGCTTCTCGACACCAGGCGCCGGACTGTTTAGCGTCAGCCGAACGGAGCGCCCATAGCTCAGCCGGATAGAGCAACGGATTTCTAATCCGTCGGTCG
>JBHENE010000165.1:0-11373 GCA_046262215.1 Chthoniobacterales bacterium | reverse complement strand
CATGGTGTCTCAAGCACAGATCTCGAGCGCTGTGCGATTTTCCGCCGCAGCGCAAGCGCTAGCAGCTTAGCTATTTATAACCAGAGCTCCTCGAAGAACTCCGTGGCCGACTTAATCGTCGATAGCTATTGAGACTGAATACCGAGCGCCCTTCACGAGGAAGCATAGCGCCCACTAACACAAGCCCAACAGCTTTCGCCAGTCCCACTATGTAGCAGGAAGCGTGCTATGTCAAAAATGCTGCGCCCGACTCAGCGAAACCCGCCGCGGGTCATGTAATCTTCAGCCGCGCGCACCCGTTTCGGCTGCTTTTGCGCCTTCTGTCGTTTCGGCTTCGAGGCGGATTTCGGCGGCCTTTCCGCAGCTTGCGAGCTGACAGGTAGTCGGCGGCCGAAGATCGAACCGGTCTGCGGAGCGAAGTCATGCGATGCGCCGGGTGTGATTTTTGTCGAGCCACAGCCACTCGCGCCAAATAGAAGGGCGCCAAGCCCGCAAACGGAGAAGGCGCGAAGCGAAGATATTTTCATGAGGCAGCGGGATCGTGAATCAGCGGGTGAAGGGAATCGAACCCTCGTATGCAGCTTGGGAAGCTGCCGTTCTACCATTGAACTACACCCGCGGGAAGAACTTCGGATTGTGGATGGTCGCTTCGTTGTTTGCAAGCAGCGAGCTATTGCCAAGAGATGACGTCGTCCTTGTTTGTCGTAGCATTCCTGTCACCAGAGCCGCCTGTTTTATCTTTCCCTACAGACCAACCGATCACGCCGTTCTGGAGCGAAGCGGATCCTGCGTTCGAGGAGTATGGGTTTGCGACCTGGCTGTTGTAATCCCCGTCGATTCGTACCAAGTAGTTGTTGTTCCAAGGATCAAAAAATTGACCAGCGCCAGTCGTTGTACCGACGCCCGATTTGGGAGCAGAGGCATCCTTCGCGTCCGGTGGTGAGAGAAAGATAATCTGGCGGGGGTTGAGCGACGCATCAAGGCCACGTAATGCGTTCATCAGAGTTTCATTGGTCGTCGGCGAGCCGCCGGGGCCGAAAGTTATATCCGATGTCGTTGTCGTAGGAATTGGATACCTGCCGTACTCCGTGTAATAGGCGTTCACCGCCGTGACGATCTGCACAAGGTCATTTTTGGCGTGTGTCTTTTTCGCGGCGTTCTGCACACCTTGAAATGCGGGGAACGCGATGCCCGTCAGCACAATAATGATCGAAATGACCACCAGCAGCTCGACCAGAGTAAAGGCATTGCGCTGGCGAAACTCCATAGAAACTCTCGTCAGAGAATCACTGATGTGTCGGCTCGCGCCGAGCTTTTGTTCTGCGGTGCCACAGTCTTAGGTCCACCGCTGCATCTGCTCGGGAAACGGACATTGCGCGCAATCGGAATTATCCTGCAGACAGAAATCTTCGTAGATCTGCAGCAAGCCCTGTTGTTGGGCGACGCGACCGACGAACTGCGCACGGCGTGGGTCGTCTCCAAACAACCGCAGGATAGCAGTTTCGACGCGGCGATTCGTTAGCTGCGCGCGTAAGCTCTCGTAAGCCTCCCAAAGCTCGACTCCCTCAGCCTCCCAGAATGGAAAAACGACGTTGGCGAGGATTTCCGCGGCGCGCGATTCGCCGATCAGCGCCATCTGTTTCGGCGCGACATCAGAGGTGAGCGTGTAATGCCAATCCCAAAACGGATGCGTGAGCTGGCCTAGAAACGTTGCGATCACCGCGGGATCGCGCGCGACGAAGCACTTCATCAGCGCAGGCCAGACGCTCGTAATGGCAGCGAGGGCGCCGAGGCGGCGCTGTGGATAGTTCAGCGGGCGCGCGCCGCCCAAACGCCAGAGCTCGGGCGGAAGGACGAGGCGCTGCATCACATCGCGATGCCGCCACCAACGATCCCATAGCGTTCGGACATAGGTTCGAGTCTCATTTGAATAGACGCTCAGATCCGGCGCCGCAAGAAAGCCGGAGATCCCGAAGAGGAGCGCTTCCGCTTCGTCGCGGCTGCTCTGTAGCGTCGCCAGAGGCAGACGTTGCGCGAGCAGGGCGAATGGCAGCTTGTTCTGCTTATAGCCAAGCGCCGCCGCAATCTCTTGGAAAAGCGCTTCATCACGTCCGCGGGCGTCGATCAGCGTGCGCAGCCTCCTACCCTTGCGGCGGAGCCGGAATTTAGCTGCGCCAGCAAGCACGCTTTCCACACGCTCCACGGCTAATCCTTGCAGCGGCGCCTGACAGCGGCCCGGCCGCGCGAGCGGCACGTTGGCCGCGAAACTGCCTGGTAGTGTCATGAGATCGACGCGGACCTGTAGCACCTCTCGATGCGCCACAGTCCGAGTAAAAAACTCCTGCTCGCTTGCGTGCACAAAGACGTGCAGCACTGCGCCCTCGAATGCTGGATTGGTGGAATGGCCGTGCGTCTCCCAGCTGCGATTTGTCAGGTCGAACTCGATGCTGCCCCGCATGATCTCGCCGCCATCCATGCGAACCGCTGCGTCCGTGAAATCCGGCCCGGCTTCGCGATTCCAGGTGCCGAATTGCACGATCTCGATCTGCTGCCCACAGGTGCTGCGGAAGGCGCGACCGAAATCACCGGCGAACCAGCGCGCTTGTAATTCCAACTCGGAGGGCTCGTGTGTGGCGGGGAAGAGCGCGCGCTCGCGCACGCGGCCCGCCGCGCGCAACTCTTCATAACGCTCGAGTGATGACATCGCTTGAACAGACAACTACGCAAATTACTGACACGTCATCCCGAGCGAAGTCGAGGGATCTCGCGAAGGTCTTCAGTAGCGCGGCGGGGTTCCTCCACTGCGCTTCGCTTCGGTCGGAATGACAGAAGCGCTGCTGCGTGGCGTGTCGCTAGGCCTGCAACGCTGACTCGTGCACGCGTTCGACAACCGCTGGCGTCCGCGTCACGAGGCGTGTGCGCAGATAATCGGCGATCTCCTCAACGACCGGACCGCTCGAGCGCGCGAACATAAACAGATACTTCGGGCCTTTGCCCGTCGACGGGAAGATCACCAAATTATCCGACAGGAACTTCGGCTCGCGCAAGACCATCAAGCCGTCGAGATCGATCGTTTGAGAAAAGCCGCGCCCGTTTTTCTTCGCGACGAAAACGATCTTCTGCGGCTCTTCGTTTGTCGCCACCAGCGCGCCGAAAAGATTCGCCGGAATGCGCCGCCCTTTGCCGCTGAGACACGGCACGGCCCATGCGATCGTCTCTGCCAGCACGTTCTGCCGGTCGAACTCGGGCGCGAATTTTGCCGGCAGCGCGATCGGCAAGGTGGCTGGCATTGTGGAATCAGCCGGTCCATTCAGCTTCTTCAAGACGAGCCAGATCTTCGCCTTCATGGCGCGCAACACCTTCGGCATGAAGTAGAGGAACACCGCCAGGGCCGCGGCAAACACGCCGAGCGCCATGACCGGGTTGTAGTGGATGAGCGCCAGTCCGCCGAAGACCGCCGCGTCTTCTGCGAGGCTCAGCCCGATGTTCGAAAACGGCTCCGGTGAGGTGTTCGCGACGAGGCGCGATGAAGCCTTTGCGGTATGTGTGACAAGCGATGTTGTGCCCGCGAGCAGCAGCACGATGACGTTGTACGTGGGCGTGGAATGACCGAGCACCTGGATCGCGAGGAGCGCGCCGCCGATTGGCCTGATGACGGTGTGCACGGTGTCCCACGCGGAGTCGACCCACGGGATTTTGTCGGCGAAAAACTCCAGAAAATAGAGGACGCCTGCGATCGTGATGATCGCCGGGTGCCCAAGCACCTCGAGCGATTGATACTGCGGCGCGAGCGTGATCCAATGCTGGTTCACGGCCAGGCCGGTGACGAAAACCGTCAGGTAAAGATTGATGCCCGCGAGCGCCGCGAGGCCCAGTGCAACCCCGAGAAGGTTGAGTTGTTCCACGAGCGAAACATCGATCGCGGCCGACCGTTGTCACGCGGTTTTGGAACGCGTGTGCCCTCGAGATGACAACGGCCTGCCGAACGCTAGCCTCAACGCTCTCCACCAAGTGTAAATCTTGCTCGACCTCAATCACATCCTGCTCTTCATCGCATGGATTTCGCCCGCGATTCTGCTGGCGCGAACGTGGCGCGGAGATGTCGACCAGACGTGGCGACGCGGCGCGATCGTGGTGCTGCTGGTAACGGCAATCGCCACCTTGGTCTCGAGGCATCGAGCAGGTTTCATCGCCGGAGGTGCGTGGTTTTGCCTGCTCTATTTGCCAGCGGTCGGAATCCGCAAAGCGACCGAAGCTGCGCAGAACGGCAATTTCATCCGCGCGCGGCGAATGCTGCGAGCGCTGCGCTTCGTCCATTCGCGGCGCAACTTACTCGAGCACGAACGCGTCGTCGCCGCGATCGAGACTGCGCACATGCAAGGGCGGCGTTTCAGATCGGCCGAGAGCGGCCCGATGCTATTCGGTCGCGCGCGCTCCCACATGACGCCGGTCGTCGCCACGCTGATCGCGCTCAACATCGTGATGTTCATCGCTGAGATCCTGTTCGGCGGTGCGACGAACTTCAGCGCCTTGCATCGGCTCGGCGCGCTGGAGCCGTACGCCGTTCTCGGGCGCGGCGAATATTGGCGGCTGCTGACGGCGACCTTTCTCCACTTCGGCGGATTGCACCTGGGAGTGAACCTCCTCGCATTGTCGTTTTTCGGGCCGACGCTCGAGGCCGTCATTGGTGGCGCGCGTTTTGCGTTCAGCTATCTGCTTTGCGGCGTCATCTCCTGCGCTGAAGTTGCGGCCATGTGGAAGTTCGGACACAATCGCGCCGATCAACTAGTGGGCGCATCGGGCGCTGTCATGGGCATCGTCGGCACGTGGGCGGGCGTCCTTTTACGCGAGCGGCATCTCGCACATAATCGCGTTGCCTTGCGCAGCATCTTGCTGATCATCGCGATTCAAAGCGCGTTCGATTTCATAACTCCGCAGGTCAGCATGGCGGCACATCTCGGCGGGTTTGCGGCTGGCGCAATCATTGGGCTGCTCGTCGCTTCGCCGGCGCCGCGGGTATCCGCCGAGTCTGCTCCGGGTTAGTGGAACGCTTGCTGCTCAGATTTTTGCTGTCACAATCCGCGCTTCGTTTCTAAATAGCGCCGCCCATGCCGACGTATCACACTTACAACGTCATCCCCACCCTGCCGCCGGCGCTCGAGCCGCTCCGCGAGATGGTGTTCAACCTTTGGTGGACCTGGGAGCCGTCAGCGCGCCGGCTCTTCCGTCACCTCGATCCCGAACTCTGGGAACGGACCAACCACAATCCCGTTCGCATGCTCCAGCTCTCCCGGCAGGCGCGCCTTGTCGAAGTGGCTGAGGATGATGATTTCATCCGCGAGCTCAAAGTAGTTCATGGTGCGTTCCGCGCGTATCTGGCGCGGCAGGATACCTACGGAAAGACGGGCAAAGGCAACGCGCTGAAGAAGCCGGTCGCGTATTTCTCGGCTGAGTTTGGGTTCCACGAATCGTTTCCGAATTACTCTGGCGGTCTCGGCATTCTCTCCGGCGATCACTGCAAATCAGCGAGCGATCTCGATCTCAACTTCGTCGCCATCGGCCTGCTGTACCGTCACGGCTATTTCAAGCAGCAGATTGACAAGGACGGCATTCAGGAAGCAGTCCGGCTGAATCAGAACTTCCATCACCTGCCGATTCGCGAAGTCCGCCGGAACGATGCGCGCTTGCTGGTTTCCGTGCGAATACTCGATCGCGAAGTGCTGGCGAAGATCTGGGAGCTGCACATCGGGCGCGTAAATCTTTATCTGCTCGACACCGATGTGGCGGAGAACACGCCCGAAGATCGCCTGATCACGGCGGAGCTTTACGGCGGCGATCTCGAGATGCGGATGCGTCAGGAGATGGTGCTCGGGATCGGCGGCGTCCGCGCGCTAAACGCCCTCGGGATTTCGCCGGGCGTTTTCCACATGAACGAGGGCCACTCGGCCTTCCTCGCGCTCGAGCGCATTCGCCGGCTGATGGCCGAGAACCAGCTCGACTTCTATTCCGCGCTGCAGGTTGTCGCGGCGTCGAACATTTTCACGACTCACACCCCTGTGCCCGCAGGCAACGACGCGTTTCCGCGCGAGATGATGCGGAAATATCTGGGCGATTTCGCGACCGAACTCTCGCTACCGTTCGACGAGCTTTTCTCCTTCGGCCAGACGCGCGTGAATGCGCAGGATCCGTTTAGCATGACGATCCTCGCCCTGCGCGCGAGCCGGCATGCCAACGGCGTCAGCAAGTTGCACGGCGATGTCAGTCGCTCGCTTTGGAAGGACGTGTGGGCGGGCGTTCCTGAGCAGGAAGTGCCGATCACCAGCATCACAAACGGCGTGCACACGAAAACGTGGATGGCGCCTGAGTTTTCAGCGCTCTACCGGAAGCATCTCGGCGATTGGGAAGAGCGCCTCGCCGATACGGAATTCTGGCGCGGTGTGATCGACATCCCGGATGCGCAGCTGTGGGAAACGCACCAGAAGCTGAAACTCCGCCTCGTCGAATTTGTGCGCGACCGGATGCGGAAACGAGCGGAGCGCGTGGGCGAATCACCGGAAGCGATTCGCAACATCAATCACGTGCTCGATCCTGAAGTGCTCACGATCGGGTTCGCGCGACGCTTCGCGACGTATAAGCGCGGCGCGTTGCTGTTCTCCGATCGCGAACGTCTCGCGCGTTTGCTGCACGACGAGACGCGGCCGGTGCAATTCATCTTCGCCGGCAAGTCGCATCCACGCGACGAAGGCGGCAAGGCGCTCATCCAGCAGGTCTACAAGTTCAGCCGCGAAGCCGGTCTCGAGAACCGCATCGTCTTCGTGGAGGATTACGACACCTACATCGCGCGTCGGCTCGTGCAGGGCGTTGATCTTTGGCTCAATAATCCGCTGCGTCCTCTTGAGGCGAGCGGCACCAGTGGGATGAAGCTGCCGCCCAACGGTGGACTGAACCTCAGCGTTTTGGATGGCTGGTGGTGCGAAAGTTACAACGGCAAAAATGGCTGGGCGATCGGCGCTGAGATTCAGTCAGGCACGGTCGAGTTCCAAAACTCTGTCGACACGAACAGCCTCTATCAGCTGCTCGAAAACCAGATCGTGCCGCTCTATTACGCGAAACCGGATGGCAAGCTGCCGCTCGCGTGGCTGCAGTTGATGCGCGAGTCGATCCGCAGTGTCACGCCCGTGTTCAACACGCATCGAATGGTGCAGGAATACACCGAGCGGCTGTATACGCGCGCGCAGACTGCGTTCGATGAATTCACGGCCGACAATTGCCGCGCGGCGGGCGAGCTCAGCCGATGGAAAGCGCAGATGCGGAACGATTGGCCGCAGGTGCAAATCTACGATGTGCAAATCGGCAACACGGATCGGCACAACATCCCCGTCGGCGAATCGCTGCAGCTTTCCGCGAAGCTCCACCTCGGCAGCGTCGACCCGAAACATGTACTAGTGCAGGCGTACCACGGCGAGATCGAAATCGACGGCGTGCGCAATCCTGCTGCGACGGTGTTGCACGAAGTGCAGCGCGCGGATGGCGACGGCAACTACCTTTACGAAGGCGCAGTGCCGGCCACGGAGAGCGGCACGTACGGCTTCAGTGTCCGGGTGGTGCCGACGCATCCGCACTTGATGCAGGCGCACGAGCTGCGGCTGATCACGTGGTCGTAAGGCCTGCGGGCGTCTACGAGTAAGCGGGCCGGCGCACGTACGCAGTCATCCTGAGGCTGGCGAAGCGCGCCGAAGGATCTCGCCTAAGGTCTGATGCCACACGATTACGCTGACATTTCTCGACGACTAAACAGTCGAAGACCATGTGAGATCCCTCGACCGTCTGCGCGGCTCGGGATGACACGCTCTACGCGCGAGCAGCTTGCTCGATGAATTCTCCTACGGTCAGCTCCTCGCGACACAGCGCGTTCAACCGCTCGAGACGCGCATCATCAAAGACCTCCGGGAGCGCCACTCGTCGCGGGCGGCCATTGTCCGTGAACACGACTTCGTCCCACTGCACGGACGAAATAGCAGCGCCGTATTTCGCCACCGATCGCCCGCGGAAGAATGCGCGCGTTGTCTCCGGCGGAAAGGCCGAAGCCGTCGCGATCTCCTTATCGGTGACGATCCGGCGCATCGCACCCTGTCGCTCGAGCGCATGGAAGAGCCCCACCTCAGGATCGATGTTGTGATACTCAAGGTCGATTGCCTGCAGCCACGGATCAGCCCAATCAAGCTGTTCCTCATCGCGCAGCGAACGGAGCAAAAACTTCTTCGCCACCCAGTCGACACGATCCTGCGTCGACGCGACATCGCGCTCCAGATCGTTCAGCACCGTTTCCCATTCCGCTAACACCCACGCTGTCTCCGTTTCCGCTGCGCGTTCGAGCTTCTGCGCCGCCGCCAGATATTGCCGCTGCAGATCGAGAGCGGAGATCGTGCGACCGTCGCGCAGTTCGGCGAGCCAACGGTAGTCCCCATCGCGACTGATTGATTTCACGGCGCGAATTGGATCAGCCAGCTCGAGCTGCGGCGCCTCGCCGCGTTCGATCAAATCCAGCACCAGCGCCGTCGTCCCGATCTTCACCGCTGTCGCCCACTCGCTCCTGTTCGCGTCGCCGATAATGACGTGAAAACGCCGATACTTCGCGGCGTTCGCATGCGGCTCGTCGCGCGTGTTCACGAGCGGGCGACGGTTCATTGTGTCGATGCTCACCAGCACGCTGAAGAAATCCGCGCGCTGCGAAATCTGGTAAACACCAGGTTGACCCGCCGCACTTTCGGATTCGATGCCGAGCTTGCCGGCGCCGGCGAAAATCTGCCGCGTGACGAGGAACGGCAACATGCCGCTGACGACGCGCGACCACGGCACATCGCGACGCATCAGGTAATTATCGTGGCACCCGTAGCTGTGCCCGACGAAGTCCGTGTTGTTTTTGTAAAGCCGGACCGATTCACCTTCCGGGAGCTGGAGATTTCGGCGACGCACGCATTCCGCCAGGATTCGCTCCCCGGCCCGATCGTGCGCCACGATCTCGCGCAACGTGGTGCACTCCGGCGTCGAATACTCCGGGTGCGCGTGGTCGTTATAAAAACGCGCGCCGTTCGCGAGCACCAGGTCCGTTTTGATTTCCTGAAAACTCAGCGGCCGGCTTTTGTCGATCTCGAAGTAGGCGGATTCATCGGTGTCCTGCAGCAGTTCCTCCGCACGAAAACCGCGCGCGTCCTGATGCGGATCCTCGAGCTGATAATCCCATTTCATGTGGGCTCCGTGGCCCATGTAGCTGCGCACCAGCTCGATTGATTCTGCGACCACGTCGAGCGACTCCGCGCCGTCGACCGTGATCCCGTATTCCGTCTCGATTCCGAACGCCCGTTGCATGCGGCGAGCACGCTCTCCGGGTAGAGCAAGTTTTCAACTTGCCAGCTCAGACTCAGCAAGTTGGAAACTTGCGCTACGTCGGATCACCCGCCCGCATGACGCCGCAGAAACTCGTCGGCTAACGAGCGATAGGCGCGGGCGCCAGGGCCATTCGGATCGTACTCGAAGATCGATATGCCGAAGCTCGGCGCTTCGCTCAGACGCACCGTCCGGGGAATCACAGTCTGGTAAACGCGCTCCGCGAAATGCGCCCGCACTTCGGCGACGACCTGTGCGCTGAGGTTCGTGCGCCCGTCGAACATCGTCATCACAATGCCGGCAATCTCGATGCGATCGTTCGCGCCGGAATTCCGCACCTGCTCGACCACCCGCACGATTTTGACGAGCCCTTCGAGCGCGAAGAACTCGCACTGAATCGGCGTTAACAATTCATCCGCGGCGGCGAGTGCGTTCGTCATCAGGATGCCCAGCGATGGCGGGCAATCGAGAAAGATGTAGTCGAACGTTTCGTCCGCGCGGAACGGCTCGAGCGTTTCGGACAACCGCGTCAGATGATTTTCGCCGCGCGCGATTTCGATTTCGGCGCCTGCTAAGTCGAGATCCGCCGGGATGATGAAAACACCCTCAAGCCGTGTCGGCAGAACTTTGTCGGCTACTTTCGCTTCGCCGAGCAGCGGCTCGTAGAGACTTTCGCCCTCGAGTTCCTGCAGACCGAAAGAGCTCGTCGCGTTCCCTTGGGGATCAAGATCGATCAGCAGCACGCGCTGACCTTTTAACGCCAACGCGCAGCCGAGGTTGACCGCAGTAGTTGTTTTGCCGACTCCGCCTTTCTGGTTCGCGACCGCGATGATTTTCATGCGCGTGGGACGATCAGGGTGCGAAGCTCGAACGTCCGGCGACCGTCGGCCTCTTGCCAGCAAAGATGCTCCGCGTCCGGCAACATTTCGGTCACCTCCAGCTCGCCGGCTTTGACAAGCCAGCGGTGGAAAATCTCGAGCGAGAGATAGCTCTCTAAGTCGATGAAGACTGGCTTCGTGTCCTTGTCGCGATTTTCCGCACCGCTCCGCCGTAGCGCTTGCTCAGTCGGTCTGATGTAGATGTGGCGCGGCCATTCTTTCCGGGCGCGCAGCTGACCGGCCGCTTTAACCAGAGCCGACAACCCGCTTATTTTGCCGAGAGCGAGTTCGTCAACGCCAACTGTCCACGCGCGTCGCTGCACGATCGCCTTGCCACAACGCAGACGCGGGGTGTGTGGCGCACGCGTGAAGGTGAACGGATGAAACCCAAGCGGTATAATCCAGGCACGCGCAAACGAACCGAGGTATTCGTGCGAGCCGCGGCGCCGCATGCAGATATCAGCTGTCGTTTCGTCGGCGTAAACTTCCACGTCCGAGGGCGGAACACTGCGCCATCTAGGATCGCAACGTTGCGCGGCGACAAACGTGGTTAGATCCGGCAGCGCATCCATCTGTCGCACTGCTGTATGCGCGGTGAAATCGGCGGCGAAGAACCCGTAGTGCGCATTTGGTTGTCCGAACGTCGAGCTCTCGAGCGCGCGCGACAGCGCCGGCTTGTCGGGACAACCCCAATAGAACGCGTGATGCATGATCGCGATCGGTGGATGAAATTCGCTGACGATCCACTCGTACTCGCCACGCGCGATTGCTGCCACCGAAGACGCTGAAATCTGTAGGTCAGCGGATGGATAGGTGTATTCGTCGAAGCGCGGGTATTCGAAATTCTTCCGCACAAAGGCGCAATCATCCGCCGTCATCTGCCACTCGGCTGCGTCCGCGCGCTCGGCGAAAGTCCGGCGGAAGAGCGTCTTCACTTCCTGGAAGGCGAGATGCGCGAGCGCCACTATCCCGTGGCCCGTTAGCGGCAGTCGCTGAGTCGCGCAATGTGCGAGAAACGCCGGCAACGAAACCGCGCCGTTTTGCATCGGTGCGCTGCGAAGCAATCCACGCAAACCTTCGGCAACGCGGCTGGCGACGAACGCATAAG